>DCVM01000086.1 GCA_002327985.1 Syntrophaceae bacterium UBA2188 | reverse complement strand
AATCTTAATTACGGAATCGCTGATTTTTGCCTCAATTTGGGGTTGCCTTTGTTTCCTTTTCTTTGTAAGATGAAGCCTATCAGGAGGTTAAAGTGATGAAATTACATCCGTTCATCAAAAAAAAGGAGCTGGTCGACTTAACGATTAAATTAGTTCAAATTCCCACAGAAAATCCTCCTGGAAATGAAAAATTAGCCGCGCCATTTTTGAAACCTCTTCTCTCAAAGATGGGTTTTAAAGTCAAAACCATTCTCTCTCCCGAGGGCAGATGGAACCTCATCGCTGAAAAGAGATGGGGAAGGGGTGGGAGAACGCTCATCTTTAATGGCCATTTGGATGTGGTGCCTGCAGGAGATCCCTCTCAATGGCAATACCCTCCCTTTCAGGGAAAGCTCTCCAAGGGAAAAATTTACGGCCGGGGGGCATCAGATATGAAGAGTGGAATCGCCTCATTCATTCATGCCCTTTCCATGATTGATCGTGCGAAAATCCATTTCCATCAAGGCGCCGTCATTCTCCATTTGGTCTCCGACGAAGAATCTCACGGCCACCAAGGCATGGGTTTTTTAACCCAAAAGGGAGGGATTCACGGGGATGCAGCCCTTGTTGGAGAGCCTACAGACCTTCACCCAGTAATCGCCCATAAAGGTGCCCTCTGGGTCAGAATTTTCACATTTGGGAAGTCGGCACATAGTGCCAAACCCCATCTGGGTGTGAATGCCATTGAAAAAATGGCGAAGTTGATAGATCGATTAAATTCCATCCTTTGGGAAAAGGAACATCCTTGGCTTGGGAAACCCACCCTCAGCATTGGAACCATTCGAGGCGGAACCAAGATCAATGTCGTCCCTGATCGATGTGAAATTGAGGTAGACCGGAGAATGTTACCTGGTGAAAAGAAGGAAGAAGTATTAAGAGAGATGAAGAAAATTTTAGATTTAATTCAATTAGGGGATTCCTTTTTTCAATATCGAATGGAGGAAATTGATTTCGCAGAAGCTTCTGAAGTCGATCCTGAAGAGGAGATCGTCAACATTGGCAGGGAGGCCATCCAAGAGGTAATCGGAGAGAACCTACCGCTAAGAACGTTCTCCGGATTCACGGATTCTCGGTTTTATATCAATCAATGCCGTATCCCGACCCTCATCTTTGGCCCGGGTAACACGAGTCAGATCCACACCGCAAATGAATCCGTAGAGGTGGAAGCATTGGTCCAGGCTTCACATATCTATGGATTGATCCTCACCCACTATTTATCCCGTTAGGGATGATTTAAAAAAGATGAAACTCGAACTTCAAAAAATCTTGAAGGAATTGAAACCCTATCGTGAGAGGACGGCCGTGCTCGATCCAAAACATGCAGCCCTCCTTGTCATTGATATGCAGAACTACTTTGGACAGATTGCCCGACCTGTGCTGGGAAATATCCTAAAGGTCATCCAATCCTGCCATCAGAAAAAAGTCCCCATTATCTTCACCCAGCATGGCCACAAAGATCCTGCTCAAGATGGCGGAGAGCTTCGAGATTGGTGGGGACAGGTGATTCTGGAGGGAACGAAGGACTGGAAATTTCTTCCCGAGATTTCTGTTGGTCCAGAGGATACCGTCCTATCCAAAAAACATTACAGCGCCTTCCTGGAAACCGATCTGGCCCATATCCTTCAATCCAAAAAAGTCAGGGAGGTGATTATCTCAGGAGTGATGACAAACCTCTGCTGCGAGACCACAGCCCGTGATGCCTTTATGAGGGGTTATCGAATCTTTTTCTTGATTGACGGGACGGCTACCGGAAGAAGCGAACACCATCTTGCTACCTTAAAAAATTTAGGCTTTGGGTTCACCTACCTGATTACCAGCGACGAACTGGTTCAAATGACTATAACACGGAAAAAATATAGAGAGAATCAATCCTTCTGAAGCAGGGAAAAGGAAAGAGAAAATATTTTATGGATCAGGATCTCCTGCCTCAGTTTGATAAAAGGTAGGCCAAATTATCTAAGACCGTGGTGAAAAAGACATCCTTCACTACAAAGCCCTCGGGAACGGTGACCTGCACCGGTGCAAAGTTAAGAATGCCTCTCACCTCTGCCTCCACGAGCATGTTGGCAACGCCCTGAGCCTCTGAAGGAGGGGTGGTGATGAGTCCGATCTCGATCCTCCTTTCTTTTGCCACCTCTTTGATCCGGTTGATATGAAAAACCTCCACGGGCTTGCCCAACTTCTCCGAAACTCGTCCGATCACTTTTGGAGGATCGATATCAAAGGCAGCCACGATCTTATAATTCTGCTTTAAAAAATCCTTATAAGAGAGGAGGGAGGAACCCAAATTTCCAACGCCGATGAGTGCCATTCTCCATTCCTTGTCCGATCCTAATATCTTCTTGATATTATTATGTAAATCTTTTACGTAATATCCGACGCCTCGAATTCCAAACTCACCAAAATAAGCCAGATCTTTCCTCACCTGAGCGGCATTCACGATGCATTTTTTTGCTAATTGGGCAGAGGAAACCACTTTTTCTCCATTTTCGTTCATCTCTTCTAAGCACCTTGAATATCTTGATAATCTCCTAATGGTCGCCTCAGGAATTTTTTGATATTTCAATTTTGTGACTCCTTTCACATAAATTGTGAAAAAATTTATTAAATTTTAAATCCTTTGTCAAGTCTTTCGTGATACCACCATTTTTTTCCTACCAACCTATTGGATTTAAAAGTAAATAAAAATATTGGGCAGCCCATATTTAAACTCCCCAATTCGTACATATGCTAAGAAGGAAATTTATAAAGAATGGGTCTTTTAACAGGAGGGAAGAAGTTTTCCTTTGGGATCAAATGGTAATGTCATTTAGCATTTTCAAATAGAGTTCGGAGCAAAATAGAAAGATAAATAGGTTAGGAAAAATGATTTAAAAAATCTCCAAACTCATGGCTTTAATTTTTCTATAATATGAATTCCCATGCGATCAGGAAGATACAGACCAGTCCAATGGTCAGCATGGCAAATCCCATGATCATTGAGAAGAGGTCTGCCCAAACACTCGGGTAATTCTTTCGATAAGTCTCCAATGTCTTCTTGGCAACCATTCTCTTATACTGCTCTGGCCGTTCTTCTACCAGTTCGTATTTAGGAATCTTTCCTGTAAAAATCACCGTATCGATCGGGAACTTCGAAGGTCGAAAATGGGTGTTGAAGAAATGGACTGTGAAAATGAAACCAGAAGCTAACAATGCCTCATCGGAATGGACGATGGTCGCTATGTTAAAAATCCATCCTGGCAAAAAGATGGCGAAGTATTCCGGAAACCAGAGCATCAGTCCTGAAAGCCCGATGGCAAACATTCCCCAGAAAACCGCAAGGAAGTCGAACTTTTCCCAATAAGTCCACCTGTCGTAAAGGGGTTTCGGTCCTTTGTTCATAAACCAACGAATCGTTCCGATGATGTCCTGAATGTCTTTCCAGCGCGGGCAGAGCGAATCCGGGCCAAAAAGTCGCTGGATGGGATTCGGATTTCCGGGCAACTTCTTATAGAAGAGAAAGTAAAAGATATAGGCGAGGGTGGCGCCAAAATAACCAAAAGTGATGGCGGCACAGATGCGGTGGATCAGCCCTGCGAGATAGGCCCCTCCCAGAAAATGCATTAAACCGGAGGCCCAGGGAGCATGGGAAAATTTCAAAGGAAGTCCGGTCAGGACAAGCCCAAGGAAGGTTACCATCATGGTAAAGTGGATGACAATGTCGAAGGTGCTGAACCGGCGATACATCTGGCCCGCCTCTTCCGGTTTCATGTGTTTGGTGAAAAAGATTCCTTTAGCTCTCAATTCCCGTTTTTCCCAGAAGTCTTTCCTCCACCACAGGAAGGAATGAAACCAGAAGACCCCGAAGACCGAGACAAGAAGCGTTGTCATAATGACGAACACTCCATAGAGCACAGGGTCTCGTTCAGGATCATTATGGGTTGCATGGGGGAGCCACTGGACGAAATTGATATTTGCGCGGGGATGACATTTTCCACAGGTCTCAACCAGACGCTCTTGTGAGATGAGTGATTTGGGATCATTCATTGGCAGGATACTGTGAAATCCATGACAATCCGCACAACCCGCAGCCAACCCTGGATAGCCCAAGTATGTCACCTTTCCATGGTAACTGTCATAGTAGGTCTCGGTGGCGATGTAGAGGATTTTGTTTCGCTCCATCATCTCCTTGTCTCCATGGCACTTCTGACAGGTCTCGGTATGGAACTGCCTCCGAAAATGTACGGCCTTTGGGTCATCTCCCTTTAAGACAGGAATTCTGTGGAGGCCATGGCAATCCGTACATGTGGGTGAATCCGAATTCCCTTTCATGACTGATTTGCCGTGCACGCTTTCTGCATAACCATCATCATCATGGCAGCCCATACATTTCTTGATGATCTGGACCTTATCTCCTTTCCATGGGGTGATCTCGTGGATGCCTTTGTGGCAATCTTTACATTGAATCTGATTGATGAAATGAGCGCTTTGGTAATGCTCCCCTGCTTCCTTTTTATGACAGCGATGGCAGGTTTCTGGTTCGTTGTGGATTTTGGCTCCTTTTTTCTCGGGGTGAATTTGGAGATCGGAAATATCCCAGTGACAGCTATTGCAAGAATTTGCACCATGAACCGATTGTGAAAATTTCTTCTCGTTGATTTTATCTGCATGGCAACCCAGGCATTGGGAGTTGTCGATGGTCTTCTCCCCCCTTTTCACGGGTTCAGGCGGTTGGGTTGCCACTGCGGGTTTCGTTCCCTCTTTTTGCGGAGCGGGTTTGGCTGCCCACAATATTCCTAAACCTACAGAGAGGGAGATAAAGAGAATGAGACAAAGAAGAATTGATTTTTTTAACTTTGAGTTCATATTTCCCCCACACATTAAAACAATGGCTTCATCCTCTTTAAATGAGAATAAAGGTTATTTTATCAATTTTTTAAAAAAATTTAAAATTTTTGGATTTAATAGAGGACAAAATGTGATTTTTCTAACACAATCATAAATTGAAGTCAATATGATTATTAATCTCAGTATTTATCTTGGTACCCTTGACAACCTGCATTGAAATACTCAATATATATTTGTAGTTTGTGCCAGCCTACGACAGACGAACGTTGGACGTTGCATTGAATATTATGCCAACCTACGCATACAGATCTGTTGATTTGAATAAAAGTTGCGACCATTGTGGGTCGGGGTTTGAGGTGATTCAGAGAATGACAGAACCCGCCTTAACACGATGCCCCCATTGTAAAAATTCGGTCTCCCGTGTTCTCTTTGCCCCTGCCGTGGTGATCAAAGGAAGTCCGCTCACGGAAACAGATCGGAAGATTAGGGATTATGAAAAAGAGGGGAAATGGAGCCATGCAGCAGAATTAGCCGATAAGGAAGCAGAGAAGACGAAGCGAGAAGATTTGAAGACCCGTGCCCTGGAGGATTATAAGAAAGCAGGTTACAATTTTGACAAGTACGACACTTAACCTCATTAATCTAAAACCTTTTTTCTCACCTATCTATTTTCCAATTAATTTTTCAGAATAGGTTACTTTAAAAAATTAGCTAACCTTTATTAAATTTAGTATACATTTTAAATATGATATACCAAAATAATTATTGACTAACATTTTTGTATATGGTATATAAGTAGTAAGTATAACGGAAGGAGGCTCTTCTATGGATAAGGCCGTTGTAACCGTAAAAGGTCAGGTGGTCATTCCATCTAAACTCCGGCGGAAGTTCGGTATCAAAAAGGGAACCCAAGTTTCCCTTTTCGAGAGGGACGGTGAAATCGTAATAAAACCAATTACGGATGAATACATTCGGAGTATGGCCGGAATGACTGGCACCAAAGGAAAGTTACTCAAAGCTTTAAAGGAAGAGAAAGCAAGGGAGCGCGTGTTATGAAGGCAGTGCTAAGAGTGTTGGACTCTCATAGCTTAATCGCATACCTTGAGAATGAAAGTGGGGCAGACAAGATGATCGAACTCTTCCAGGTGGCAAGGGATTCTGGAAAAGCCCTTCTTCTATCTGTAGTGAACTGGGGAGAAGTCTATTACATTACCCTCAGGGAGGCAGGACGTGAGCGAGCTGATGCAGTGACTCACCTCATATCCACTTTACCTATTCAGATTGTCCCTGCCGATTTGGAACTTACTAAACAAGCAGCGGAGTTTAAGGCTTTTAAACGGATGTCTTATGGTGACTGCTTCGCGGCAGCTCTGGCAAAGCTTCAAAAGGCCGAATTAGTCACAGGGGACGAGGAGTTTAAACAGGTTGCCGCTGAAGTTAGAATCTTTTGGATATAGTTATCCTTTGAATAGGAATATTCTGAAATTCCCCTTTACTTATGATCACGCTCAACCATGTTCAGAAACAGTTTGGAAGCAGAATTCTCTTTAGGGATTGCTCCCTTCAGATTGGAGTGAGGGATCGGGTAGGCCTCATCGGGCCCAATGGTTCGGGGAAGACGACCCTCTTCCGAATGATCTTGGGAGAGGAATCGATTGACGAGGGAGAGATCCTCCTTGCCAAAGGGGTAAGGATCGGCTACCTCCCTCAGGAAGTCATTTCTTTCAAGGGAAATTCCGTTCTGGATGAGGTTTTAAAAAGTTTGACCCATATCACCTCCCTTCAGGATAAGATGAAGATTCTGGAGGAGGAACTTTCGGACAGCGAGGATCCAAAGAAACAGGAAAAACTCGCTACAGAATATGGAAAACTCCAGGAGCGTTATACCCTCCTCGGAGGATATGGTCTCGAGGCTGAGGCCAAGCGCATCCTTCAGGGATTAGGATTTAAAGAAATGGATTTCGATCGCCTCACGGATGAACTGAGCGGTGGATGGTTGATGCGAATCGCCCTGGCCAAAATCCTTCTTCAATCCCCGGACCTCCTTCTTCTCGATGAACCAACCAACCATTTAGACCTGGCCTCCCTGATTTGGCTGGAGGAATTTTTAATCAATTATCCAGGTGCCATGGTGATCGTTTCACACGATCGGGTTTTCCTCAACCATCTCATCGATCGAATCGCAGAGATTGAGGCACAAAAAATGGATCTCTTTTATGGTGACTATGACCATTACATAGAGGAGAAAGAGGCTCGCATTCAAATCCTCGAGGCAACTTATAAAACCCAGCAGAGGAAAATTGGGCAAACCGAAAGGTTTATTGAACGATTCCGAGCTAAAAACACTAAATCGAGTCAGGTTCAAAGCCGGATCAAGATGCTTGAAAAAATAGAGCGGATTGAGCTCCCTGAGAAAAAGAAAGAAATTCGATTCCAATTCCCTGCTCCCGAACGAAGTGGCCATAAGGTGGTGGAGGTGAAAACCCTTCACAAACGTTACGGAGAAAGCGTGGTCTATCGGGGAATTGACCTCACTCTCTACCGAGGAGATAAAGTAGCACTGGTCGGTCCCAATGGAGCGGGAAAATCGACCCTTCTCAAAATTTTAGCGGGGGTTCTCGATTTTGAAGAAGGGGAGGTGGTTTTAGGAAAGGATGTGACTCGAGCCTACTTTGCCCAGCACCAGTTCGATATCCTTCGTCCAGAAAATACGGTCTTTGAAGAACTTCTCTCTATTGCCACGGATGAAAGTCAGACGGAACTTCGGACGATTCTGGGAACGTTTCTTTTCAGTGGAGATGAGATTGAGAAAAAAGTCTCCGTTTTAAGCGGCGGCGAGAAGAGTCGATTAATCCTGGCCAAGATGCTGCTTAAGCCTGCCAATTTTCTTCTCTTTGACGAGCCGACCAGCCACCTTGATATCCCTTCCCGGAATGTTTTGGAAATGGCTCTCAAACAATTTCAGGGAACGATCTGTCTCATTACCCACGACCGTCATCTGATCAATGAAATCGCCAATAAAATAATCGAAATCGATATAGGAATCCCCCACCTCTATCCAGGAAACTATGATTATTACCTTTATAAAAAACGGCAGATCCAAACAGAACAACCTGTAGGGGCAATTGATGAATTGCCCCTAAAAAAACAGAAAACAAAATACATGGCGAAAGAGGAGAAGCGAAAAAAAGCTCAGGAGATGGATCAATTTAAAAGGCAACTCTCCGTTCTTGAAAAAAAATTCCAGGAAGTGGAAAAGTCTTTACACGAAGCCACCCAAAAACTGGATCAGCTAAATCAAAGACTTTCCGACCCCCATCTCTATCTAAATCAGCAAGAAACTTACGAAACCGTTCAGACTCATAAACAAATTAAGGAACAAGTGAAAGAACTGACTCAACTCTGGGAATTTCTCGCCCTGGAGTTGGAAGAGTTGAAAATGACGAGTCTTATGTCAACCGCTAAAGAGTAATTTGTCAAATTTAAAAGCCATACAAAAACTCAGCAATTTGGTTTTTATCTTAAAAGGCCACCTCTTTCTTATATGGTCAATGAAACGCCACTCTTCCTCTACAATGTAGATTTCAACCAATATCTTTAGTTTGGCAAAGTGCAAGTATTGGCAAGATATCCATAGATTAGAGTTTAGAAATCTTTCCCCCTCATTTGTTTTTTCCTCACACGATTCAATTTACATACTGTCCAACAATTCGGCCTTAAATAAGACGTTCTCCTGTCTGTGGTGTATGATTGGGACTGGATTCGGCCTATTTTGTCGAATTACGCGTCAATATTGTCGAAGTCCCCAACTATTTGAAACCACTAAGAACACCGGCTTAATCTGAGTCATAATCGACAGAAATTTCCCCAGGTCTTAATCCGATGATATAGCAAGATTTCTTTTAGGGACGAGAGTTCTAAAAAACTCATAGGCAACCAAACTAACGGGAAATATTATGAAAACAAATCCAAGGACCCGTTAGACGTTGTTTTAATCTATGGCCAAAAAATGAATTGGCACAACATTTGCTGCTTGACATATTCAAATAGTAATTTAAAATATGCATTTGAAATATGTAGATCAGAGTAGGTATGGGAGGATGAGATGAGGATCCAAAGGAAAGGTGTTGCAAAAACTGCAAAAAGCCTGTTGGTGGCCGCAAGCGATGTTTTCGCAACGAAAGGTTATCGGGATGCAACCATTGCGGAAATCTGCGAACGAGCCAAGGCAAACATTGCAGCTGTAAATTATCACTTCGGTGATAAAGAGACCCTTTACACCGAAGCGTGGCGACACTCCTTTTCTGAATCCGTGAAAGTACATCCCCCGGATGGTGGTGTGAGTGATGCCGCACCACCCGAAGAGCGTCTACGAGGTCAGGTGGTAGCCCTTTTGCGTCGGATTGCTGACGAAGACAATAGAGAATTCTTTATTGTGCAAAAGGAACTTGCCAATCCAACAGGGCTTTTAAATAAGGTCATGCGAGTAGAACTCCGGCCCCTGCACGAGAAAATGGAGACCCTGGTTCGTGAGCTCCTTGGGCCACGTACCTCGGATATGCAGGTCAGGTTCTGCACAATAAGCATCATAAGTCAGTGCATCAATCCAATGGTTGCGATAAAGAGCCAAAAGGAAAAGCGAGAAGACAAGGATAGTCCTCCTGGAGTCGACGATATCGAGGCCTATTCCAGACACGTCGTGCAGTTTTCCTTGGCTGGAATCCGCACAGTCCGCGAGGAAGCTGAAAAGAAGCGAAGGGGTCTCAAAAAGTAATCAGGAAGCGGAGATGCCCAAGAATAGGAGCAATACATGAATTTTCTTCATAAAACGGTCTTGATTAAATCTCTGTCATGGTTCATCGTGGGGCTTTCGATTGTGATCCTTTACGGGTGCGCTACTGTAGGACCTGATTATGTTCCGGTTAAGACTTCGGTGTTTCCCACCTGGCACACAGAGCTTAAAGGTGGCCTGAGCGTGAATGAGATGGGTCCCGAGACATTGACAGAGTGGTGGATGACGCTCAACGACCCGGAGCTGTCCAGTCTGATCGATCGCGCCGTGTTGGGCAACCTCGACCTGAAGAAGGCCATGGCACGGGTTCGCGAATCGCGCGCCCGTCGGGGGATGGCCAAGGCTGATTTTTTTCCCACTCTCGACGCTACGGGTTCTGCAAACTGGAGCCGCAGCAACAAAGATACAGGAAGCGGAAAAACCAGTGACCTTTTCGCAGCAACCTTTGATGCAGGCTGGGAGATGGATATCTTTGGGGGCGTCCGTCGCTCCGTGGAGGCAGCCGAGGCAGATCTACAAGCTAACTATGAAGACCTGCGTAATGTGCTCGTCTCCCTGATCGGAGAAGTGGCCTTGAACTACATTGACGTGCGCACCTCTCAAGCCCTACTTGCAGTGGCGGAAGCGAACCTGGAGGCCCAAAACGAGACCTACCAGCTGACCCAATGGCGGTATGAGGCGGGTTTGAGTGACAAACTTGCCGTGCAGCAGGCCCGCTATAACCTCGAAAATACACGTTCCCTGATACCGGCTCTGCGCACCGGGCTGGAGGAGGCCATGAACCGCATTGCGGTGCTCTTGGGAGAACAGCCGGGCAAGGTCCATGCGGAATTGGAGAAACGAGAACCCATTCCGGTCACACCCCTGAAAGTTGCGGTGGGTGTGCCGGCTGACCTCCTGCGGCGTCGGCCCGACGTCCGGCAGGCCGAGCGCCAACTGGCTGCGCAGACAGCCAGGATTGGCGTCGCCACGGCAGATCTCTATCCTAAGTTCACACTGAGCGGTTCCATCGGTCTGGAAGCTCTTTCATTGAGCAACCTGTCCTCTGGCAGTTTGAAGGTCACCGGTGGCCCTCAGATCACCTGGGCAATCTTTAAGGGTGGAGCTATCCGCCAAAATATAGAGGTTCAGTCGGCACTTCAGGAGCAGGCCTTGATCCAGTACGAGGCCGCCATTCTCGGTGCACTGGAGGAGGTGGAAAACGCACTCGTGGCCTATGCTGAGGTACAACAGCGGAGGCGATCATTGAGCGAAGCGACACAAGCAGCCCAAATGGCGGTAGAGTTAGCACAGCACAAGTACCAGGCAGGGCTGACGGATTTCAACAATGTCCTGGATGCACAGCGTTCACTTCTTTCATTTCAGGAACAACTGACACAAAGCGAAGGAACCGTAACCTCCAATCTAATTCGCCTGTATAAGGCCCTTGGGGGCGGATGGACATCAATGGCTCCTGATGAAAAGAAATAGCTTTGACATGGAGGGAAGAGATGAAGTCTAAGATTGATCCAAACGCCGATGTGGCTCGGATCTTGGAAGTTGACCAACATCGGGGATACGCCAAATGGTTGAGACGATGGGTTGTCGTAGCTTTCCTGGTGATCGTGGCTGCAGCCGGAGTTGTGATTTGGAGGACATCTGATAAGTCCGACTCGACGCAATTCAAAACGGAGGAAGTGAAGCGTGGAGATCTCACGGTCATTGTAACTGCCACAGGTACCCTTCAGCCAACGAACAAGGTGGACGTCGGTAGCGAATTGTCGGGCATCGTTAAAACCGTTGAAGTGGATTACAACGACAGAGTGAAAAATGGTCAGGTCCTCGCCAGGCTCGATACTTCAAAACTCGAAGCCCAGGTAACGCAATCCAGAGCCGCCCTGGATTCAGCAAAGGCAAAAGTCCTGCAGGTGCAGGCAACGGTATTGGAAACCCGAAGTAAACTCACCCAGTTCCGAAAGGTACGAGAATTAAGCAACAATAAAGTGCCATCTCAGTCTGAACTCGATGCCGCAGAAGCGGCGAATGAACGGGCCAAGGCCGATGAGGCGAGCGCCAAGGCAGCGGTCTCACAGGCACAGGCCACCCTCGAAGCCAATGAGACGGATCTATCCAAATCGGTTATCCGGTCCCCTATTAACGGCATTGTCCTTGCCCGTAACGTGGAGCCTGGACAGACCGTGGCCGCATCCTTTACAGCACCCGTGCTATTCACCCTGGCGGAGGACTTGGCTCAAATGGATCTGCACGTCAATGTGGACGAGGCCGATGTGGGCAAAGTGAGGGAAGGCCAAAGAGCTTCGTTTAGCGTTGCCGCCTACCCGAATCGAACTTTCGAGGCAAGGATCACCCAGGCCCGCTATGGTTCGTCAACGACCTCAGGAGTTGTGACCTATGAAACGGTGCTCAAAGTCAACAACTCGGATCTGTCTCTGCGCCCTGGAATGACGGCCACAGCGGACATTACGGTCAAGAAGGTAGAAAGCGCGATCCTCATACCCAGCGCCGCGCTCCGCTTTACCCCGCCGGTACAGGAGGAGAAGAAGACTTCCGGTAGCCTGGTCAGCTCCCTGCTTCCGCGCCCGCCCAGCTCCAAACAACGTGATGACTTAACGATAAACAAGCAGGAGCAGCGGGTCTATGTATTGAAGAATAATCACCCTTCCCCTGTCTCCATCACAGTCGGATCGACAAACGGAGGGCTAACCGAAGTTGTGGCCGGTGACATCCAGCCAGGGATGGCGGTCGTGGTCGATGTCGTTACGGGGGGCAAATGAAACCACGGGTTACTCAGGAAACAAACAGTGAGTCTGGAAGACACCTCATCCAGTTCAGAGGCGTGACTAAAGTCTATGGCGAAGGCCAGGCAGCGATGGAGGCCCTGCGCGGCATCGATCTTCAGATCGATGAAGGAGAGTTCCTGGCCATCATGGGGCCGAGCGGATCGGGAAAGTCCACCTGTATGAACATCCTCGGCTGCTTGGATACGCCAACCGCTGGGACGTACACCTTCAGAGGTATAGAAGTTGGCTTGCTGACCCGCAGGCAGCGCGCCCTGCTCCGTCGTCACTATCAGGGCTTCGTCTTTCAGGGGTATAACCTTCTGAACCGTACCTCGGCCCTTGAAAATGTGGAACTCCCCTTGATCTATCGGCGTGCTTCCGCCCACGAACGGCGACAGCGTTCCTTGCAAGCTCTGGAAACGGTGGGTCTCAAAGGATGGGAATCCCACACCCCCGGCGAACTATCGGGAGGCCAGCAGCAACGGGTTGCGATTGCCCGGGCGATTGTCACGGAGCCGGCTGTATTGTTAGCCGACGAACCTACAGGTAATCTGGATACGACCCGAAGCCGTGAAATCATGGATCTGCTCAGCAAACTAAACCGCGACCAGGGGATTACGGTGATCATGATCACTCACGAACCGGATATGGCGGCCTACGCAAAGCGCATCGTCCATTTTCTGGATGGTCTGGTTGCATCGGATGAGCAAAACGGGAGGGCCCAATAATGCTCTGGAATACGATCCTTCTGTCCCTGAGGGAGATCAAACGCAATGTCATGCGGTCGTTTCTGACCATCCTGGGCATTGTGATCGGCGTGGGTGCAGTCATCACGATGGTGACCATTGGCGGGGGCGCCACCCAGCAAGTGAAACAACAAATTGCGAGCATGGGGAGCAACCTTCTAATGGTCAGTCCCGGGAAGAGACTCGGTCCGGGCCAGTCTTCGGGTAATGTCCCATTCAAACAAGCGGATGCCGAGGCTATTGCAAAGTACATCAGCTCAGTGCGTGCCGTGGCCCCCGTCTCGTCTCAGTCGATCAAGGCCATTTTCGGCAATCAAAATTGGTCAACCCAGGTGACAGGAAGCGATAACCAGTATTTCACGGTGACAAACAGGTCCATCGGTGCGGGGCGATCATTCAGCGAAAGCGAACTGCGTGCCGGCGCAGCCGTTTGCATCGTGGGGGAGACGGTGCGCAAGAAACTCTTCGGTGGGCAAGAGACTCTGGGGGAAAAGATTCGCCTCCAGAAACTTTCGTGCGAGATTATCGGTATTTTGGATGGAAAAGGCCAGAACACCATGGGCATGGACCAGGACGATATCGTCGTCATCCCGTTAAGTACCTATCAGCGGCGTGTCGCCGGAAACCAGGACGTTGCTCTCATTCAGGTCTCGATCCAACAAGGCGCCTCGACCGAAAAGGCCCAGCGGGATATTGGGCAGTTGATGAGGGAGAGACGTCACCTATCACCGAGCGATGACGATAATTTCAACGTGATGGATATGAAGGAGATTGCAAAAATGCTGACCGGGACGACGCAGCTACTTACGACATTGCTGAGCGCGGTAGCTGCCGTCAGCCTCCTGGTCGGTGGCATCGGCATCATGAACATCATGCTCGTGTCGGTCACCGAGCGAACACGCGAGATCGGTGTTCGCCTCGCTATCGGCGCCCTCGAGCGCGAGGTGCTCATGCAATTCCTGGTGGAGGCGGTAGTGCTCTCTTCATTTGGCGGGTTGATTGGAATTGTGCTGGCCCTCGCCGGATCCCTCTGGCTTGCGGGATTCTTGCGAGTGCCTTTCATCTTCAACGCGGGTATCGTGATCGTCGCTTTTCTTTTCTCGGCAGCGGTCGGGGTGATTTTCGGATATTTTCCGGCACTGAAAGCCGCCCGGCTCGACCCAATCGAAGCGCTACGATATGAATGATTACGAAAACTTTTTTTCGATCCCCTTGAAGAATCTTGAATCTCGATCTTTCAGACCATGGCCGCCAAGGCTCAAAAATTAATAGGCGGTTTTATTTAATTGGGACGGAATGGCAACGGTTCCTGTAGCTGTGAATAGCGCCATCGCAGAAGCTTCTATTTCTGCTATCTATCCTTTGTTTCCAGACTCATTAAAATGTTCCAATTTGATTCTCATATATTGAATCCCGATACGTGATTTCTGACGAAAATCTTTGATTCTTGAGACATACCTCTATTGCAATGAAGTAATTGAAGTTCGTCATCCTTTTTCTGAAGACTTCCTAAAAGCGTGGTTTTATAAATCCTCCTTCCATCTCAAAACCTCTTCCGTGGTTGACACACCCACACACATATCCTATGCTTAATTTATATTTTCTGAACGGCCTGGAGGTTCTTTATGTCAGAGAAGTGTGAACACAAATCAGAAAAGGCTCTGGAAAAGAAAAAGATTTCTGAAGAACAACTGCCCTGTGCTTATGCGGCAACCGTAACGACCACAACATATGAAATCCATTATGAATGCAAAGATTGTGGAGAAAAGTGGACCGAAACCACAGAAGAAACGAAGTTTGATTAGGACGGAATGTATTGTTTCAAGACAGAGGTACTAAGTGTTACGTAGTTTAATATTATTTTCGAATTAGAAGTTCCTTGAAAAACCGGGGATCCATTTTTTCTGGAGATACTTTCCCATATTTTTCCTCAAAGAAGTCTAAACAAAAATCCTGAAAAGCAAGAAGGTGTTGTGGTTTTAGTCCCTCACGCTCGAGAGGGTTAAAGGCCCTCCGGGCCTCTTTGGGATCTCCGGGTAAGGTCAACGATGAGGAATCAACCATGTTAGACCTCGAGGGAACGAAAGAAGATTATTTTTAATTTCCTCGCCCCTGCCTATTCTAAGCAGGGGCGAGGGATATTTATAAAAATATGCCAGAATACCCCTCAGCTCTGCTGGGGGGATGAATGGCCTCCCTCTCCCCTGGGGGGAGAGGGTTAGGGTGAGGGGGAAATGATCTTATCATCACCCCCACCTTAATCCTCCCCCATCAAGGGGGAGGAAAGTTTTTTAGAGAATTTGATGCCCCGCAGCTTGCTGCGGGGTAGTTCACTAATAAGCCGGCGGCATGGGGGGGCCGCCAGCCGGTTCCTTCTTTGGTTTCTCAGCCACGACGGCCTCTGTGGTAATTAACAGAGAAGCGACACTGGCTGCATTCTGCAAGGCAAACCTCACGACCTTTGTAGGATCGATGATCCCGGCTTGGATCATGTCCGTATACTCTTCCTTGTCTGCATCGAAACCAAAGGCGCCTTTTTCTTGCTTAACCCTCTCTGCGACCACAGATCCCTCCTGACCAGCATTTTGAACAATCTGACGGATGGGTTCTTCAAGCGCCTTTATGATAATATCAACGCCGGTCTGCCGATCGCCCTCCAGTTTAATCTTCTTCAAGGCGGGCAGGCATCTGAGGTAAGCGACTCCACCGCCGGGAACAATCCCTTCCTCTACAGCAGCTCGCGTGGCATTGAGCGCATCTTCTACCCGCGCCTTTTTCTCTTTCATCTCCGTCTCAGTGGCTGCTCCTACTTTAATCACCGCAACCCCTCCAGCGAGTTTCGCCAAGCGCTCTTGAAGTTTCTCTTTATCATAATCCGAAGTGGTCTCTTCAATCTGAACACGAATCTGTTTGATCCGACCTTCAATGCCAGAAGTCTCACCCGCTCCTTCAACAATCGTGGTGTTGTCTTTGTCTATAACAACCTTCTTCGCTCTGCCCAGGTCATCCAGCTTCATCTTTTCAAGTTTAATCCCGACATCTTCCATAATGGCCCTGCCACCGGTGAGGACAGCAATATCTTCGAGCATGGCCTTTCTTCGGTCTCCAAAACCAGGGGCCTTAACGGCTGCACATTTTAATGTCCCCCGAAGTTTATTGACGACAAGGGTGGCTAACGCCTCTCCCTCCACTTCTTCGGAGATGATCAGCAATGGACTTCCTGTCTTGGCAATCTGTTCCAGGATGGGAAGCAGCTCTTTCATGTTGGAAAGCTTTTTTTCATAAAGGAGAATAAAGGGGTCATCGAGCACCGCCTCCATCTTTTCTGGATCCGTTACAAAATAAGGAGAAATATAACCTCGATCGAATTGCATTCCCTCAACCACCTCGAGGGTCGTCTCGATCGCCTTGGCCTCCTCGACCGTGATCACCCCTTCCTTGCCAACCTTATTCATCGACTCGGCAATGATATCGCCAATGGTCCGATCGTTATTCGCCGAGATCGTCCCCACCTGCGCAATCTCTTTCTGTTCCTTGACCGGTTTGGAGAGTTTCTTTAACTCTTTGACAACCTCTTCGACCGCCGTGTCAATTCCCCGTTTCACATCCATGGGGTTGATCCCAGCCGCCACCACCTTGTATCCCTCACGGTAGATGGCCTGTGCTAAAAGGGTAGCGGTGGTCGTCCCATCTCCAGCTGTATCCGAAGTTTTGCTGGCTACCTCTTTCACCATCTTGGCGCCCATATTCTGAAAGTGATCTTCAAGTTCAATTTCCTTGGCCACTGTCACACCGTCCTTGGTGATCACTGGAGAGCCAAACGACTTCTCCAGAACCACATTTCTCCCTTTGGGTCCCAACGTCACTTTGACGGCATCGGCTAAAATATTCACCCCTTCTAAAATTGCATTTCTTGCTTCCTGATCAAACTTCAATTCTTTTGCCATGAATACCTCCTCCTTTCTAATCTTCCATCATTCAATAATAGCGAGAATATCATCCGCTTTCATAATGAGATATTCTTCCCCATCGATCTTCACTTCTGTTCCTGCATATTTTGCATAAAGGACCCGATCACCTTTTTTGACCTCAAGAGGAATCTTCGCCCCATCCTTCTTAATTCTTCTAGTCCCCACAGCGATTACCTTTCCCTCAATGGGTTTTTCCTTTGCCGTATCCGGGATGATGATTCCCCCTTTTGTCTTTTCCTCTTCCTCCAACCTTTGTACAATAAGTCGATCATGAAGTGGTTTTACCTTCATAACAATGAACCTCCCTTAATATAGAATCCCATTTATGAAACATCCACCATTCGGGCGCGGTAATTATTTGTAATTTCAATGGGTTATTACAAATAGGAAAATAGAATTAAAAATACATAAGGAAATCAGCAAATAAATAATCATTGAACTTTGAGTTGTCAAGGCAGAGATACAGGGAATCTCCTTGATTTTTTAAGAAAAACCTCTTATGAAATTTCAAATTTGACTTTTAGGATAAATTCATGTTGAAAGGAGAAAAAGATGCCGGTGGTCCATATTGACATGATTTCAGGAAGGACACCTGAAATGAAGGAAAAATTGATTGAGAAGGTAACCGATGCCATTACCGATGCCCTTCAGATTTCAAAAGATAAAGTGCACATTGTCCTCCACGATGTTCCTAAAGAAAATATCGGTCATGGAGGTATCCCCTTAAGCAAACAAAAATGATTTAGAATCGCTCTGGTATGATAAATTTATGGTTTAACGATATTAAACCATGAATCTTTTCCATGGCCGAAATTTTTCAGGAGTTCAAGGGCTAATTGTAACCCATGGGAAACCTGTTCCTCTTGAATCCCTGGCGCGGTGAACACATAAACCACAATATTTTTACTTGTTGATTCCACTCTGGTTTTAAAATCCGGACCCTGAAAAAGAGAGCAGACGATCCCTGCTCCATCACGCAGAACGATCTCCTCTTCTTTGCAGCGGATCATCTTTCCCGAAACGCCTTGAAAGGTCTCTCCCTCCGCCGCGAGGTCGAGTCTCCATTCACCCTGGAAACGGTCCAGGTCCTGGATGGCCATGAGAATTCCGTGGCACATCTCGGCAATGATATGCGTATCGATATAGAGGTTCACGATCGGGAATCCCATTTCAATCGTTCGCTTAAAATGATTGGGTAAAGGGCAGAGATACCCCCATTCTTTGAAAAATTGATCGTAGAGATTGATCCGCGCTTCCAGTTGAATCAGGTTATCCCTTCTCCGCATCTTACGGAGGAGCTCTCTTTTATAAAGTTTGAATGATTCGCTCTTCTCAAAATAGGTGCAAGATTGAATCGTCCCGATTCCAAAAGCAAGATCTTGAAATCTTTGACGATAAGCATCGGAGATGTGGAGAGAAATTTCTTTTTGCATGAGCCCTGTTTAAAAGGTCAAATCACAAAATACAAACTTATTCCGTGATCACCTTATCCGCTTTTTTTAATAACTCTGGGTAGATAATGGCTCCCTGGGTTTTGGCGGCATTTTCGTTGATCATGAGAAGCAATTTTTCTCCCTGTTCCCAGGGGAGATCTCCTGGTTTTTCCCCTCTCAAAATCTGGACCGCTTTTCTCCCTGCAGCATGGCCGATTTGAAAATAATCCCATCCATATGCCGCCATGGCACCCCTCGAAACACATCTGAGATCACCCCCAAACAGAGGGATTTTCTTTTCATTGCAGACCTTCACAATGGTGTCAAAAGAAGAGATGGCCATCGCGTCAAAGGTGATATGAATGGCCTGAACTTTTCCTGCAAGAGATTGCGTTGCTCGTAAGGTTTCTCCATGACTGAAGAGGGTTGTTTCGATCAGTTCCACCCCCAACTTCTTGGCGGCTTCCCGCATCTCTTTGATATATGGGGTGGACCTGGGATCTCCTGGGTTATAAATGGTTCCCCACTTTTTTGCCTTGGAAAAAAATTTGGTATACATCTCAAACTGCAGGAATACAGGCCAGCGATCGCTGATGCCTGTAACATTCGTTTCGGTTTTGGTTCCCAGGGTGCTGGTTTTAGGGATGAGTTCAGAGCCGATGGGATCCGTGACAGAGGAGAAAACAATAGGAATATGTTGGATGGTCCTCACCGCCGCCTGTGAAGAGGGCGTCGCAATGCTATGGATCAAGTCCACCTTTGCATTCAGAAACCTCTGGGAAATCCGGTGGGCATGATTCATATCTCCCCATGCATTTTGCCGGTCATACATCACATGGATGCCCTCTTTTAACCCAGCCTCGGCCAGCGCCTTTTCGAATCCATTGGCATCTGTATCGAAGTCTGGATAGGAGATGGTCTGTGTTACACCAATCCGAATGATTTTTTTGGTTTTACTCTCTTGAGCGGAGGCGTGTTCAACAGTGAGGAGGAGGCACGGGATCAGGAGAGGGAATAGTCTCTTCCACATCTTTCATCCCCTTTCTATGGATAAGTTTTTATGCCTTTCTATTTCCCCTCTTTCTTCCGATCTTTCCCAGCTCGCCTTTAATAAGAAGATAAAAAAAAATAACATCAATTTTTACCCCTGTCAATTTATCAGAAACTTTAAACGCTTGAAGGGGAGTTCTTTTTGAGATAACTTTATCCTATGAAAACTCGCCTTTTTATTCTTCTTCCTATTGGAATCTTTGCCATCTCCACTGCATCCATTTTCATTAAGTTCTGTGAGGCACCGGCATTGATCATCGCTACCTACAGGATGGTGCTCGCCTCTCTCATGCTGATGCCCTTCGCTTGTTATAAAAAAAAATGGAAAGGATGGGAGAGGAACGAAATAGGATGGTTTCTTTTCTCCGGTCTCTTTCTAAGCCTCCATTTTGCCTTCTGGATCGCCTCGTTGCAATACACTTCTGTGGCCAGCTCTGTAGTGCTTGTGACGACCCATCCCATTTTTGTTGGAATAGGGGGGTGGATCTTTTTAAAGGAGCGGCCAGGGCTGAATTTAGTCTTTGGCATTGGCCTCTCTATTTTAGGGAGCGGATTGATCGGTTATGGAGATATGACTTTGTCGAAGGAGGCTCTGATGGGAGATGGATTGGCCCTTCTGGGAGCCATGGCTGCATCGGGATACCTGCTCATAGGAAGAAAGATGAGAAAGGATCAGAACCTATTCTCTTATATCTTCCCAGTCTATTCAATGTCTGGGTTGATCTTGATCCTCCTGTCTATTATTTTTCAAAAATCATTTTTTGGATATTCATCATCCACTTATTTCTACCTTTTTCTCCTTGCCCTCGTCCCTCAATTGATCGGCCATACCACTTTCAATTGGGCCCTGAAATACCTTCCGGCTACGGTGGTGGCCATCACCATCTTAGGTGAACCGATTGGGTCTACCCTTTTGGCCTATTTCATTTTGGGAGAAGGACTGACCATCTGGAAAGTCCTTGGAGGCATTTCAATCTTCGCCGGAATTTTGATTGCCCTTAAGAAAGAAGCGCTCAGATTATGACAAAAACTATGAAAAAGGAATCCTTGTAAAAAGACCTCTTTTTTGATAAAAACTGTATATATGAATACGAATCAAATGCAAAAGGATTTAGCCTTCCTAAAAGTTTTTCCAAAAGATGCAAAGGGAATGTATATAATCTATGAACTTTTTTCATTTGATAATCTATTTAGACTGCTTTTGAGGGATGGCTTTGACAATGAAGAAGCTTTAAATTTTATAAAAATATGCCAGAATACCCCTCAGCTCTGCTGGGGGGATGAATGGCCTCCCTCTCCCCTGGGGGGAGAGGGTTAGGGTGAGGGGGAAATGATCTTATCATCACCCCCACCTTAATCCTCCCCCATCAAGGGGGAGGAAAGTTTTTTAGAGAATTTGATGCCCCGCAGCTTGCTGCGGGGTAGTTCACTCTTACGCATTGTTCGCTAAGCGCTTTAGTGTTTCAGAAAAGGATTTATAATAAAAGATATAAAAGATGATCTCGTAAAAAGTCCATAAAGAGGGAAAACGTCATGCTGAACTTGANNGACTTTTTACGAATCCATCATAAAAGACTTTCTGCTAAACATGTGTTAACTCCGCATTTAGCTGCTCATAAAGCACGACTCATTTACGATTTGACAAGCATAAAATAAGGATAATAAGATGAAATTCGTTGTCCATGAACATCACGCTACACGACTCCATTATGATTTCCGGTTGGAAATCGCCGGCGTCCTCAAATCATGGGCTATTCCCAAAGGACCTTCCATGAATCCATCTGATAAGCGGCTGGCTGTCATGGTAGAGGATCACCCTCTTGAATATGGTGAATTTGAAGGGGTCATTCCAGAAGGACACTACGGAGCTGGGCCGGTCCTCATCTGGGATTTGGGTGAGTTTGAGCCGGAGGATGACCCCGAAACCGCCTTAGCCAAGGGACATCTCAGGTTCAACTTAAAGGGGAAAAAACTCAAGGGCATATTTTCTCTTGTCTTGATGAAAGGGAGAGGAAGTGGAAAGGATTGGCTTCTCATCAAGAAACAGGATTCCTTTGCCAAAGAGGACTGGAGAATGAAGGAGGAACTCACACCCACCAAAAAGAAAAAACTGACCCCAAGAATTCCACCGTGTGAAACCAGCTAATTCAGATTGCAGATTGCAGAACGCAGAAGGCAGATTGCAGATTTAAAACTTCGAACTCATTTCTCCGAACTGAGAATTTGGTCGATGTCTCAACCTCTTTACCCTCTCTCGGGCTGCTTCGAGATAAATATAAATCACCGGAGTGATATAGAGGGTGATGAGCTGAGAGAAGACCAACCCCCCCACCACAGCGAGTCCAAGGGGACGACGCGCCTCCGCTCCAGCGCCAAAACCGAGTGCGATTGGCAATGAACCCATGATGGCTGCCATGGTCGTCATCATGATGGGACGGAATCGGATGAGGCAACCTTCATAAATGGCATCAGGAGGATTTTTCCCCTGATTTCTCTGCGCATCCAACGCAAAGTCGATCATCATGATGGCGTTCTTTTTAACAATGCCAATCAGCATGACGATCCCAACCATCGAGTAAATGTTTAAGTCTGTTTTAAAAATGAGTAGGGTGAGTAAAGCTCCAAACCCGGCAGAAGGGAGACCCGAAAGAATGGTAAGAGGATGGATGAAACTCTCATAGAGAATCCCAAGGACGATGTAAATGATCACGATCGACATGATTAAGAGGAGGCCCATCCCTTTCATAGAGGTCTGGAAAGCCTGGGCTGTTCCTTGAAAACCCGTGCTGATGGTGGCAGGCAGTGTTGTTCTTGCTGTTTTTTCAACCGCCGCGACAACATCTCCCAGTGAAACCCCTGGTTTGATATTGAATGAAATGGTCACGGACGGGAGTTGCCCCAGATGATTTAACGAAAGAGGGCCAAGGCCAGGGCTGAGATTGGCTACCGCATTTAGGGGAACCAATTGACCGGTGGAGGACCGAATATAAAGCAGAGATAATGCAGAGGGATCCATCTGATATTGAGGCTCGAGTTCAATGATGACCTGATATTGGTTGATAGGAGTATAAATCGTCGAGATCTGCCTGGCTCCATAGGCACTGTAGAGAGCGTCTTCGATCTGATTGGCTGTCACATGAAGAGCCGATGCCTTATCTCGATCGATTCCAATGTTCACTTGAGGGTTCTTAATTTGCAAATCACTGTTCACGTCCTGAAGCCCTGGTATTTCTCGGATCTTTGCTTCAAGTTTAGGAGCATGCTCATAGAGTTCCCTGATCTCAGGACTCTGCAGGGTGAATTGATACTGGCCCTTTGTCAGCTGCCCTCCGATACGGATGGGAGGAGGATTTTGGAGGAAGACCTGGATTCCAGGAATCCTTGCCAGCTTTGGACGCAATTCCTGAATGATTTCATCTGCATTCAGCTTGCGCTTAGACCGGGGTTTCAAACTAACAAAGATGCGACCCAAATTCCCCGTGGGCGACGATCCTCCTGCTCCGGCCGTAGACGAAAAGGAATCCACGTTCGGATCCTGCCGGACGACCTCCATCACAGCGAGCTGATGCTGCTTCATCGATTCAAAAGAAATCCCCTGTGCGGCTTCGGTAAAACCAAAGATCTGACCGATGTCTTCACTCGGAAGAAATCCGTAGGAGAAGGTCATAAAAAGAAGAACCGTGACCAAGAAGATGAGATTGGAGATCAAGATGGTCGCCAATCGGTGTTGCAAGACAAATCTAAGGCTCCACCGATAAGCCCGAAACATTCCGTCGAAAAACCGCTCGGAGAGAGCATAGAGACGGCTCTGCTTTTTTTCTTTTGGTGGTCTGAGAAAACGGCTGCAGAGCATGGGCGTCAGGCTTAAGGAAACAAAACCGGAAACCAGAATCGCTACCCCAATCGTTACTGCAAATTCATGAAGTAAGCGGCCGATAATCCCGCCCATAAAGAGAACCGGGATAAAGACGGCAACCAGCGAAAGCGTCATCGACACAATGGTAAAACCAATCTCCCTCGATCCGCTGAATGCGGCTTGGAGAGGTTTTTCCCCCATCTCCACGTGCCGGACAATATTTTCAAGCATCACAATAGCATCATCCACCACGAAACCTACGGAAAGCGTTAGGGCCATCAACGAAAGATTATCCAGGCTATAATCCAGAAGATACATCACTGAAAATGTCCCGATGATCGACATGGGAAGTGCCAGACTGGGAATAATGGTGGCAGATAAATTACGCAGAAAGAGGAAGATCACCAAGACAACGAGGCACATGGTCAGAAACAGTGTGAACTTGACATCATTCACTGAATGGCGGATGGAGACAGAACGATCAAAGAGAATGTTCAGGTCAACCGAACCTGGCATCTGAGCACGAAACCGAGGCAGCAACTCCCTGATCGAATCGACCACCTGAACCGTGTTGGTTCCAGGTTGACGGTAGATGGCCAGGCCAATGGAGCGAACATTGTTATACCAGGTTGCGATCTTGTCATTTTCAACGCTATCAATCACCCTTCCCAATTCAGCAAGGCGCACCGGTGAACCATTCCGGTAGGCCACAATAAGAGGACGATAGGCTTCAGCATTATTGAGTTTTCCGCTCGCTTCGATGGTGAAAGCTTGGTGGGGTCCATAGAGGATTCCTGTCGGAAGATTGACATTTCCATTCGTGATGGCCTTGGCCACTTCGTCGATCCCAATGGAACGCGTAGCAAGAGCCTTTGGGTCCAGCTGGGCGCGAACGGCATATTTCTGAGCCCCAAAGATCGATACCTGTGCCACGCCACTCACCATGGAGATCCGTTGAGCCACAAAGGTATCGGCGTATTCATGAACGGCTGAGAGAGGGAGGGTTGGTGAACTCAAAGCCAGAAAGAGAACAGGGAAGTCGGCAGGATTGACCTTTTGATAGGAAGGAGGATTGGGCATGTCCGGCGGGAGCTGGCGCGATGCCTTTCCAATCATGGCCTGAACGTCTTGAGCCGCTGCATCGATATTTCTGTCCAGGTTGAATTGCAAGGTGATCCGGGTTGTTCCTTGGGTGTTTGTCGAATTCATGGAATCCAGCCCAGCAATCGTTGAGAACTGCCGCTCCAAAGGAATGGCCACCGCAGAAGCCATGGTTTCCGGGCTTGCTCCGGGAAGTTCGGCAATAACCAGAATGGTTGGGAAGTCCACGGTGGGAAGATCGCTTACTGGAAGGAGACGATACCCTAAGATGCCGAAAAGGAGGATACCCAGCATGACAAGGGTAGTCATGACAGGACGCTTAATAAAAAGCTCTGAGATATTCATGGTGTCTTTTTGTTGATAGCTTTAGATCTGTCAGAAGTTTTAATTTCAACTCGGGCGCCTGGATAGAGCCGAAGTTGTCCATCCACAACAACGATCTCACCTGAGTGAAGACCTTTTTGAATCACTGTCTCGTTGTTGAAGGTCAAACCTGAAACAATAGACCGACTTTCCACCGTTTGGTCACTTTTTACGACAAAGATGTACTGACCTGTCTGTCCGACCTGGATGGCTTGAGAGGGGATTACAATCGCATTGGGATTTTCAGTCAATGTCAGAACCACATTGACAAACTGTCCCGGCCAGAGGTGTTTTTGTTTATTGGCAAAGGTTCCTTTAAGTTTGATCATCCCTGTTGAACTGTCCACGGTATTGTCAACAAAAGAAATGAACCCCTCTTCCAGACGGACTTCATCATTAGGAACAATCGCTTGAACTTTAAGTTTGCCCACAGCCAAATATTTCCTGATCTCCCCTAAATTCTGCTCCGGGACAGAGAAGGTGACATAGATGGGAGCAACCTGATTGATGACCACCAGACTGGCATCGTTTTCCTTTATGATATTTCCTGCTTGGACAATTAGGCTTCCAGTTCGGCCTTCCATGGGAGAATGAATAGAGCAGTAACTCAGTTGAAGCTTTGCGTTCTCTACCGCTGCCCGATCTGCGACCACGGCGGCCTCGGCATTCGCCTTGGCTGCCCTAACCGCTCTCACCGTAGCAACAAGGGCCTCCCAATCTGTTCGAAACTTGTCATATTGCTGCCGAGCTACCACCCCTCTCTCAAACAATAGTTGATAACGTTCCGCCTCTACCTGGGCATTCTTCTCCTGAGCGATATCACGTTCTAAGTTGGCTTCGGCCTGCTTCACTAAAGCCATATCTCTTTCGAGATTGGCTTCAGCCTGCTTAAGCATTGCTTCATATGGACGAGGATCAATCATGAACAGAAGAGCCCCCTTCTTCACGTCATCACCTTCTTTAAAATAGACCTGCATGATCTGTCCGGGGACCCTTGACTTCACTGTAACGGATGAAAAAGCCTGAACATTCCCAATAACACGGAGTTGAACGGGCACGGTTTTTTGAATCGATGTGGCCACGATTACAGGAATAGGGGGAGAAACAGGCTTTGCCGATTTTTCACTTGAGCAGGCTGAAGAAAAAATTACCAAAAGCATTAACCCAAAAACTCCAATCAAAAGAGTATAAAGATATCCCTTCATCGAGGACACAACATGAGGCTTAACATCCCTAAACGGCTGAGAGCTCATCCTTGCATCTCCTTTAAAAATAAACTTTAATCTGATACGAATCATTTGTCAATTTTCCAAAGATTGGAAGATTGGAAGTCGGGACAGACTCTAAATTACGATTGACATTCCATCCTCTTTCGGCGATATTGTGTTCGATTAAAACGATCGGAGGAACCTGGGGATTAGGAGTAGGAATGAAAGAGAGCGAGGCAAAAAAAATATTGGTCGTCGACGATGAGAAGGATACCGTGGAGATGATTACCGCGCTCCTGGAATTGGAAAGATATCTAGTTTTCTCCGCCCTCTCCGGGAGCGAGGCGATGAGAGTCTTAGAGGTGGAAAGTCAAAAAACTCCAGAATCCAAAACGCCTGTCGATCTGATCCTGCTCGATCTCTTGCTGGGCGATACAGATGGAATCGATATCTGTCTCAAGATCAAGAAGGATGAAAAATGGAAGTTCATCCCGATCATCATTCTCACCGTTCGATCAAGCCTTCAAGATAAAATCAACAGCCTTGATCTCGGAGCCGATGATTACCTTACCAAACCCTTTATCAATGAAGAATTGTTGGCCAAAGTGAGAGCCATGCTCCGGATTAAAGATCTCCATGATGAACTGAAGAGGGAGAAGGATAAAAATATCCTTCTCACGCAGGCCTTGGAGAAACGATACAGTTTTGGAAATATCCTCGGGAAGAATATCCGGATGCAGGAGACCTTTGAGTTAATCTCGGATATTGCCACCACCGATTCCACGGTCCTGATCCAAGGAGAAAGCGGGACAGGAAAGGAATTAATCGCCAGGGCCATCCATTTTAACAGCCATCGGAAAAACAAACCCTTTGTAGTCGCCAATTGCTCGGCCTATTCCCAGAACCTTCTGGAGAGCGAACTCTTTGGCCATGAAAAGGGGGCTTTCACAGGGGCCATTCGGCGAAAGATCGGCCGTTTTGAAATGGCCAATGGGGGAACAATCTTCCTCGATGAGATCGGTGAGGTTTCGCCTCCCACCCAGATCCTGCTCCTCCGGGTGCTTCAGGATCACCGGTTTGAGAGGGTCGGGGGGGAGCAGACCTTGGAGGTGGACGTCCGTGTGATCGCTGCGACCAATAAAATTCTGGTTGAGGAGATGAAAAAAGGTACCTTCCGGGAAGATCTTTATTACCGACTCAATGTGATTCCTATTTTTGTCCCACCCCTTCGTGAAAGAAAAGATGATATCCCCCTTATCGCCTTGCATTTTCTACAAAAATTCAGTCAGGAGAGAGGAAAAGAAGTTAATCGTTTTTCTGATGAGGTCATGGAGATCTTCCTCGGACATTCCTGGCCAGGAAATGTGCGTGAATTAGAGAATGTTATTGACCATGCAATCATCATTGCAAAAAAAGATAAGATATTACCCAAAGATCTTCCCCAATCCCTTCTAAAGAAACCACTACCCACACAAGAATCTACGACCCTTCAAGATTATGAAAGGAACCTTATTTTAAAAACTCTTCGAGAAACCAATTGGAATAAGCATAAGGCGTCAAAAAAATTGAATATTAATCGTTCTACCCTATATGGAAAGATGAAACGGTATGGGTTAGAAAAAGAACAAAATTGATACACTCATGTCTAAAAATATACATATTTTATAACTTATTAAAATATTTAATATTTTTTGTTTAATAGACGAAAATTCTAAAAACGGATTGTCTAAAATTATACAAAATTTTCTTTCCAAAGCAAACTTTCCTTCTGTTATCCATTCCTTGAAATTTGATAACCTATTGATATCCTGATAAAATTCAATAATTGGTACAAAAATTGCTTATTAATAAAGTAAGTTAAGAATTGGAGGTACAAAATGAAGTGTTATCGTTGTGGCGGGACAATGGTCTTCGAAAAATTTTTTGGTATTTGTGAAGAATTTTTCGGATGGAGATGCATTTTCTGTGGCGAGATCGTGGATAAAGTGATTCTGGAGAATCGTCTCGAGCAGAAACGTTGACATTCCCTTCCCAAAAGCTACCGGTGTTAACTCAACCTGGAAAGGGATTGTTATGTCAAATAGGATTTGTATTGTCGATCACGATCTTGCAAGCAGAGGTTATCTAAGAGAGTGTTTGGAGAGAGACGGTCATCAGACTGTAATCTTCGATAGCGGTTTTCAAATCAAGGGCAACCCTTCTAAGGAACATTTCGATATTCTTATTTTAAATATGGATAGCCCCGGGGTTAAGGAGAAGGGGCTGCTCCTCGAAGTTCAAAAATCCCACCAATCAAGAATCCTCCTGATCGTCTCAGAAAGGGGGGATCCCTTCCTTAAAGAGGCTATCGACGCAGGGGTTTATGGGTTTCTTTATAAGCCCTTTAATCTCAAGGAAGTCTGTACGATGGTCGGCCATTTGACCCGATGATCCATCTAAAAGAAAGAAGGAGATTTTTCATTTATGGATGAATGGTTGAGGGGGTTACCAGAATTCCCACAATTTAAAGATTTAACCCTCGAAGACAAACCGATCTTCGATCGAATCTTTCATCATTTCCCTCCTCAGATATCAGAATTTACCTTTACAAACCTATTTATCTGGCGATACGCCTATCAGATTAAAATCTGTCGTTTCCAGAACTTTTTCTGCCTTCTTTCTGAGCAGGGCGAGCATTCTTTTTTCTTTCCTCCTATTGGGGAGGGAGATGTGGTAGAATGTTGCCAGAGGTTGCTTCAGTTTCTTGGGGGGAAGGCCATGCTTCCTAAAATCGTCCGCGTCCCTGAAGCAACGGTGGAGCCGGTGGATTGGAAGACAGGGGGAATAAAGGTCGAACTGGATCGAGGTCAATGCGATTATGTCTACCTGACCAAAGATTTAATTGAACTAAAGGGTAGAAAATATCACCGGAAAAGGAACCATATTAAACAATTTCAGGAGAAATATACTTACCGATACATCTCGCTGACTTCAGAATGGATTCCACAATGCCTTCAGCTACAGACCGATTGGTGTGATCTCCGGCATTGCGAGGCGAGCCCGGGTCTGCTCAACGAATCCTTCGCCACCAAAGAGGCGTTCACCCATTTTGAAGAATTAGGCGTAAAGGGAGGAGCGATCCTGATCAATGAAAGAGTGGAGGCCTTCACCTTAGGAGATCCGCTCAACCCGGAAACAGTCGTCATCCATATTGAAAAAGCGAACCCCGCTTATGAAGGACTCTATCCCACGATCCATCAGGCCTTTTTAGAGTCTCAATGGCCAGACTATACCTATGTCAATCGAGAGCAGGATTTGGGGGAAGAGGGTTTGAGAAAGGCCAAGGAATCCTATTTTCCTCACCACCTGGTGAATAAATATACCCTGACATTCGAGTGAAGGAAGGGAGGGAAAAATGCCCAAAAAAGATTTTCTGCCATTTCCATACAAACGTCTGAAGAAGGAATTCCCGGAAATTGAAAAGGAGTATGATCGTCTGGCCAAGAAATGCCACGCCTCCGGACCGCTTAACGAAAAGATGCGGAGGTTAATCAAGCTGGGCATCGCCATCGGTTCGGAATCCGAGGGGGCGGTCAAATCCCATACCCGAAGAGCTTTAGCCATGGGAGTCACCCCCGATGAGATTCGGCATGCTGTCCTTCTGGGGTTGACCACCATTGGGTTCCCCAAAATGATCGCTGCCTTAAACTGGGTTCACGAGGCCTTTGAAGAGGGTCCTTTGAAACGTCAAAGAGGAGATTAAAGAAATCTACCTCCCGAAATACTCATCTCCATGGACGAGATGTCAATCGTTTCAATGGTGACCCAAGAAGTTTTTTTCATTCACGGACGAGATCCGTTATCATTTTTTAGGGGGGAGAGAGGATTCCAATCATGGGAGAGAAGAAGAGTTGGAAAGTCAAAACGTTTGCTACGGAATTAAAAATATTTCAAACGAACAAAGAGTTGGAAACCCTGGATGACCAGATCAATCGGTTCATCACTGAAAATCATATCAAAAAAGTGATCTCGGTCAGCGACACAACGACCTCGGATGATACCGGTGCCACCATCGGATTGATCCGGGTCTTGATGTTCGAAGCATAACGAGAGGAAGCCGATGATTCCATGGGAATATCAGATCACGATTCATGAACTCCCTGAACTCAAGGCCGAGGGACAGAAGCGCACGATCGAATGCGATCAGGCGGGTCTCTGTTTTGTCCATGATGTCTTTCAAGGGGGCCTGCAATGGTTGGAGGATCTTTTTCAGGAGAAAGGGAAAGAGGGCTGGGAGTTAATTCAATCGGGATACCACCACCGGCAACTTTTTTGCATATGGAAGAGGAGAAAGGAAACCGTGGAGAAAGGTTGAGGAGATTTATCCTCAATCAGATGGAGAAGAAAGGGCCGATTCCATTTTCTCAATTTATGGAGTGGTGTCTCTACCATCCTGAATACGGCTATTACAACTCAGACAGGGTAAAGGTCGGAAGGGATGGGGATTATTATACCAGCCCTTGTGTTCATCCTCTGTTTGGAGGCTTGATCGCCAAGCAACTCGCTCAAATGTCAGAGCCGCTGGGAGGAACGGTCTTTGATGTGGTCGAACAAGGAGGAGGCAGGGGATTTCTCTGCGGGGATGTCCTCGAATGGGCAAAGAAAAAAATTCCCACTTTTTATCAACGCCTCCGATATCATCTCATCGAGACCTCTCCTTTCTTCATACAAGAGCAGAGAAAAAGACTTTCAGAATATATCCAAGAAGGTAAAGTTTTTTGGATGCATTTAGGGGCCTTTGAAAAAGGAGAAGATCACATCGAAGGGTGCTTTCTCTCCAACGAACTGGTGGACGCCTTTCCTGTCCATGTGGTCATTTTGAATGAGGGATGTTTAAAGGAAATGTATGTCGCCCAAGATCATGGGCGCTTGAAAGAACAATGGGGAGCACTTTCTGATCCGGGGATCGCTTCCTATTTTCAATCCCTGGGTATCACCCTTCAAGAGGGCCAGCGTGCGGAGGTGAATCTAAAGGCCTTGGACTGGATGGAAAAGGTGGCTCGGTGTTTGAAAAAGGGATTTGTCTTAACCATTGATTACGGTGATCTTGCAACAGAGCTCTATTCTCCCCATCGAAAGGAAGGGACGCTTCTCTGTTATGCTCAGCATCAGACTTCAGAAGATCCCTATGAGCGCCTGGGAGATCAGGACATCACCTCACATGTCAACTTCTCCAGCCTGATCAAAAAAGGAGGGGAAGTGGGACTCCACCTCACAGGCTTCGTCCCTCAATATCAATTTCTCATTGCGTTGGGACTTCTCCAGGAGATGGAATCCCTGGGAAGAGAGATGTCTGAATTAAACGCTCTTCAATTGAGACTTTCCTTAAAGCACCTGATTGAACCGGAAAGGGGAATGGGTGAAATCTTCAAGGTATTGATTCAACACAAAGGAATGGATCAGCCCCAATTGGATGGGTTAAGAAATCTTGCTTCCATACCTTGGCCCTTTTCATCCGAGGAGGCAGGACATTGAAAGAAGCTGTGAAAGTGCTTGGAATTTTCGGCAGTCCGCGAAGAGGAGGCAATACAGAAATTCTTTTAGAAGAGGCGCTCAGGGGAGCTGAAAAAGAAGGAGCGAGCATAGACCGTCTCGACCTGAGCGACTTCGTCATCACCCCCTGTAAAGAATGCCATGGCTGTGATGATACCGGAAAGTGTATCATTCTCGATGACATGGAAAAAATCTATCCTAAACTGTTAGAGGCGGATGTGGTCATCCTTGCCTCACCGATCTTTTTCTATGGCGTTACCGCATGGGCGAAAGCCCTGATCGATCGAAGTCAGGCTTTGTGGGCGAAGAAATATCTTTTGAAGGATCCCTCTTTAGGGAAGGAAGGAAAAAGGAGGAGAGGTTTCTTTATCTCTGTGGGAGCCACCAAAGGGCAGAAGGTCTTTGAAGGATCCATTCTCACCGTTAAGTATTTCTTTGATGTTTTCAATGCAGACTATGCGGGCGAGCTCCTCTTTCGAGGCGTGGAGGCCAAAGGTGACATTTTAAAACATCCCGAAGCACTCCAACAGGCCTTTGAGGCAGGACGGAGGCTTGTTCAGAATCCATGAAGCCAAGGTTGAATGTCCTCTGGAATGAAATCTACTGTAAGAGATGCCTTCTCTGCGTAGAGGTCTGCCCGGTTCAAGTTCTCACTCTCGAACGAAACGAGATCGAAGAGAAGGAGGGATGTATCCGGTGCTACCAGTGTGAGCGCTATTGCCCTGACATCGCCATTGAGGTGATGGATGAGAAGGGAGAAAAATGAAACGGCTCGTTTCTGGAAATGAAGCCATCTTTCAGGGAGCCATTCGGGTGGGTGCCAATTACTTTGCCGGTTATCCCATCAGCCCGACTTCTGAGATTTTACAACAGGCGGCCCTCTATTCAGAGGAAAACCCAGGATTTCGATTTCTCCAGGCTGAAGATGAGATCGCTGCAGCCATTGCGACCATCTCTGCTTCATTAGCCGGAGCCAAGGCCTTCACCGCCACCTCTGGACCTGGATTCACCCTGATGCAAGAAGCCTTAGGATGGGGCCATGTGGTGGAAGCGCCCTGCGTCTTCGTCAATTCAATGAGAGTGGGTCCCTCCACAGGCATGCCTACCCAGCCGGCTCAATCAGACCTTCTTCAGGTCAAAGCAGGGACCGCAGGGGATGTTTATCCACTTGCTTTTTATCCCAACTCGGTGGAGGAATGTTTTCGTTTAACCGCCACGGCTTTCAATGCGGCAGAAGAATCCCTCTCACCGGTCATCCTTCTGGCCGATGCCTTTCTTTCCCACCTCTATGAGTTGGTTGATCTCGAAGGGAGTACCCTCCATATCGTTCCCCGCACAAAGGACCCCTTAGGCAGTGGCCAGAGGCTCTTTACCGGTGCGGCTCACGATAAAATGGGAAATGTCAAGACCAGCGACCCCGTGAATTATAGGGAATGGCTTAGAGAATTGAAGGACCGACATGATCGTGTGGCCGAGAGGTATCCTTTTTTTGAGTATCTTCCCTGTAAAAATTCTGAAACCTTGCTCATCGCCTTTGGCATGACCTCGAGGGTCGTCTTGGCTTTGAAAGACCGTTTCTCCATTTTTCGGCCCATCCGAATCTACCCTGTCCTGGAAAAAGAATTGGAGGAAGTGTCCCAATCATATCGCCACATCATTGTGGTGGAAGGGAATGATGGGCAATATGCGAGTTGGGTGGAATGCGCCCTTTGCCAAAAAGTGATGAAGGTCTCCTGTTTAGGGGGAGGGTTCAAACTCAAATGGATTCAAAGTCAAATTGAGGATGGTTTGAAGGGAGTGGGAAGGTGATGGATCGCTCTTACAAAGAACTGTTAAAATTGAGGCGGTTCCCTCACACCTGGTGTCCGGGTTGCGGCATTGGCGCTGTATTAAAAAATGTGGCCATGGTCATGAAAGAACTCGGCTGGAACTATAAAAATACAGTGGCCGTCTCAGGAATTGGATGTTCGGGAAGAATGTCGGGATATATGAACTTAGATGCCCTCCACACTCCCCATGGTCGACCGCTGACGGCCGCAGAAGCGATCAAGACGGTTCGTTCTGATCTCAATGTGATGGTCCTCTCTGGAGACGGAGATTTGGCAAGCATAGGAGGAAACCACCTCCTCCATACATCGCGACGAAATCCTGACATCACGGTCTTCTGTAATGATAACGAAATTTATGGATTAACAGGGGGCCAGGCTGGTCCGACCACCCCCCAGGGAACGAAGACCCTTACCTCGCCTCGAGGCGAACATCACTCGCCCCTTCGATTGGGTCGTATCCTGACGCAACAGGCACCCTATTTTTATGCCCGGACCACTGTTTATCACCTCAACCATTTTAAGACCTGCATTCGTGAGGCTCTCCTCTGGAAAGGTTTTAGTTTCGTGGACATCATCAGCGACTGCATTGAGCTGAATGGTAGGCGGCTGGGTTTCAAAACAGCCCATCAGATGTTTAAATGGTTCGATGAACGCTTCCATATCGTCGAGGGTGAAAGAGATCAGCTCCAAGAAGATGAGCTGGGAATCGCCAAGGCAGTCGTCAAAGAAGTTCCCCGGCCTGCAGAGAAGGAGGAGGTCAAGCCTGAGATCCCCATGGAAGGGTTAAAACCTTTTACCCTCGAGGAACTCGAACGGTTCGACGGCCAAGAAGGAAGGCCCATTTACATGGCCTATCAGGGAAAAGTTTATGATCTTTCCGCCAGCCCACTTTTTCAGGGAGAGAAGAGGATGCGCTGTCATCTTGGAGGGAAAGATCTGACCAAGGATCTTGACATCGCCCCTCACGGAGAGGATCTTATTTTTAAATTTCCCTTAGTGGGAAAGATGGAATAGGCAGACAGAGTATCTTCACACCTATCTCCTATAGGTGGAGAGAGGCTTTTATGAAACGAATTGTTTTTACAGGGATTGGAGGTCAATCGGTGAAGGTCGTCTCTCATGTCCTGGCGATGGCCTTGAAGGAGTTGGGCTACGAAGTGGCCCTCCTCTTCGATTACGACTCTTCCATTCGCAATCAAAGAATTACGGCCTATCTTACTTATGATCGGAAGCCAATAGAAAATCCAATGATCGATGAGGCAGACCTTCTCATCCGTCTCCATGAAAAAGGAGAACAACTCGTTGCCCAGAAGACCATCTGTGATACCGGGCTCTGCACGGATGAGGAGATTCCTTTTGGCATGATGGGGATTGAAAAATTCGGCCAACCGCTCTTTGGCAACATGATTGCCCTCGGAAGACTTTTTCGACTCATTGACCTCGAGATCTCCGATGTCGAATTGGAGAGGTTTTTACCCACATCCTATCTCAAAGAGAATTTGAAGGCGATTCAATGGGGTTACGATCTCAATCTTTATGAAGATTAAGGTTCATCTCTAACCAGGAGGGGAGATTCATGAGAGGTAAAACAGGTGTCCTTTTCGGATTGATTTTCATTTCGCTCTTCTTGGTGGCAGCGAAATACGATCACCTTCTTGAGATGGGCGAAAAGACAGTGAAATCCTCAGAGTGTAACGAGTGCCATAAAGCGATCTATGGGGAGTGGTCGAAAGACTTCCATGCCAAAGCGTATGTCAACGATCCCTTTAAAAGAGGTTCAAAGAACTACACGGCCACCGAGTGTATTGCTTGTCATACCGCTCAGGAGATCGCAGATGAAAAAAATTTAAGGGCAAGGCCGGTTCATAAAGAGGAGGGGATCAACTGCACCACCTGCCATCTTAAAAATAATATGATCTATGGTCCTTACAAGCTTACGGCCAAGCACAAAGCCGAGCAGGACGAGTCCATGCTCAAATCCGAATTCTGTTCAGGATGTCACCTGCCGACTTTTCAGGAATGGCAGGCCAGCGGTTCGAAAAAGACCTGTCAGGAATGTCATATGCCGAGGTCAGAAGGAAAGTCGGTCCAGGGATTTCTCCTCTCCGCCCTCGTTCCGAAAAGAATGATTGGTCAACATCTCATGAGTTTTGAAAAACTTCTCATGGAAGCGGCTCTGATCAAAGGTGAGACCACCCGGGGGTCCGTCAAAATTTCTCTCACGAACCGAGGGGCAGCCCACCACATGCCCACTGGAAAATACGGAGATTATCGAATCGTCCTTCAGACCCAAGTCAAGGAGGGGGATGGGAAAATCATCTTCTCTCAAGAAGAAATTTTCTCTACCCTTAAGAAGAATGGAATTCCTGCTCAAAAAGCCGTCACCTTCGAATACCCCATCTCTCTTGAGACAGGAAAACGATATCAGGTCAATTCAAACCTTCTCTACCAGGTGGAAGGAAGGCCGGACCAACTGATCGCCAAATGGAACGGAGAGATTTAAGGAGGAACGTGTCATGGCATTCATTCATCCCATGGTTATCCTCTTAGCGATCCTTTCAGGAGTGTATACGGGTTTCTTAGGTTGGAAACGGTTTCGATTCAGAAGAGGCCGTGGAACCGCTTCAGAGTTCCCGTGGCAGAAACACATCCAATGGGGGAAAAGATTTTATATCCTTCTCTGGATCGGCTCATTCATTGGGTTCGGGGCTCTATTCTATCTGAAGGGTGAGATTTTTACTTCGGGTCTACACGCCTATTTAGCCGTTCTCATCCTCCTTCTCTTCTCCATCGGCGTCGCCCTGGGAGGGAAACTTTCAAAAGGAAAAGGGACGAATCGCCTTGCCCTCTCTCATCTGATCATTAATTACAGTACTTTTTTCTTTGTCCTGATTCAAGTCATTTTGGGCGTGGTTTTCCTTACATTTTTTCTTTAATCGTAATCCCCCCTCATCATGGGGGATGGGTGGGGATGATAGCGAGGAGGTGAGATCCATGACGCAATGGAAGTGTTCAAATTGTGGTTACACGTTTGGTGCTGAGACAGTGCCTGAGCAATGTCCATCCTGCAAGCAGACCTGTAGTTTCAGCGATGTGACCTGTTATATTCCAGATTGTGGAGGACCAGGCAATATCGATCCGAGGCTCGTTGGGAAAAAAGATAAACCCATTAATGAGTAATGATTCAACCATCATGTATCTTAGATGTTTTCAGTTGAGAATTGCATGTTGAATCAACCGAAGAAAGGAGTGGAGGATGGTCATGAGTACAAAAGAGACGTTCACCTGTCAACACTGTGGGGCTGAAGCAGACATCACTCTCGAGGGATTTGAAAAAGTCGAGGATGTCATCAAGAGAAAGAAAAAAGTCATATGCAAAACCTGTGGCCAGGAAATAGGGACCCAAACACATTCCAAAGAACCCTTTGCCTGTCATCACTGCGGTGCTGAGGCAGACATGACGCTCGAAGGCTTTGAGAGCGTGGCTGATGTGATCAAAAGGGAGAAGAAGCTTCCCTGCAAAACATGTGGAAAGAATTTACCCTGGACGGACAGAGAGGATATAAGAGCGGTTCAATTAGCCATGGAGGCGGAGAAGAATGCCTATCAGGCTTATTCAAAGGCTGCCAAGAATACAAAAAATCCTAAAGGGAGGGATATGTTTCAACAACTTTCTGAATTTGAGATGAACCATTTTCAAAAATTGAAGGCCCTTCTCAAATCGCTTCAGGAAAAGGGGGAATGGATTCTCTACGAAGGGACCCACCTTCACAAGAAGAAAATTCCTTTGAAGACCAAGACACCTCAAGGCCGAGATGCTTTAACGGATTTGGACGCTTTGAAAATAGCTGTCCGGGAAGAAAAGAAAGCTCAAACCTACTATCGATCCATGGCGGAGTTGACCCGAGACCCTCGAGGGAAGGATATGTATAAACGATTGGCCCAAGAAGAGGCTCTTCATGAGACATTGCTCAACGACCAGTACTATAGCCTTCACAACACGGGTATCTGGAGCTGGGGGGATTAAGTCCATTGCGGAATGCAAAATGCGGATAGATAGTGAAGTGAAAGATAGTCTTTGGGTTAAGGTTACGAAGCCAGTTTTCCTGCCTGCCGGATGGCAGTATGTATAGTAAAAGGGTTATGGTTAAAAAAGATGTTAAATACCCATAACACCACCCCTTAATGATACGCCTGCCTGCCGGTAGGCAGGGGCATCTTTCCCCTAACCTTTTGACCATAGACTTTTTCAAAGCGATGGAAGAAAAGAAATTCGAGGGGAAGTCGAAAATCCTTGTCGATATTGAGAACATCCACTGTGGGGATTGTGCCTTGAATATCGAACGTTCGGTGGAGCATGTCCCCGGAGTCCTCTCTGCAGAAGTCAGTTATGTCCTTTCCTCCGCCACCGTTTACTACGACCCTCATCGAGTAGAAGTCGATCGGATCAAGAGAGCGATCACCAAACCTGGGTATACGGTGAGGGAAACGTTTACTGAAAAAACAAGGGTCTTCTGGAAGGAGATGAGACCCTTCCTCTTCATGGCCTCTTCCGGAACAGCCCTTGCGCTCTCCTGGATTTTGGGTTGGATGGGTCTGGAATCGACCTCTTACCCAACGGTTTTTGCCATTGCCTCCTTAATCCTTGGAGGCTACCCCATCATCAAGAGTGCGATCAAAGCCCTTTTCATCCCTGATTTAAATGTGGACACCCTCGTCTCTATCGCTGCTCTCGCCGCTGTCTCAGTCGGCGCTTATCAAGAAGCAGCCACCGTCATCTTCATCATGCTGCTGGGTGAATTTCTCGAAAACCTCACGGTGGGAAAAACACGGAAGGCCATCGCTTCCTTGATTCAACTCTCTCCAAAGACTGCTTGTGTAAAACGAGAAGAAAAGGAAGTTCAGGTTCCCATTGAGGAGTTGAAGCCCAAGGAGGTGGTGATTGTCAAACCTGGGGAGCGGGTTCCCGTGGATGGTAAAATTATCTCCGGGTGTACTTCGATCAATCAGTCCATGTTGACCGGAGAGTCTGTTCCCATTGAGAGAGGAGTGGGAGACCGAGTCTACTGTGGAACGATTAACGAAACGGGATCTTGCGAAATCGAAGCCACTCAGGTAGCCGAGGATACAAAATTAGCCCAGATCAAACGGTTGATTTTAGAGGCCCAGGCAGAGAAATCTCCTATCCAGCGGGTGATGGATCGTTTTGCGCGTTACTTTATTCCGGCCATTCTTTCGTTGGCATTCCTTGTTTTTCTGGTGACGGGGGACCTCATTCGGGCGATCACGATTCTCATCGTGGCCTGCCCCTGTGCGTTGGTTCTTGGGACTCCTACAGCCGTAGTGGCTGCCATTGGAAACGCCGCCCGGCAAGGCATCTTGATTAAAGGGGGCATCTTTCTTGAACAGATGGGAAGATTGAAAGTCCTCTTGATGGATAAAACAGGGACCCTGACTTATGGAAGACCCAAAGTGGTGGAGATAAAGGTTCTGGATGGAATGGATGAAAAAGAAGTGCTTACTTGGGCCGCCATCGCGGAGAAGCGTTCGGAGCACCCTTTAGCCAGGGCCATACAAGAGAAGGCCGAAGAAGCAGGTCTTCCTATTCCCCATCCCACATCGTTTGAAAATTTCCGGGGAAAGGGGGTAAGGGTTGAATGGGAGAATAAGACCATTATGGTTGGCAGCTCTGAAATGATGAATGACCAGGGAATTCCAATCCCGGAGGACATCAAAGAGCTTCTGAATGCTAAAGCCTATCAAGGGATGACCTCTTTGCTCATCGCATTAGATCATCAAATTTCAGGGGTCTTTTTCATTGCCGACACCTTGAGAGAAAAGGCTAAGGTGACCATTGATAAGATCAGAAAAGAAGGAGTCTCTGAAATATGGATGCTCACAGGCGATAGCCACCAAGTTGCAGATCGTATTGGAAAAGAATTAGGGATCCGGTATGAAGCAAAACTTCTCCCTGAAGAGAAAGTGCTGAGAGTGAAAGAGTGGAAAAAACAAGGTCAGGTAGTGGCCATGGTCGGTGATGGGGTGAATGACGCTCCCGCTCTGGCGGCTGCCGATGTCGGCATCGCCATGGGAGCTGTAGGAACGGATGTGGCGATTGAGACCGCCGACATTGCTCTCATGGCCGATGAGCTTGAAAAGATCCCTACGGTCATTCGGCTTTCTCGGAAGGCCCTTCGCGTGATCAAGCAGAATCTTATCTTTGCCCTCGTTTTTAATACGGTTTTGGTGACGCTATCGGCGCAGGGATGGGTGTCCATGATCATCGGGGCTGTCATGCACCAGGCCAGTTCTCTTCTTGTCATTCTCAGCTCGATGAGGCTATTAAGAAAAAAATAGTCGGGAGTTCATAGTTCGGAGAAATTAGTTTTATGGTCATATAGTTTCGTAGTCACATGGTCCCTTAATCCAATCGCTTTTTTCTCTTTGACTATCAGACTAATGACTATTTTACTATGTCACTAAATTCCTCTTGACCAGAAAAAAACCATACCGTAAAATGGAGCGGGGATGAGGAAAAGCGTGGGAGAAATCGTTCAAAGGAACTGGAAATAGAAAGGAGCCATTATGGATCAGAAGAAATTTAAGGAGGTCATCCAATTAGCGATTGACAAAGAGATCAAGGCTTATCATTTTTATAAGGAGGCGAATAAGGCGTCAAAATTGTCGGGGGCCAAAGAACTCTTCTCCGACTTGGCCAAGGAAGAGTTGGGTCATCGAAGGATGCTCGAAAAGATGGATATGAAAAAAATTGACCGGGCAAAGATTGAGAAGGTCCCCGATCTTAAAATCAGCACCTATCTCACGGATGCGGAGTTTAAACCGGATATGCCCTACGCCGATACCCTCCGGATGGCCATCAAGATGGAAGAGCGAGCCCTTCAACTCTATACCCGCATGAATAAATCGAATAAAGATGAAACATTGAATAAGCTCTTCACCTTTTTGGCCAATGAGGAAGCCAAGCACAAACTGAGACTTGAAAAAATCTATGATGATGAGATCTTAAGATAATCGACACTTCAATTCGGATAGGAGATGGAGATGGAAAAATGGCAATGTAAGGTTTGTGGCTATATCTACGATCCCGCGAAGGGCGATGCCGACGGGAACATCCCTCCAAACACACCTTTTGACAAACTCGCTGACAGTTGGGTCTGCCCTGTATGTGGCGCTCCAAAAGATATGTTTGAAAAAGTATAGGATTGGTCAGATAGGCTTCACCCAATTGGTTGCTGAGCGCCTCTCCGTGATGAGAATATATGCAGGATGGGTCTTTTCTTAATGTCTAAGAAAGAGGTAATAATATCTGGCTATATTCCAGGTGCGATCGGTCGAATTGCGGAACTTCATGCAACGTACTACTACGAACACTGGGGATTCCATCTTTTCTTCGAATCCAAAGTGGCCATGGAGCTGTCTGAGTTTTTGCGGCGCTTTAACGATGAACAGGATGGGTTTTGGGTGGCGAGTTTAGAGGAAAGCATTGTGGGGTCCATTGCCATCGATGGGATGGATCGTGAGAGCAAAGGGGCGCACTTGAGATGGTTCATTGTTGCAACGGCGTACCAAGGGCAGGGTATAGGGAAGATATTGATTGAAGAGGCTGTCGAATTTTCCCGAAAGAAGAAGTTTGGCCGCGTCTATCTCTGGACCTTTTCGGGTCTTGATCCAGCCCGCCATCTGTATGAAGAATTTGGGTTCAAGCTTTGCGAGCAACGCGAGGGTAGCCAGTGGGGAAGGACCGTCACGGAGCAACGATTCGAACTGATCCTCTGATGGTTTTATAAAAAATATTTTAAAACGATCATGAAAAACATCCGACAACGCACTCCCAAAGAAATCCGCCATCTCATTCGAAAAGGAAAATGGGATCAACCCACAGCAGGACTGGCCATGGGGTATGCTCAGGCCAACCTGGTTATTCTTCCGCAGAAATATGCCTTTGACTTCCTCCTCTTCTGCCAGAGAAATCCAAAACCCTGTCCCCTGCTTGAAGTCTTAGAACCAGGGGATTTCAGAACGAAGTTCTTATCTTTGGACGCGGATATCCGAACGGATATTCCTCGTTACCATATCTATCAAAATGGTAATTTGGAAGTGACTGTAAAAGAGATCAAGAATACTTGGAAGAATGATTTCGTCACCTTTCTTCTGGGTTGTAGTTTCTCTTTTGAAGAGGCATTGCTTCGGGCAAAGATTCCTGTCCGCCATGTCGAAGAAAACAAAAATGTTCCGATGTTCATTAGCACCATTCCCTGCAAACCGGCTGGACTCTTTCATGGACCCATGGTCGTAACGATGAGACCCATTCCTCCGGAAAAAGTGAGCCGGGCTGTTCAGATTACCTCACGCTATGCTTTGGTTCACGGGGCCCCCATCCATATCGGCGATCCCTCTGTGATTGGCATTAAAAATATGAAAAAACCGGATTTCGGAGATCCGGTGACGATTCAAAAGGGAGAAATCCCGGTCTTCTGGGCGTGCGGTGTGACGCCACAGGCAATTGTGATGAAGGCCAAACCTGATTTCTGTATCACCCATGCCCCCGGCCACATGTTTATCTCCGATCTGCTCAACGAAGAATTGGCCACCCTCTGATTCCATTGGGTTGAGATATCCCTCTTACTCATAAAAATACCAATTTACCTCCCAACTCATGAGAAGATCGTCCATCATGGACCTAATTTCTGAAATATGTCCCGGCCAATATTTGAGTTGACGGCCACTGTCAAGATTATCTTTCTTGCAACTTCCACCTACTAATCGTTGCCTCTTGTTAATTCTTGAAGGTCAGGATTATCGTTTGTAATCAAGTAAAAGGAAGTTGGAGGTAAATCATGCGGGAATGGATTTCTCGCCCAAAGCCATACGGCATAAGTCTGTGAGATAAATCGGGGCCAACCCAAGGGCCTGGCTCGTCGGACCTAATGTCATAAGACACATGGGACAAAGAAATACCATACCATCAGCACCATGCTCTTTTGCATCTATCAGGTTCCTATTCTGAATCTCCAACCCTCTCTTTGGATTAGTCCGTACCGGAAGGAAACCACAACAAAGAGCCTTTGCCCGGTCATATTCTCGAACGACTCTTTCCACACCAATCAGTTCAAACAATTCATCAAGCATCTGTTCTTTTGCCGGGGTATATCTTGACCCGCAGGGGCGTTGATAAGCAATCTTTTTACCCACTTTGGTAATGCTTTTACAATGCTCTCCAAGATAGTTTAACAGGTATTCAATGATGTGAATAGGTTTAAACGAAACCGTGATATTGTAGTCTTTTATCTTCTTTGTCAGCATGGAATAACAGTCATCGTGGAGCAATACAATCTCTTTAGCTCCAAGACCGGTTAATTTATCCACAAACTTCTGGGCATTTTGTTTGATCAGACTTTCCCTACCAATATGAACGTAGGGAATATAACAAAAATATTCTCCCCCCTTAACGATAGTTAGACCATCAAACATCTGACCTTCGATTGCTCCCGGTGGGAGCCCCTGTTCCAATATACATAGAGAAAGAACTGGTTTGTCAGGGGCCCCTCTAACCATTCCACTGGGCATAGATGGCATGCGGTCGAACCATGAAGCCAATTTCTCCGGTACCCTAAGAGCATTGGTCTTTTCCTGAAGCCGACAGATCAGGTCAAAAGGATTAGCCCCTTTGGTGCAGTATTCGTTACAGGCAACACAGGTAATACATTCCTTCAGAATTTCTGCTTCCCTGTCTTCGATCAAGGCAGTCATTTCTTGAACAGCCTTCTCACTGTCATAATTAACGTAAAGGCATTTCACCAAACAGTCCCCACATAAATCACATTTTGATCTGTCAAACATTGCCTCACCTCCTCAAGAAAACCAAGCTTAACCTTCTACCTTTTTGGTGTATTTGGCGAGAAACTCCTTCAAAGTTGATTCGTCAACATTTGATATTTTTGCAATAGTAGAAAGGCTGGCCAATAACCATTTGCTCTCACCCTCTGCCAGCAAGACATGATCAATAGTATGTATGGTGGAGCGTAGAACTACCTCTTTATCATCCTGAGAGATGATTTGTGCCTCCACAATGATTTCAGTGTTTGTCAGCACAGGCTTCAAATAGCGAACCGAGATTTCTCGGGTTAGGCCCATCCTACCAAGACGCCCTATCATCGTCCACTGCGCCAATTCATCGAGGAGAAGGGCAATGATTCCACCGTGAACTAGTCCGTCCAAGCCACAGAGGGAGTCAGGAATGCTACACTTAGTGAAGCAACCGTGGTCTGAGAGCCAAAAGCGAAGCTGCAAGCCATGCATATTAGTCCGTGAACAGCCGAAACAATTGCCTTGCCAGTAGTTCGGGATTTCGCGTTCATTCAAGGAGATCACCTCATTTCAGATTACTCGCTCACATTCGAATCTATTCGAATATACTTCCGATATAGACAAACACTTCGTCTATTTGCCAATGATTACCACTTGACGATAGATGTCTATTCGCCGCCAAACAATTAATATACGAACTTCGCTTTTTCCGATGAGATGATTATCATAATAGCACTATTGATTTTTTTTAAAAGAGGAAAATACACCGTCTCATTTATTACGGATTGAAGTCCTGCGTTATCGTCGAGATTGACGTTTTATTGATAACAGAAAGCAACATAGCATTGCAGACCCCTTGGTTGCCCTAAAAATAAGCAGGCAAGACCACCGCGGATTAGTAGGGAATATCCAAGATATAGAAGATTTCTTTTGGAAAGGTTTGGGGTAATTTGATTTCCCTTCCATCTGGGTGTCCTTTTCCAGAAGATGCCCTCTAAAGATTTTATCCCATATTCAGCAGAGGCTACTCAAAAAATGGAAGGATTCAGATTTTGAGGGATGAACTCATCAGGCTAATTAAAGGGCAGAGGACAAGGTTGGAGAACTTGTCCATAAGTCCCTGCCTCAAAAGATAAATTAGCAGGAAGGGCCACAAGGGATTTATCGAAGAGGTGAACACAAAAACCCTTCTTCATTCAATTTTTTTCACCTACTACTAAATGGAGGCAAAGAGTTTAAATTTTGTGTATTACCAATGGTAATTGTTAATCTTAGGCAATGAAAAAGCAGGGCCAATCGACCCTGCCTTTCCGGTATCCCGCGTCCATTATTTTTTTTCTGGTGCCGGCGCTCCGGGCGCTCCAGGTGCTCCAGGTGCTCCAGGCGCTCCAGGTGCTCCGGGTGCTCCAGTTGCTCCCTTCTCTGGTGCTGGCGCAGGCGCTCCAGTTGCTCCAGTTGCTCCCTTTTCTCCCTTCTCCGCTGGAGGTGGAGGTGATTGAAAGCAACCACTCAACGTAAAAGTCGCAAGAAACGCCATAGCTATGAATAACACAATTAATTTCTTCATATACATTCACCTCCTTTCTTTTTAAAACTTTTGCGTCAAAATAATGTGAGAAGTGACACCTACCGTCGTCTACTCCAATAGTAACCGCCGCCTCGCCGCGACAACCGCCTAGAATCTCGAGGGCGCCCTTAATTCGCGTTGGATTGCGAAATGTCCTTAACCACTTCAGCAGTTTTTGCCGGCTGGTCAACGCGCGTCGCCACATCCGCCTGGGCGATGATCCCGACAATCTTATTGTCATTGTCGACGACTGGAATGCGCCGCAATTGATGCTCAGACATCGCATCCAGCGCCTTCTGCACATCGTCTTCGCCACGGCAGGTCA
>DCVM01000004.1:16507-24737 GCA_002327985.1 Syntrophaceae bacterium UBA2188 | reverse complement strand
AAAAACAAGATTTCAGGAAGACATCCTCGATCTCCCAAAAATCTCGTAGGTCAAAGGGTTAACTTGAAACTTCCACCTGCTATGTAGATTGTCAACCCCAGGAACAGTCAATCTGTTCCCTTTTAAGGATCTATTAGAACAATACCTCCAATCTCCTATTCGCAGGGCATAAAATAGACAAACAACATAGTTTATAATTTTTGATCGGCATGATTTTTGCTTATAATTTCATGCAAATGGAGACTGACTAGGGATGGAAAAAGAGAACATTGATTCAATCATTAGGGAAAGCTTTAATAAATTTTTATCCCACCAAACATTCCGTGAAATAATTAGAAGACATCTAAATAAAAATCCTTCTGCCTTTCAGATCAAAGCAAAAGGAGAGGAAAAAGCCAATTTAGCAATTAATAGAATCCAGTCTCAAAAAAAGCGCCTTTCCAAGCTGATTAAAAAATATTTTACAGCAGTAGAAGAAGCAAAGAAAAACAAAAAACTTCCTCCCGAAGAAAAACTAAAAATTCTTATATCCCCATTGAGCGAAATCCAAAAGATTACATTCCCCAACTATCCGAAGTATCACCAATTCGTGGATGATCGATATATTGATTTGGAAAGAGAGCTTGATCTGAAGCGTCTCACCCCCGACTCGGGAAAATACACAATACTGGGTGATGGAGAACTTCAAATCCTCAGAATTCTAAATACAGAAAGTAAGTATATCATCCTCAATGATTATTACGAGATTTCATACAATGATAGAATATCGGTATCCGATATCTATAATCGGGGGTTGCTACCTTTGAATCAAGAAACTTTAAGAAGTAAAGACCTTTTGACTCAGATATTAGTGTGCTACACAATAAAGCGGGCTTTAAATGGGGATGATAAAGCGATTCAAAAACTCTATGACCTTTATAAGGATGGTGGTCAGGGGATTGCAGTAAAGATAGGCAAGAGATTCCGTCTCTTTCAAGAAATAGAAGACATGAAACAGGATGCCTTGATATTGCTGGGGTTCCTTATTACAGGATTCAGACCTGATGATATCTTGGAGCGGTTGCTGAAAGATAAAAGCGATAGGACTATCATGGCCTTCCCAAAGTGGGTAAAAAATTTTTATATCTACTATCTTTCAGAATACGTTCCTAAAAGATTGGGGACCATTCTGGCAGAGTCAGAGGAGATAAACAGGCTCATCGGGTTTGCGAATGGTCTCTCTTCGGGAAAAATCTCGAAAGCGGATTTAACCAAGCAGGATGAATGCACAAGGGAAGCAATTGAGAAACTTCAAAACAAAAATATAACGGGTGCAGTTGAATGGCTCAGAAGTATAATAGGGGTTCTCGGTTTAGAAGTTGTGACCCTGCTTAACCTTTATACCCCGATTCAAGATGGCACCGTTTGGAAGCACACACCAAAAAGACTGAATCGGTTCAACACTTATTCATTTCAACCTGGCATTAAAAAAATGGGGCCAAGATGGAACTTGACAACATGGCTTTTTGGTCGCAGGAACGAAATTGATACACTCGCAAAAGGTGAGCGGGAAGATGGGACCATTGCAAAAGCCTGGCAACCCTATGGTAAACTTTACCAACTTCTAAGAGATAAGTATAAGCCTTTGATCAAAGAAAGATCAAAAACCAAAAAATTTGGCTTCAGAGATGACTTTGATGAAGATCATGAAGAGTCCCTTGATTTTGAAGATAGAACAAAAGCCCTTGGAGGAGAAGACTTCATAAAATCTCGAGATAAACTTGAAGATCAAATGATTGCAAATGAAAAGATTCAGTGGGTGAAGAAGTGTCTTTTTGCTTTAAATGCTTCTCACCGAAATATAGGCATTTATCTCCAGTGGAAAAGTGGTAAAACTCAATCGAAAATTGCCAAACAGTGTCGTCTTTCGGAAAGACAAATTAGGAGGATTTGCCAGCAAATCAAAGAACTTATCCCCATAATGAGACTCCTATCCACGAAGAATGATTTTCCTCTCTAAATTATTTTGACCCTTTGATGTCCTATTCTTAACCTTCAAAATCCATATATCCTGTGTAAGCTTGGAAAATAGCAGGGTCCAAGAATGGAGATACTGAGATGAGAGATTTCCACCTTTATTTAACCAAAATTAATATTTCCTTTTTAAATCCAAGAAGTTACATCCTTAGGAGGGCTTTCACCAAGGGAGAATTATTGTTTGAAATTTTGAGAAAGGAATGGGTTAAATGAAAGAAGATGTTTATAGGACTTCAGACATTTACATTGCGGCCCTACTAAGGACGGCAAACCTGAAATTTCTTGGCCTTACTAAAAATGGAGCTCGTGGGGTTTTTGAGTTCGAGGATTCACCGGAACGAGAAAGATTGATCCTTGATTTCTATAATGGTCATGTGGTTCAAAATGTTCGGCAATACATTGATCACTGGATGCATTTTAAGAAGCTAGTTGAAAGGCTTTAAGGATAGGAGATGAAAGAAGAGATGGAGAATCCATACACCCGAAAAATTATACCCCTTCATAGTAGCATTAAAGAAATCCCTGAAATCCTTCCCTTAGGTAGCAATTTAAACGAACCCGATATAGAGGAGAATGAAACTGTAAATTTCCTGAAAGTCATTTTTCAAAACTGCGAAGACGGAACCTTAAATCTAAGGTTCATTCAAAAGGCCAATGGAGAGGATTTTAAGAGAAACGAGTTTCTTGGGATCAATGATGTCGAAGAGGTCCCCGAAATTCTCCGGAGATACAAAGGGAAGAACCAATATTTTGGTGTTGCCTTACGAGATAGTTCGGTAGAGGAGCCTGGGAAAAAATCGGGGATTTATTTAATTCCAGGACTCTGGATGGAACACGACAATCTAACCTTAGAAAAGGAGGCTGAGATTGAAGGGTTTCTGAGGGGCCCCTCAGCCGTTGTTCAATCGAGTCTACCTAATAAGAAACAATACTATTGGTTGTTCAAAGAGCCTTTAGGAAGAGAGGGTATTCCGACTATTGAAAACATCCTTAGAAGATTAGCTTCTTGTTTTGGTGGAGACCTCAATGCCTGCGATGCATCCAGGGTTTTGAGATTACCAGGCACTCTCAATGTAAAACCGAATTATCCAACGCCTCTCCTATGTAAAATCCTTGAGCTTCACCCTGATAGGCAATATGAGTTGGATGACTTCAAAGATATCTCTCCAGAAGAAAAGAAAAGTTATGAGGGTGGTGGAGAACCCAATGGCTCGGCCTGGAAGAATCAACAAGAGCGGCTCGAAAGCATTATGCAATGTTCCTTTCTTAAACACTGCCAAGAGGATAGCAAAAGTCTTTCCGAACCCGAATGGTATGCAATGATTGGGGTGTTGGCTTGGGAGGTTGGAGGAAGTAGTCTCATTCATCAGCTATCGAGTAGCTATCCTAAATATTCATCAAAAGAGACCAATGAAAAAATTTTACAACGGATGAAGACAAATTATGGCCCAAACACCTGCGAAAAGATCAAAGGCTTATGGAACTGTGGAAGAGACTGTGGGGTGAAAAGCCCTGTTGGTTTGGCCAGCTTAAAAAACAGGAAGAACAAAATTAAACAGGAAGGAACAAAGAACGAGGAATTTACGAGCTTCCTAATCCTACCCGATGGAAAGATCGCCGAAGAGGTTTACTGTGACGGGATTGCTAAATTTGCAATATGGGATGGTGAAAACGTTGAATATCAAGATGAGATATTGATTGACGGTAAAAAATATTTGCCATTGGTGAACGAGGGGATAACTACCAGTGCAGTTACCTTGCCAACGACAGCAGTAGATTATGGGACCTTGGAAGAGTTGGTAGAGGAGATTCGATCCCACCTCCATAGGCATCTTGATATCAGTGAGGACTTTGAAATTTTCGCCACGTGGTACATTTTGCTCACCTGGGTCTACGATAGAGTAAACACCCTGCCTTACCTCCGAGCCCTGGGAGACACAGGGTGCGGTAAAAGCAGGTTCTTGGATGTGATAGGCGGGCTTTGCTACAAGTGTTGTTTGGTGAGTGGGGCTGTAACTCCTGCACCCATCTATCGAATGATAAGGCAATGGGGAGGAACAATCGTCCTGGATGAGGCAGACTTTAATGATTCAAGTGAAAAGGCTGAGGTCATTACCATCCTAAACTGCGGGTTTGAGAAAGGCAGAACCGTCATTCGGTGTGATAAGAATAATCCCAACGAGATTCAATACCTTCCCACCTACTGCCCGAAGGTTATTGCAACGAGATATACATTTAAAGACCAGGCATTGGAGAGCCGGTGTCTCACCGAGCAGATGACACAAACCAGTAGGGAGGATATCCCTTGGGTTTTAAACAATGCATTTTACCAAGAGCAGCAGAGGCTGCGAAATAAGCTTCTGATGTTTAGGCTCAGGCATTATCATCTCATAAATGAAGAAAGGAGGTGTAATTTTGATTTTGGAAATATTGAGCCGAGGCTACAACAGACCACTCAAAGTTTTGCCGTCCTCTTTGCCAACATACCCGAATTGATGTCGAGGTTCAAAACCTTCCTGGAACAGAAAAATACGGAAATTATCGAGGATAGGGGTGAGAGTTTTGACGGAAAGATTGTGCAGACTCTTTTTGCTCTCCACAATGATGGTAAAAAAGACATTACTTCGGGGGATATTGCGGAGAAGATGAAGGAGAACTTTGGATTTGAGAAGGTAAGTTCCCAGGCAGTGGGGAAACGTTTAAAAAGCCTGAAAATTAAAACCAAGCTGGACAGAGCCAATCGAAGAGTGGGTCGTTTTGTGCTTTGGGACGATAAACTGATGGAGAAGATAAGAAAGCGTTATCTTGCACCAGAGGAATAACCATGTACGGGTGTAACATGTGTAATGTTTGTAACATGTGTAGTACGGGTGAAACAATATCTTATATATTAAATCACCGCTGTATCTGGCTGAGCTTTTGAGAACTTAGGATATCCTTCTTTTTCCCCGTTACCAATGTTACACTCGTTACCAATGCTACAGTATTTAAGGATCCCCTGGTATCTGAGTTAGAGTTCCAGGGGTCGCAACACCTCCAGTGTCAAAAAAAGAAAATGTACTGAATCTGAAAAAGATTAAACAATTCAAAGTGTTAGAAAGTTCATGTAATAACCTGGAGGGGCTAGGAGCACCCTTCTATACACAGGACTTAACACTATTTTAAATTGAAAGGAGCACTATAGTCATGGCTTTTGGAACCGTTAGAAGTTTGAGTTACCAGCGTCGGCTTCCATTAAAGGAGACCCCTGAGCAGAAAAATGCTTATCTGTTTTATCAATCCCTTGGTGGCGAGCGGTCTCTCCCGGTTGTAGCTCAGAAATTCAATAAAGGTATTGATACTATCAAGACCTGGAGTGCTGGGTTTCGCTGGCAAGAAAGACTAATGACTCAAGAAAAGGAGGACCAGGTCAAAATTTGGGAAGAAAAGTCCCTGGAACTGACTGAGGCGAAGAAGAAGCTAGTAGATATTCTGTGTAATGTGGTCCAAGACTTAGACCAGGATAAGCTACAGGTTGAGAATATTCGGGATCTAAGGGCTCTTGTAGAAATCTTGTCAAAATTAACGGGACAGGAGATTCCAAAAACGCAGGTGAATATCAAGGCAGAAAACGCCCCTACGCTGATTATTCAAGATGATTGAATTAATTGGAGGACTGAAAGGGTTACACTATGGTTACAGCCATCATAAAATCTAAACAAAATCAGCGGACTAAAGAGGACCACGGGATTTGTAATCCCATGGGCAAGCGTCTTTATACACTACAGGAAGCCGCAAAATACCTAGGCCGGTCCGAATGGAGTATGAGGGAACTGATATGGGCTGGTAAGATCCCCGTTGTAAAAGATGAAGGAGGGCGTAAGATCTTCTTGGACATCTTAGATTTAATGGAGTTTATAGACCGAAACAAGTTGACCTATAACTAAAATTTTATGCTTGACAAATAATTAAGTAATCGCTATGATGGATTCATGATGGGGAATCGCCTGAAGAAAGCCCTAAATAGGGAAGGGGTAACGGCATACCGACTCTGGAAAGATCTTGGAATCCATCAGAGTCAACTCTCCAAGTTTTTCCATGGGAAAGTAAATATTTCCTTGGAGATGCTTGAGCAGATTGCTGATTACCTCGATTACGATCTCGTTCTGATCAAACGAGCGCGCCCTAGGAAAGGAGGAATAAAGAATGGGGACTATTTACAGGCGAAAAAACGTATATTGGGTAAAGTATTATCGAAACGGTAAGTCCTATTATGAATCCAGCCACAGCTATAAAAAGGAAGTAGCAAAAAGGCTCCTACAAAGGCGTGAGGGGGAAATCGCCAAGGGTGAATTGCCCGGAATCCGCTTTGATAAGGTTCGATTCGATGAGCTGGCCGAGGATTTCCTCACCGAATATCGAATCAATAGGAAAAAAACCTTAGTCAAAGCAGTATGCAGTGTGAAGCTCTTAAAAAAGGTGTTTGGAGGAATGAGAATAACTGAGATCACCACGGCCAAGATCAAAGAATACGTTGACAGCAGAATGACGGAGGGTGTTTCAAATGCCACGATTAATCGGGAACTGGCCGCCCTCAAAAGGATGTTTCATCTTGCTATTCAGTGCACTCCCCCTAAGGTTGGCCAGGTACCATATGTTCCTATGCTAAAGGAATCAAACACGAGAAAAGGATTCTTCGAGCATGACGAATTCTTGGCTCTTAGGGATGCCCTACCCTCTTATCTGAAGCCTCTCGTAACCTTCGCCTATCATACTGGTTGGAGATCAGGGGAGATTCGAAAACTCACCTGGAATAAGGTTGATCTAAAGCAAGGGGTCATTAGGCTGGACCCTGGCGAGACTAAGAATGAAGAGGCCAGGATGATATACCTAAACGATGAACTGATGAAGGAAATCAAGGTACTTCACAGCAATCGGCGTCTTGGCTCCCCTTATGTCTTTCATCTTGATGGTAGAACTATCGGAGAGTTCAGGAAATCATGGAAAACAGCTTGCATAGACGCTGGGATTTGTGAAGTTCTCAAGGATGAGGAAGGGAAACCAGTTGTAGTTAAAGATAAGAAGGGCAACAAGAAAGAAGTAAAAATCCCCACGAAAATTTTTCACGATTTCAGGCGGACAGCAATAAGGAACATGATTAGGTCAGGGATTCCTGAAAGAGTAGCCATGAAGGTTTCGGGACATAAAACAAGGAGCGTATTTGATCGCTATAACATCGTGAGTGACCAAGACCTGAAGGAAGCAGCGATGAAGCATCAAGCCTATATTCAAAGCCAGTCGTCAAGCGGAGATCTTGAACTTCGTGGACAGTTAATTGAGTTTAAGCACACCCAAAATGAATGAAAAAATCACGAATGGTTACAAAATGGTTACACTTTGCGAAAATTTCGGATTCTTAGGAAAACAGGTCAATGGGTAACTTATTAATATATTTAGTAAAAGTATGGCGCGCCCAGCCCGACTCGAACGGGCGACCTGCGGATTCGTAGTCCGACGCTCTATCCATCTGAGCTATGGGCGCTTTGATTCGGTTTTCGATGCCTACTTTGCAGAGAGAATTTCAACTTGAGAAGCAACATTATGACCCCTTCTTAGATAATAGGCTACTTTTACCCGCTCACCAACGCCTGGCAATCGAGAAGGGAGATAGACCGTCCGCCTTCCAATAGCAAAATACATAATTTCTCCCTTATTTCCCTTTACAGTTAATTGATCTTTATAAAGGTTCTCCACCTTGCCTTGGAAAAAGAAATATTGTTGAGCCGAGACTTCTCTTAATCCAACTGCAACTAAAATTCCAACAACGACGACTAAAATTATCCATTTTACATAATTCTTTTTCATTCCGCCTCCCTTCGGTCGCCGAACCAATTTCCCTCCTAAAGTCGGGGAAGGTTCTCACCCCTAATTCCGATTATTTACATTACCATGTATATGGCGGAGAGAGAGGGATTCGAACCCTCGATCCCGTTATTAGCGGGATACTCGCTTAGCAGGCGAGCCCCTTCGGCCTCTCGGGCATCTCTCCGTTTGCCAATCATTTCAAATCTTAATCTATGGTCGCCGCTTATCGGCTTCGCCTTCCCCTTTAGGGGCGCTGAACCACTCCGCTCTCGCGGAAGGGTCCTCATCCTAACCTTCGTAATGCCATCTTACCTTTGGTTATGACATGGCGGAGGGAGTAGGATTCGAACCCACGTCCCGGATTTACGGG
>DCVM01000004.1:0-16459 GCA_002327985.1 Syntrophaceae bacterium UBA2188 | reverse complement strand
TTAAACCACTCGGCCATCCCTCCGTGCTAAACTTCGTTTCGCAGTTCAGAGTTATTAGTTCGGTGTTCGGGGTAATTTCTTAAATACTTTTAAGTCTCCGAACTCCTTACTCCGAACTCATAACTTTTATTTTCTCTTTTCTATACGGTCAACACCGTATAAATAAGGTCTTAAAACTTCCGGAATGATCACACTTCCATCCACCTGTTGATAATTCTCTAAAATGGCCACCAATGTTCTCCCGACAGCCAGGCCAGATCCATTGAGGGTATGGACATATTCTGTCTTGGACTTTCCAGAAATGCGATATCGGATCTTTGCCCTCCTGGCTTGGAAATCCTCAAAGTTACTACAAGAGGAAATTTCCTTAAATGTATTATGCCCGGGAAGCCACACCTCAATGTCATAAGTCTTTGAGGCAGAAAATCCCAAATCTCCCGAACAAAGATTGACTACCCTGTAAGGAAGTTTAAGCCGTTTTAAAACTTCTTCGGCATTGGAGAGAAGCTTCTCCAGCTCATCATAAGAATGTTCTGGTTTGGCAAATTTGACCAGCTCCACCTTATTGAATTGATGCTGACGAATCAAACCTCGGGTGTCCTTTCCATATGAACCCGCTTCCTTCCTAAAACAAGGCGTGTAGGCCGTATAATATAAAGGAAGTAATTTTTCATCAATGACATCATCCTGATGGATATTGGTCACGGGCACTTCCGCCGTAGGAATCAGGAAATAATCGGTCTCCTCCACCTTAAAAAGCTCTTCCTCGAATTTCGGAAGTTGTCCGGTACCCGTCATCGTCGTCCGATTGACCATAAAGGGAGGAAGCACTTCACGATATCCATGTTCTCGGGTATGTAGATCCAGCATGAAATTGATCAACGCTCTTTCCAGCTTTGCTCCCAGATCCCAATAGAGGGTAAAGCGTGCTCCGGTAATCTTTGCTCCATTTTTAAAATCAAGAATCCCCAGTTCCTCACCCAAATCCCAGTGAGCCTTGGGCTCAAAATCGAATTTTGGGATCTCTCCCCATAACCTGACCACAACATTGTCAGAGGATTCCTTCCCCACAGGAACAGATGAATGAGGAAGATTTGGAATCAGGAGAAGAAAATCTTGCAAAGCCTTTTCCTTCTCTTCGATGACTCCATCCAATCCCTTCAACTCCTGGGACACCTTTTTCATTTCTTCAATGAATTCCAACGCCTCCTGGCCTTCTCTTTTCTTCTTACTCACCTCATCAGAGACTTTTTTCTGGAGGGCCCTCAGTTTTTCCCATTCCTGGATGGCCCTTCTTCGCTGCCCATCGATCAAAACAAACTGATCCAGGTTGACGGCTTGGCCCCTCAAGGAAAGTCTCTCCCGAACCTCATCGAGATGGTCCCGAATATACTTAGCTTCAAGCATAGTTTCTCCAACTTACGGAATGATAAGAGAAATGCAATACTGAAATAATGGTATAAAGAAACAAAAAAATCAATCCCACTGTTTAAACGGCCATTGCCAACCCTCCAATATTCCAGAGTTTTAACCATATCATCAATTTCATGTGAAATCAATTATTGTCTTTTGATTGTCATTTGATCAAATCGGGTTTGGGGGTGACGGGCTGCCTTAAGGAAATATGACCGGCGATGGTCTCGATCGGTTTCCCATCAATGAGAATTTGAACTCGTTTGATTTGTGGAAAATTGAGGGAAAGGGAATTGACGATAGAATAGACGGTCATCATCTCGGCTGAACTTCCTCCGGGATGATCCCTGGAAAGGGCTAAGCTAAAATTGACTGTAGCCAAGCCTGCGTCATTCATCTGGAGAGTTAATAATTCCGTATGAGGAGGAAGCGTGGGAATCAGTCTCCCTTTCGGCCCCTTGATGATCTCGATAATCGTCTCTTTGGCCTCTTCTTTAATGGCATTCTTTTTCAGGATCGCTCTCTTTTCACCGATTAAATATTCACCCTCTCTATCTGAGAAATAAAGAAGAACATCCTTTCTCTCCACGAATAAACTCCGCCTTCCAAAGAATGGCTTGATAGATTGGTATATCTGTTGATGAAAAAAAGCGATCAAACCGATTCCAATCAGGATCAGCAACAAAAGGAGCTTACTTCCCCTACCCTTTTGGGGGCTTTTTTTCTTACGTTTTGGTTTCACAGAAAACCCGCCTAAAGACCTGACTTCCCCTCTGCCATCTTCCCTATAATCGGCAATGAATATCGTTTTCCCTGAAGGGCTTTGATCATGAGGAGGAGCCACAAAATAAGGCTTAAAACCATGATCAGGACCCCAATGACAGGGAGCCAGCCTAAGATGAGTGAAATAACGAAAAGACCCAGAAAAGTTATGGTGGACTGCATCGCATGAAATTTCACAAAACGGCTCTTCTTTTCCACCACTAAAAAGACAATTCCTGTGATAAATCCAAAAAGATAACAAAGAAACCCGGCTACATTTTCATCCAATCCTGTGCTCGATTTCTCTTTTTCATCCATGATTGCCTCCTTAATATAAAAATAGGCTTTGGTTCGGCTATCACCCATAGCCGGACAAGGCAAAAAATGAACAGGCTCCCTCTTTTGCTTTCTCGGTTTGAGCAATAGTGCATTTTTGAATTTCTGTCAAGTTAAAAAGAAATCATCTGGGTTTTACTCAATGCCTTTTTAAGATATTGACCCGTATAGGAATGTGGAATGCTGGAAATTTCCTCGGGAGTCCCTTCGGCAATCACTTGACCCCCACCCTCTCCGCCTTCCGGACCCAGGTCGATGATGTAATCGGCGGATTTGATCACTTCCATATTATGTTCGATCACAATGATCGTATTCCCCCGATCGGTCAATCGGTTGAGGATATCAAGCAGTCTCTGGATATCGGCGAAATGGAGACCAGTGGTGGGCTCATCCAAGATATAGATGGTTTTCCCGGTTCCCTTTTTGCTCAACTCTTTAGCCAGTTTTATTCTCTGGGCCTCCCCTCCTGAAAGGGTCGTGGCAGATTGACCTAATTTAATGTAGCCCAGGCCTACATCGCAAAGGGTTCGGAGTTTTTGATGGATCGATGGAATGGCCTGAAAGAACTCATCTGCCTCTTCGGCTGTCATCTCTAACACCTCGGAAATGGTTCTTCCTTTATACCGGATATCGAGGGTCTCTCGATTATAGCGTTTTCCGTGGCACTCCTCGCAGGTGACATAGACGTCAGGAAGAAACTGCATCTCGACCTTCAGCACCCCGTCTCCATGACATGATTCACACCGCCCTCCTGATACATTAAAACTGAAGCGCCCTGGAAGAAATCCTCTCACCCTCGATTCAGGAAGTTGGGCAAAGAGATCTCGAATGGGCTGAAACACGCCGGTGTAGGTAGCCGGGTTAGAACGGGGTGTCCTTCCGATCGGCATCTGATCTACATGGATGACTTTATCTACAAATTCCAATCCTTCCATCCCTTGAACGGGAACACAGCGCTGCGGGAGATGATAAAGTTGCTGGGCCAACAGGCAATAGAGTGTATCGATGATCAAGGTTGATTTCCCCGATCCTGAAACGCCTGTGATACAGGTGAATACCCCCAAAGGAATTTTCACATGAATGTTTTTCAAATTATTGGCGGTGGCCCCCCGGACAACAAGATACTTCCCTGCGATAGGCCTTCTCTGTTTTGGTAAAGGGATGAATTTTTCCCCTGAGAGATATTGTCCTGTCAATGAATGTTCTGCCTTCACCAAGGACTCAGGGGGTCCAGTGAAGACGACCTCTCCTCCTCTCTCTCCGGGTCCTGGGCCCATATCAATAATATGATCGGCAGAGCGAATGGTCTCCTCATCATGTTCCACCACAATAACGGTATTGCCCAGATCTCTCAGTCGTTTTAATGTTCCCAAGAGGCGCAGGTGGTCCCTGGGATGAAGCCCGATGCTGGGCTCATCCAAAATGTAGAGTACCCCCACTAGACTCGAGCCGATTTGGGTGGCCAGACGAATGCGTTGGGATTCTCCTCCAGCAAGAGTGGAAGCGGACCGATCCAGCGTCAGGTAATCCAACCCCACCTCCACCATAAACTTGAGTCGATCTTCAATTTCTTTCAAAATTCCCTGTGCAATTTTTTGAGATCTCGGGGACAATTCCAAATTCCCCAGGAAATGGAGTGCTTCCTTGACATAGAGATGGGTCACCTCAGCGATCGATTTACTCCCCACCTTGATTGAAAGCATTTCCCTCTTCAGCCGTGTCCCTCCACAATCAGGGCAGGAAGATACGTTCATAAACCCCTCTAACTCTTCATGCCCTTCCTCATCCTCCTTCCACCTCTTTTCCATTTCTCGAATCACCCCTTCAAACGCCTGGCGAAAAAGGTGTGGTCCGGCCTTTCCTTTCACCTTGAAAGAGATTTTTTCTCCCTCTGATCCATAGAGAAGAAGTTGCTGAACTGATTTGGCCAATCGATGAAACGGGGTATCGAGATCGAAATGATAATGCTTTGCTAATCCTTCCAGGACAGGTCTTAAAAAAGATTCCCCTTTTTTACTCCATGGAAGGATGGCCCCCTCGTTCACCGAAAGGACGGGATTCGGAACAATGAGGTCCGGATCGAAATAGCGCTTTGTGCCCAATCCACCGCAGGTAGGACATGCCCCCTGAGGACTGTTGAAGGAAAACATCCGGGGGGTGATCTCAGGAAAACTGAATCCGCACTCAATGCAGGAAAACCTCTGGCTGAACACCATGGGGGCCGATCCTTCTTTTTCCACTTTCACAATCCCTTCCGACAAGTGGGAAGCGATCTCCAAGGAATCGTTGAGCCTCTTTTCCACTCCTTCTTTGATGATCAAACGATCCACGACCACATCGATCTCGTGGCGCTTATTCCTATCCAAACGGATTTCCTCGCTGAGGTCTCTTGTTTGCCCGTCAATTCTCACTCTTATAAAACCATCCCTCCGGAGTTCCTCCAACTCTTTTCGATATTCACCTTTTTTCCCTCTGACGATGGGAGAAAGGACAGTGAGGGAGGTTCCTTTAGAAAATCGGAGAAGTGTTTCGGTCATCTGCTGAAGGGTTTGTGATGAAATGGGGGAGCTACAATGGGGGCAGAAAGCTTCTCCGATTCTAGCGAAAAGGAGCCGGAGGTAATCGTAGATCTCTGTCACCGTGCCCACAGTGGAACGGGGGTTTCGGGACATGCTTCTCTGATCAATGGCAATGGCTGGGGAGAGCCCTTCGATGGATTCGACGTTTGCCCTTTCCATCTGCTCTAAAAACTGGCGCGCATAGGCTGAAAGGGACTCCACATACCGTCTCTGCCCCTCTGCATAAAGGGTATCAAAGGCAAGCGTCGATTTACCGGACCCACTCAGACCGGTAATCACCACCAAGGCATTGCGGGGAACCTCCACATCAATATTCTTTAAATTATGAACCTTGGCTCCCCGAATGATGATCTTTTCCATCTGTCCCTCTTCCAAAAACGTAACTTAAAAGTAACCAGGTGTAAACCCCGTAATCCCTCTGTGAGGGGTTCAGGTAATACAAGTTTACCTTTATACCCCTCTTTGGCAAAGAGGGGTAGGCAGGGGGATAAAAATACCGACCACTAAGGGGTGTCGACAACCCCAAAATAATTCTTGACAAAATAAAAAGACGCGTTATAATTTTCGGAGTTTAATTTATTAAACATTATTCTTCTTATAATGTCTTACAGATTACTAAACAAATTTCTTTTTATACTATGTTTCCCGATATTGGAAACAGGTGGGGACGGGTCATGCCGAACGTATTGATCATTGGAGCTGGAGGCGTTGGCAACGTGGTCGCTCATAAAGTGGCCGGCATACCACAAGTGTTTACGGATATCATGCTGGCCAGCCGGACCAAATCAAAGTGTGATGACATTGCTAAGACCATTGGCGCCAATCAGGTGAAGACCGCCCAGGTGGATGCGGATAATGTTCAACAATTACTGGAATTGTTTAGAAGATTCAAGCCGGAGATGGTCATTCACGTGGCCCTTCCATATCAAGATTTAACGATCATGGAGGCTTGCCTCAAAGCAGGAGTGAATTATTTGGATACGGCAAGTTATGAACCCCCGGAGGTGGCTAAATTCGAATACCAATGGCAATGGGCCTACCATGATCGATTTAAACAGGCAGGACTCACAGCCATATTAGGTTGCGGCTTTGATCCGGGAGTCACGGGAGTTTTTACTGCTTACGCGGCCAAACACCATTTTGACGAAATTCACACTCTGGACATCGTCGACTGTAATGCCGGAGATCATGGAAAACCTTTTGCAACCAATTTTAATCCAGAGATCAATATTCGTGAAGTGACCCAGAAAGGGAAATACTGGGAAAATGGAAAATGGATTGAAACCGAACCTCACGAAATTCACAAACCGCTCAATTATCCAAATATCGGGCCCCGTGAATCGTATCTGATTTACCATGAGGAATTAGAATCCCTGGTGAAACATTTTCCTGCTCTGAAACGAGCTCGATTTTGGATGACTTTTGGGCAGGAGTATTTAACCCATCTCCGGGTGATTCAAAATATTGGAATGGCCAGCATCAAACCGATCTGGTACGAGGGAAAAGGGATTGTTCCTCTCCAATTCCTCAAGGCAGTATTGCCCAACCCGGGCGAACTCGGTGAACATTATTCAGGTGAAACGTCCATTGGTTGTCGGGTCAGAGGGATCAAGAATCACAAGGAGAAAACCTATTATATCTACAATAATTGTAAACACCAGGATGCCTATAGGGAAACCGGTGCCCAGGGTGTCAGTTATACCACCGGGGTACCAGCCATGATCGGGGCGATGATGTTCATGAAGGGGTTATGGAAACGGCCCGGTGTATACAACACCGAAGAATTCGACCCGGATCCCTTCATGGAACAACTAAACCTCCATGGTCTTCCTTGGCACGAAATGCATGATGTGGATCTCGAAGTGTAAAGGTCTACGAGTTGTCATTCCTTCGAAGCAGGAAACCAGGTTGAAGAGACTGGATTCCGGATCAAGTCCGGAATGACCACCTTCTGGTGAGGTCAACGATGCCGATTGACTTCAATAATATTCCTACCCCCTGTTATGTGATTGACGAGCACCTGTTGCGAAATAACCTTGAATTAATAAAACAGGTTAAGGAAATTGCCGCAATTGACATTCTCGTCTCGTTTAAAGCTTTCTCCAATTGGGGTGTCTTTCCGATCTTTAAAGAATACGGTTTTGGCGCTTCAGCCAGTTCACTCCATGAAGCGCGATTGGCCTTTGAAGAACTTGGAGTCAAAGCGCATACCTATTCGCCTGCCTTTGAAGACGGGTCTTTTACAGACATCCTGACCTATAGTAGTCATGTCTCCTTCAATTCCCTGAGCCAATGGCGAAAGTATTTTAGGGTGGCCAGTCATCAGGGTGTATCGATCGGCTTGCGCGTGAATCCTGAGTTTTCAGATTCTCCCTATGACCTTTACAACCCTTGTAAACCAGGGTCTCGGCTGGGCATAACTACTGAACAGTTAGGGGGTATTTTACCCGAGGGCGTGGAAGGACTCCATTTTCATACATTATTTGAGGCAGATTCCTTTGCGCTGAAAAAAGTGTTAGCCGTTTTTCTAAAAAAATTTGGCAAGTTTTTACCGAAGCTGAAATGGGTGAACATGGGCGGTGGTCATCTTATAACAAAAAAGAATTATGATATCCCCCATTTGATTCACCTCTTAAAGGATTTCAAAAATCATTACCATGTTGATGCGATATTAGAACCGGGGAGCGCCTTTACCTATCAAACAGGGTACTTAGTGTCTACGATATTAGATATGGTTGAAAATGGCGGTATCAAAACGGCTATTCTTGATGTCTCCTTTACTTGCCACATGCCTGATTGTTTGGAAATGCCCTATCAACCAGCCATATTGGGCGCCACTGATGAAAGGGCAGGAAAACCAACTTACCGAATGGGAGGGATGAGTTGTCTGGCAGGTGACTCCATGGGGAGTTGGTCATTTGATCAAGAATTAAATCCCGGGGATAAAATCATCTTCGAGGATATGATTCATTACACCACTGTCAAAACGACCATGTTCAATGGCGTTAGACATCCCTCCATAGGAATTTGGAACGAAGCGTCAGGATTTCGACTTATTAAGGAATTTTATTACCAGGATTACAAAAATAGATTATCCTGAATCCCCTCCTAATCTGTAAAATTGGCCCATTATCAGTGACATCAGGGAGTCCCAAACTTTTTTTCAGAAATTTAAAAAAAATGCTTGACAAACAAAAAAAGGACGTTATAATTTTGTCAGTTTAGTTTATTAAACTTATTTCTTTCTATAATGTCTAACATATTACTAAACAATTTTCTTTTTATACTATTCTTTCCGATTTTATGAAGATTGGGGAACGTATTCTGAATTTGAGACAGTCGAGCAACCTGACCCAGGAAGAGCTTGCGGAGCGGGCTAACCTGACCAAGGGGTTTATCTCCCAGATTGAACGGGATCTGACGTCCATCTCCCTGGACAGTCTGGCCCAGATTCTCGAGGCCCTGGATGAAAATATCTCGGACTTTTTCCGGGAGACCTCGGAGGAAAAGATCATCTACCGGGAAAAGGACCGGGTGGCGATTGAAAAAGAGAAGATCGAGAAGTTTGAGCTTCTGGTCCCGGGTTCAACGAATCGCCGGTTGGAACCCATCCTCCTGACCCTTCGGAAAGGGGAGTCAACGCCAAAGGAAAAGCCCCATGAGGGGGAGGAGTTTGGTTTCGTCCTCAGGGGAAGAGTCAACCTTCGTTTTGGGAGAGAGATTCTCAAGCTAAAGAAAGGGGAATGTTTTTATCTTTCAGCAGAGAAGGAGCATTGGCTCCACAACATTGGTTCGAAGGAGGCGGTGATTCTATGGATCAGTTCACCCCCCTCCTTCTAAAAGGTCGCTCGGTGACTGAGATCGATGTTCTAGGAAAGAAGTCCATCACCAACCCCATGTGTCTTTACTTAGATGAGAGATGATGGAGAAGCGCCATGATCTTTAAAATTCCGACACAATATTTTCTGGTTTCTGGAGCCTCAGATGGCTACACCCCTCTAAATGCCTTTGATGGAGCCCTTCTGCAGGCGGGCATCGGGAACACGAACATCGTCAAGATGTCGAGCATCGTCCCACCTCACTGTAAACGGATCACCCCCATTGCTCCCCCGCCAGGATCCCTGGTTCCGGCCGCCTATGCTGCCATCACCAGCGATATACCCGGAGAGACGATTTCAGCGGGCGTCGCCGTCGCGCTTCCAGAGGATGAAAATCAGAATGGGTTGATCATGGAATATTCAGCTAAAGGAGACCGGCGGAAGATCGATGAAATCCTCCGAAATATGGCTGCCGAGGGGATGAAGCTTCGTGGTTGGAAGATCAAGGACCTTCAAACCGTCGTCAGTGAATATCAGGTGAAAAGAATTGGGGCAACCCTCGCGGCTGTCGTTCTATGGGGATAATCCAGGTGTGGTGAATGATGGCTGAAGAATTTCTGGATTCAACATTTGAAACTCTGAATTCTCAATTCTAAAAACTCACTTTAAATTCCAATCCATGACACTTTCTTTTATAGAAACCAGCTTTCTCTCGGCGAATGCCTCTTTTGAAAAAAGCGACGGGGTGATCCTGGGGTGTCCTTACGACGGTTCAGCCTCCTTTCGGCCGGGTGCTCGTTTTGGCCCCTCTGCGATTCGGAGGGCATCTTGGGGAATCGAAACCTTCAGTCCTTATCTTCAAAGAGACCTGAGCCAGTGTTCCATTCATGATCAGGGAGACCTGGAGTTGCCCCTGGGAGAAAAAAAGAGATCTTTAGGCTTGATTCGGAAGGCCCTTGGTCAGATCCTCTCCAAGGAAAAATTTCCAATCCTCCTGGGAGGGGACCATCTGATCACCCTTCCAGCAATAGAAGAGCTTCTCCCATGGTATCCTCAACTTCATATCCTTCACATTGACGCCCACACAGACTTAAGGGAAGAATATCTGGGCGAATCTCTGTGCCACAGTACCGTGATGAGAAAAGTGGTCGATTATCTTGATGAGGGCAGACTGTTTCAAATCGGGATTCGATCCGGTACGGAGGATGAATTTAAATTGGCCAGAAAGATGAAATCCATCATCTCTTATGATCCGGCCTCCCTGAACGCAATGATCAGGCGTCTCAAAAATAAGCCTGTTTATATCACCCTCGATCTCGATGTGATCGACCCAAGCCTTCTCCCAGGTGTTGGCACCCCGGAACCCGGAGGGCTCACCTTCCAAGAATTCCTTTTCCTTCTTAAGAGACTCCAAACCCTTCATGTGATTGGATTGGATATGGTGGAGCTGACACCGGATTATGATCCAACCCAGGTCTCCTCTGTTACAGCGTCTGTCATGTTAAGAGAGATGATCCTTGCCTTCTGTTTTTCAAGGGCTGTGAAACCTATTCAGAAAGAGAGGAAAAATGCCTGAGAAAAAGGTGTGGAATGAAAAAATGGAGACCCTGGGCAGAGAAGAAATAGAAAGGGTCCGCCTCAGAAAATTACGGAAACAGCTCAAATATGGTTATACCCATTCTGAATTTTACAGGCGAAAATTTGATGAAGTGGGATTCCGTCCCGATGAGATCAAGACCTGGGAAGATTTTAGGAAGATACCACTCCTGATGGATAAGGAAGACGAAAGACAAAGCCAAAAGGAATCGATTGAACGTTTCGGCCATCCTTTTGGGATTCACTTATGTTGCCCTCCCGAGAAGATTGTCATGGCCAAAACAACGGGTGGAACGACCGGACTTCCCACCTTCAGTTATTCCTTTACCCAACATGATGTTGACCGATGGAACGAAGGGACCGCCCGGGGATACTGGTTGGCCGGGCTTCGCCCTGGAGATCGAGTCCTCTTCTGTTTTCCACTCAGTGGAGGATGGGCGGGTAGCATTGTTAAGACACCTCTCCAAGTGATGGGAATCCTTTGTCTTGATATCGGCGCTGAAACCCCCCTTGAAAAAATTGTGGAATACGCGAAGGTAACCTGGCCTAACGTCCTCATGTCCACCCCCTCCTTTGCGGAAGGGCTGATTGAGGCCTATCCAAAATTGACTGGGAAACCTGTTTCAGAACTCGGGATAAAAAAGCTTCTTCTGAGCGGCGAACCCGGGGTGGCCATCCCTTCGATTCGAAAAAGGATGGAAGAAGCATTTCTCGGGAGATGGAATGACTACCTGATGATCAACAGCGAAGGGTTTTCCAGCTCCTGTTCGGCAGACGAATATCAGGGACTTCACGAGGTCGCACTGGATTTAACAATCTGGTCAGACGATTTGATTGACCCCGACACAAAAAAACCGATTGAAGTCAAGGACGGTGCGATCGGGGAGGGATTGATTACGTCCCTCGATCGAGAAGGATTGCCGCTTATAAAATATAAACTGGGTGATGTCATTCAGGTCTTTACCAAATCCTGTGAGTGTGGGTATCCAGGACCCGGAAATCGAATTAAACACATCGGGAGGTTAGCAGATCGTCTATGGGTGGAAGGAGTGAGCGTCTTCCCGATCGCTGTCCGGGATGTCGTCACATCCTTCATCCCGAGAGTCACGGGAGCCATGCGAATCGTCCTGACAGAACCTCCTCCAAATATCACTCCCCCCTTAAAGATCAAGGTAGAACAGGGTCTCGGCACAGAACAAATGCAATTGCCTGATTTAGCCAGGGAGATTGAAGAGCGGATGTTTCAGCTTTATCAAATACGGTCGAAGGTCGAATTCGTCCCCCCCGAAGCATTAGGAAGAGTGACAAAAAAGACGCCCCTGTTTGAAGAACAATACCGGTAACAGAGACTTCCGAAAGGCTTGATATTATCCTTTTCCCTGAGACTTCAAATAATCTTTCCAGAAGGGTGAGATATCCCGTAGCCTCTGGATGATAGGCGGAAGGTGTTCGATGATGTAGTCCATCTCCTCTTTCGTATTATAGATCGAGAGGCTGAAACGGATCGAACCGTGGGCAGCGGTGAACGGCACACCCATGGCTCTGAGGACATGCGAAGGTTCGAGTGAACCGGAAGTACAGGCCGAACCTGAAGAGGCACAGATGCCAAGATCAGAAAGCAGAAGGAGGATCGATTCCCCTTCCACATATTCAAAACTGACGCTCACGGTATTGGGAAGTCGATGATTTCGATCTCCGTTGACTAACGTATTAGGAATCTTTTCTAAAAGTTTCGCCTCGAGATAATCCCTCAAGACCTTGATCCTTGTGTTCTCCTCGTCGAGATGTCTTTTGGCCAGCTCACAAGCCTTCCCAAGACCGATGATATAAGGGACATTCTCAGTTCCCCCCCTTCTCCCTTTCTCTTGATGGCCACCGATCATGAAGGGAGAAAATTTCGTTCCTTTTCGTATATAGAGGACTCCAATTCCTTTGGGCGCATGGAGTTTATGGCCAGAAAGGGAAAGCATATCGACTTTTGATTTCTTCATATTGATAGGAATCTTCCCCACGGTCTGTACGGCGTCGGTGTGAAAAGGAATTCCCTTAGCTTTCACAATCTCGCCGATCTCTTCGATAGGAAAAATCACCCCTGTTTCATTATTGGCATACATGATGGTGACCAGAGCCGTCTCATCGGTGAAGGATTCCCTTAACTCATCCACATCTAACCGCCCCTCCCGATCCACAGAAAGTTCGGACACCCGGTAGCCCTTTCGGCCCAAATAGGTTCCCACATTCCCGATGGCCGGGTGTTCCACCCGGGTAGTGATGAGGTGTCGCTTTTCCGGATAGGAATCAAGTGTTCCTAATATCGCGGCATTATCACTCTCTGTCCCGCAACTGGTGAAGACGATCTCGGGCGGATCTGCACCCAATAAGTCAGCTACCTTTTCTCTGGCTTCATTCACTTTCTTCTGTACTTGCCCTCCGAAAAAATGCATGCTGGAGGGATTCCCGTAAAGTTCAGAGAAATAGGGCAACATTTCCTCTAAGACTTCAGGAGCCACTTTGGTCGTTGCATTATTATCCACATAGACAGTCTTCACAGCCTGACCTCCTCCAATTCAATATCGTCGCTGACAAATTCTCTCAATTTGGTTTCCACATATTTTTTCAGAGTAAATTCTGAACTGGGGCAAAAAGAGCATTTTCCCCTCAAGGCCACATAAACTTTATTCCCTTCCACATCAATCAATTCTAAGTCTCCTCCATCCGCTTTTAAAGCCGGAATAATTTCCCTACCCAGGGTTTCCTGGATCAATTTGATTTTCTGGATGTTGGTCAATTTCTTTTTCTCTTGCTGGAGTGGGGGAGCCTCCTTCGCCATCTCCTTTCTCACTTGATTAATGAGGGCTTCGATCTTGGGATGGCACTGCTCGCATCCCCCTCCTGCCTTGGTGTAATAGGTCACTTGCTCCACGGTCTTGAGATCATCCTCGCGAATCGCCTTGATAATCTCTCTATCCGTTACTCCAAAACATTTGCAGATAATTTCAAAATCCTCTTTGACCACCTTCTGCCCGTGATAATTGGCAATAGCAATTTCGAGCGCTTCTCTTCCCATCACGGAGCAGTGCATCTTTTCTTCTGGGAGTCCCCCAAGATAGTTGGCGATATCTTGATTGGTCACCTTGGCGGCCTCCTCGAGGGTCTTTCCCTTGATGATTTCCGTCAGCGCAGAAGAGGAGGCAATGGCACTTGCACAACCAAAAGTCTTGAACTTCGCTTCTTTGATCCGTTTATTTTCATCCAACTTGAAGCTGAGCCTCAAGGCATCCCCGCAAGCGAGGGAGCCTACCTCGCCGGCTCCATCTGGATTCTCAATCTCTCCAACATTTCTCGGATTCAAAAAGTGATCCTTGACCTTCTCTGTATAATCCCACATAGAAAACCCCCGATGTTTTTATTCAATATATTTTATTATAAATTCAATCCCTTTTCACCGTCAACTCCTTTTAAATTAAATTTTATCTCCCTGAACGACCTTGATTCATATCCCATTTTGAATTATCATTGTCAATAAAGGTTTCTTATGACATTAGACAAAGAGGCTTTAATCCATTTAATCTGTAAACAATGTGATTTCTTTAAGGAATCCGACAAGGACCTGGAATGCGGGGCTTACAAAATTCTGAAACGGCTCTTGGAGAAGAAGATCATTACCCCTGAAGAGATTTCCAATGCCCTCCGAGAATAAATTCCTCATCCTGACCCCTCACTCCATTCTAAAAAATCTTGAAGAACCTCACCTTTACGACATTCGAAACGACGAACTTTATGAACTGAATGAGGAGGCCTATCAATTTCTCCGTAAAATCAGCAGGGGCGAAAATCCTCCTGTTCCCGATAAAGATAAGGAATTTATAAATTTTTGTCTAACTGAAAATTTGATCGCCTTTTCAGAAATTCCTCTTGTTAAACAAGTGCCCCTCCATCCCTCCCCGATGCCTTCGCTCCGTTATCTTGAACTCCAGATCACGGATCGATGCAATCTTCAGTGCCGCCACTGTTATATTGGAGAGGGTTCTCATCAAGATCTTTCTATGAACCAGATTCAAAAAGTATTCGAAGAATTTGAAGAGATTCAGGGGTTGAGGCTTCTTCTCTCCGGAGGGGAACCTCTGCTTCATCCCCATTTTTGGGAAATCAATGACCTTCTCCAAAATGATGTTTTCCGATCGGTTCTCCTTTCCAACGGCACGTTGATCACCCGAGAGAGAGCCCAGAAACTTCGCGTCCATGAAGTTCAGATCAGTCTCGATGGAATGAAAGAGGGCCATGAATCCCTTCGGGGAAAAGGAACCTTCGAAAAAACCATCATGGCCATTGACCATCTTCAAGAAGCCAACCTTCGGGTCTCCGTGGCTACTATGATTCATCGTAAAAATCTATCCGAATTCGATCAGTTGGCCTCACTCCTCCAATCAAAAAATATTGAAGAGTGGAATGTCGATGTCCCTTGCCTGGAAGGAAGATTAAAAATAAATCAGGAGTTCTGGGTCACCCCTTCGGAGGCAGGCCCTTTTCTCAGTTATGGTTATGGAGGAGGATTTCATGGTTCGCAAAAAAATTTTACTTGCGGAGCCCATCTTTGTGCTATAATGGCCAATGGGACCATTTGTAAGTGTGGCCTTTTCAGTAACGAACCGGTGGGATCCATCGAGGAAGGCCTTCGAACAGGTTGGGCACGAATTCCTCGCATCCCCCTAAAAGACCTCACTTGTAAATGCCCCGTGTTTGAAGAGTGCCGGGGCGGTTGTCGCTACCGGGCTAAAATGCAGGGCGATTTATTTCAACCGGACCTCTTTCAATGCTATGCAAGAGGGATTTTGAAAGGAGGTGGATGAAATGACCATCAAGAAGGTGGCCAAAAGGTTCTCCGGTCTTTGCAAATGTAAAGCATCCTGTTAAGTGATCCACGTCGGGCTCCTTCTCATGAAGGGGAGGAGCCCTTTCTCTCTGGAAGAAAGAAAGGAGAAGGAACAGGTCACCAGACCTGTTTTTTTATTTAAGAAGGATGTATCTCGGAATCGATTTTTTGATCACCTCCGAATTAAAACTCTATCTGTCAGAGGTAAATGTGGGTCTTCCAGGCGGAGCCCATGAGTACCATCTTACTCATTTGGTCCACTTCGGAAAGCCTTCGGATATCTTCAGACGAATTGAATGGACCTCTCGAAAAGTCTATGGCAAAACATTTAAGGATTACCTTCACTCCCTTCCTTTTATCGAAAGTCTAAAACCACTCAAAATATGGATGGACGGAATGGGACCCTTACCAAAAACCTTCCATCCCGGATTGAGGCTTGAGGATAAATGGAATCAATACCAATTGATCCATTCCATCGCACTGATGCCTGAGACAATCATCCTTGATACAGAAGATTTAGTCAGTGCTGACCGATTCATCGAAAGGAAGAGAAAGGTCGTTCTGAAGCGTCGGGTGGGAAGGGGCGGAAGAGATTTACAGGTCATTTCCGACCCTTCCGATTTATGGAAATTGAACCTGATGTCCCATCATTATCTCCTCCAGGAATATGTCGAAAGCAAGATCAATGGATACAGCCTATCCATCCGCGCGGTTGCCTTTGGGGGGGAATTCATGTGCATGTACGCCAATCTCTCCCCAAAAATCACTTCCAATCACGGTATATTGGCCTTCATTTCTTCTGGAAACCTTTTTGGACTGAATGAAAAAGATTCCAAGACTGAATTATTCAATCAAAAATCGTGGGAGGCTGAGATATGGTTTGGTGAAAACGAACCCCCGTACCTGAGACACAATCTTTATGAAGAAGAGGTAGCAAAAACAACCCTCATCATACCTGAGCCTTTTTTAAGAACGATCAAGGAGCTTTCTGTAAAAGTTGAAAGACTTTACGAGGGATTAGAACTCATTAGCCTGCCAAAATCCTGCTTCGAAGATTAACTGACGAATGTCACTTCTTAAAC
>DCVM01000088.1 GCA_002327985.1 Syntrophaceae bacterium UBA2188 | reverse complement strand
GTTAATGTAAGATCTTTTGTGTAAAAAGAAAGAGGGGTGTTATCCTCTTGGGAAGATTTTTGGCAAAATACAATCCCAGTCGAAAGGAGGACACACCCCATGTCAGGATTTTTATGGAAGGCAACTGCACGTAATGTAAACCGAGCGCTTAGGGAAATCAATGCATTTGAGTGGGAAGGAGATTATCGGGTGGAAGCAAGGAGTCGCCTCAAAGAGCTCTTAGAGGAGGGGATGGATGAGGAATTGGAGCAATATTTAGGGCGAGCCAAACATGAACGGATAGGAGAAGGAGACGCGGAGGATTATCGGAACGGGTCCTATCTTCGTCATCTTTTGACAGAGATAGGAGATCTGATTCTTCGGATACGGCGGACTCGCAAGGGATTTATATCGAAGGTGTTAGAGGCTTATAAGAGGCGGTCTCGTTCGGTAGATCAGTTGATCATGGCCTGTTTTGTATTAGGGATGAGCACGAGAAAGGTTTCCACAGCCCTGCTTTCTCTTTTGGGAGAAAAGGTATCGGCATCGACCGTGAGCGAAGTGGCGAAGAGGTTAGACGGTGCGGTGAGGCGGTATCATAGGCGGAAGCTGGAGGGCGGGTATCGCTTTCTATTTTTTGATGGAGTCGTGCTCAAGCAGAAGGGGGCGGCCAAGGTTCAGAAAAAGAATATCCTTTGTGCTTATGGGATTACCTGGGAGGGGAAGAAAGAGATGATCGATTTTCTTTTGGCCACTTCGGAGTCTCAGAATGCATGGGAAGGCTTCTTAAGAGACCTCTATGAGCGGGGTTTAGAGGGAAAGCTGTGTGAGTTGATCACGACCGATGGGGGCAATGGGCTTCGGAATGCCTTAGAGGTGGTTTATCCTCGGATACCCCGGCAGCACTGTTGGGCCCATAAGACGCGCAATGTTTTGGACAAGGTAAGGCAGATGGATCAGGAGAAGGTGAAAAAAGATCTTCAGCGGATTTCCCATGCGAAGAATCGGCAGGCAGCCACCCAGGCCTATTGGTCCTTTTGCCAGAAGTATCGGAAGGCCTATCCAGGGGCAGTCAAGAGCTTAGAGTCAGAGATCGACGATTTGCTCTCTTTTTATCAAGTGAAGCTTTCTACAAAGGAGAGACAGGGGCTGGGGGCCAAGGATCTCCAAAGAGCTCAGATGGCCTTGTGGCGCAAGATCCGGACCACCAATCTTATAGAAAGGGCATTTCGGGAGGTTAAGAGAAGAACAAGACCCATGGGGGTCTTTGTTAACAGAGCCAGCATGGAACGAATTCTCTATGCGGTATTCTTTCACTATAATTCTAAAGGCCAAGAGGTGCCCTCTTTCCTTTTTACACAAAATGCTTGACATGAACAGCACCGTATTTTTAATTGATACCTGTTCAATTTGGTGTTAAAATGCCTGCGTTGCTAAGTTTTTGGCAACTTGTAAGGGAAGTTCCCCGATTGAAACCCCATAGGATAATCTTTTTTATTCGCGCAGCGGCTCTGTTCTTCATGCGTCAATCCAAAATTGAATCAACACCGTGAATTCACATGTTTGTCAACTTTATCACAACTTCGGATTGACGCTTATTCGTTATCCTCGGTTCAGTTGAATTGTGAATTACGAAAAGGGCTGGATCGTTTTGACCCTGCCTTGTCTAAAATTTCATTTCTCAATCTCTTTTAAGAGTTTCTTCCCATATTCCTGGCATCTCTTTTCAACATCTTTATCACTTTCACCATCCACCCGTATGATACCTTGAACCACTTTCATCCCGTGGTGAAATCCCAAAGCCACCTCAAGCATCTTCAGGCAATCCTTCCCATCTCTTTTTGTCCCAGCAGACGTGAAGGTACCCGCCACTCTTCCTTTCAATTTACCGCCACCGTAATGGACGATTGATTCATCAATCACTTTTTTCACTTGCCACGCAACATTAGAAAAATAGGTAGGTGAACCGAGAACGATGCTTTCATAATTTGGAAGAAGAGAAATATCAAATTTAACAGCATCTTCTACCGTGACATTTATGGCACTTGACTTCATGGCTTCGGCTATCGCTTTTGCCATCTTCTTTGTGTTTCCACTCCCACTGTAATAAAGAATCAACACTTTTTTTGAAGACATCTTTCACCTCCTTGGCATTTGAAATCTGCTTTCTAACTCGTTAACTCTTTCTGGAGGTTTTTACCTGGAAAGTGGTAATGAGTTGTTCCAGTTTTTTCCCACCACATTTCGGACACTTCACCTTCCCAACATCGTGTTCTCCGATGCTGAGGATGGCAGTAAACTTCTTATTGCATTTCGTGCATTTATAGTCGTAGCTGGGCATTTCCTCTCCCTCCTCTCTTTGCTGGAGTGGGATTTTCAAAACTATCTTCCAGAATTCTATCAAAATATCTGTGGATAGTCAAAAAGTTAGCTTTAAAGTTGACTACAAGTTATTACTGACAACCATATTCAAGAATCGAAGATTATTGGATAAAAGAGAGGATAACGATAAAGCTCAGCGTCGTTGGTACGCTGTTCACTGGAGCATCTTAGGCCGTTCTTTTACACACTATTACCTACTATTTCAGATTCAATGCCACGTCTTTGCCAAAACGAATGCAATTGTCGACTGATTCATCGTTTGGATTCCATTTTTCTCGTATTCCATCATTCAACAGCTGGAATCCGCCCTCTTTAAGTTTATCTGATATAATCTTAACTGCCTCGCCACTCCAACCGTAGCAGCCGAATGCCGCCGCTTTCTTATTCTGAAAGCTCAAGCCCTTAATTTCTTCCAGTATAGCGGCAACAGCGGAAAGAACACCTTGATTCACGGTGGGTGACCCGATTAAAATCGCTTTGGACTTAAAGATTTCCGTAATCACATCGTTTTTGTCTGACCGGGCAACGTTAAACAACTTTACGGCAACGGTTTGATCAACTTCCCTGATTCCTTTTGCTATGGCTTCTGCCATTTGCCGCGTTCCTTCCCACATGCTATCGTAGACAACCGTAATCTGATTTTCGGCATAGCTATTGGCCCATTGAACATATTGGTTGACGATCTGAAGTGGGTCTTTTCTCCATATTACGCCATGACTCGGACAGATCATGGTCATCGGCAAATTCAAAGCAACCACTTCCTTAATTTTTCTATCAACCAGCGCACTGAACGGTGTCAGGATGTTGGCATAGTACTTAATGGCCTCCTGAAATAACTCTGCTTGATCCACCAGATCGTTATACATTAGTTCCGACGCTATATGCTGACCGAAAGCGTCATTACTGAAGAGGATGTTATCGTTGGTCAGGTAACACATCATACTATCCGGCCAGTGCAACATCTGAGCTTCAACAAATATCAACTCTTTTGATCCGAGACTGAGTTTGTCGCCCGTCTTCACAACCTGAAAATTCCAGCCCTGATGATAATGACCTTTCAAAGAACTTACCCCGTTGGATGTGCAGTATATCGGCGTATCTGGAATATAGCGCATCAACTCAGGCAGTGCGCCGCTGTGATCCACTTCTGCATGATTTGCTATAACAAAATCAATCGTTTCTAGTGGAATCTCTTTTTTAAGGTTTTTAACGAATTCGTTCGAAAACCTTCCCCATACAGTATCAATCAAGGCCGTTTTTTCATCTTTTACTAAGTAGGAGTTATAACTTGTGCCCCGATGAGTCGAGTATTCCTCCCCATGGAATTTTCTTAATTCCCAGTCAATCTTGCCGACCCATACAATATTTTCTTCAATTTTAAACCCCATCATATCCTCCTATTCAGTTTAAATATATTCCGCTCAGTTTCTCCAGCAAACGATGAAATTCGTCATGCTTACCGACTCCAATGCGTTCCTCTTCGATTTTCTCAAACCCTTCAAATAATTCATCCTGTATCTTATCTGATAGATGGCTGTCTGCCATCACAAATAAGACGTTATTCTCCTTTTCAATGTGATCCTTCAGCAATGAAATATAACCGTAGGCATTTTGCATTATGTCCTTAGATGAAAATTTGTCTCCTGCCATATATATGGCATAGGCTTCGCTTATAGCCTTGACATAATTTCTACCAATTTCATGTTCATGGAGCATGACTGCGATAGGACCTTCTTTGGGTACTCCTACAGCTATCAATGCAGGAAACAACAGGTCTTCCTCTTTTCCATGATGGCATTTGTCCACAAAGACTTTCAAAAACTCAAGGATACCCTCAAAGTGCCCTTCATTCAGGCTTCCAACTGCCTCCAATTGTCGGCATACCTGTTCTATAATGCTGAGCATGATCTTGACACCTTCATGCTCGTCTTTCAACTGTTGAGTCGCTTTCATATTTACTTTTCCTTTTCGATTCTCTGTTGGCGTGCTATTTCGTGGCCTAACAATTATTCTACTGCAATTTGTTATTTGTAAGAATCCTATCCATTCAACTGCTTTTTGTCAATGATAATTCAAGTGACGAGCTTCTTCTGTGGGGACTTGGCTTTCCATCTGAAATATTGCATGGATGAAGTTCTTACGCTTCTGAAGACTACAGGAAGAAAGCGTTGGGAAGGAGGGCAATTCTTGGACCCTCAAGGGTTACCTCTAAAGTGACACTTATAGATAAAGAACATTGATAAAATTTTGCAAATTTCTTAACTTTTCCAAATCCAGTTTCAAAATGAAAGTGAAAAAATTATTGTTGCAAGATTTGATAATATTTTATTATTTTTAAAATCACCACCTCCCTTTTCATGTCATGGGATTATATTTTCAAACCTGAAGCGAGCTCTTCTAAAGCCTCCCGATTTAAAATAAAGATCTTATTTTTTTCTACATCAATAATCCCCTTGACCTTCATTTTTGCCAAAGTTCTCGAAAAGGTCTCACTGATCGTACCCAGTTTTGAGGCTAACTGAGTCTTACTCAAATCCAATTCCACCTCTTTGGGACTCTTCCCCTCTTTCGCTGATTTCAGAGAGAGATCGATCAAGTGTTTAGCAATTCTTGATGAGACTTCTTTGAGAGAAAGTTCTTCGATTAGAGATGCGAATCTTCTTAAAAAGTGGGAAAGCGAGACGATCATGTTGATGCTAAGTTGGGGATTTTTCTCAATCAACTGGATGAAGTCTCTTTTAGGAAAAAAGAAAAGTTGACTATCGATCAATGCTTCGGCAAAGGCCGGATAACTTCCTTCGAGAAAAAGGGCGGCTTCTGCAAAGGCGTCTGGCGAAGACACCACGTGAAGGATCTGTTCCTTGCCCTCCGGTGAGATTTTATAAAGCTTAACCTTCCCAGAAAGGACAACATAAAACCCTTTCGCCTCCTCCCCATCTGAAAAAAGGACCTCTTTTTTCCCAACCTGCTTCAGGGAGGCTATGGCCCTAATCTTTTTTAGTTCTTCTTCTTTCAGCCCGGCAAAAAGGGGACACCGTTTTAAAATATCGATGGACATATAGAGCACCTTTCCTAAGCCTGTCGTGGAATAAATGTTCCATTATTCTCTTGGAATTTACTGTTTTCTTAGCCTTTTTTCAAGAAAAAAGAGACTCCTCCCAACCTTATGGAGCCAAGTAAGTAAGGCCAGCAATCTTCTATAGCGACGCATAAAATGAATTTTATTAATTAATTCAAGTACTTAAGATATCATTGCAAGACTATATCCCTCGTTTTTATAAACCCTTGAATGAATATATGATATTGAAATGAAAATGAGATTATGTTAGTCTTTGTCCAAATTTAATATTGGAGGAGAATTTTTGAGTTCCCTTTATAAAAATTTGGTTTTCTGGGCAATTATTATTATCGTCATGATCCTCCTCTTCAACCTGTTTTATAGTAGACCTCGACAATCAGCCTTGGACAAAAACTATTCCGATTTCATCTCTGCCGTGGAAAACAATCAGGTTCAGAGGGTTGAATCACAAGGCAGGAACATTACCTGGATCGATAAAGAGGGAAAAAATTTCAAAACCTATGCCCCTGAAGATCCTGAGATGATTAAACTTCTCAGAGAGAAGAGAGTGGTCATTAACGCAAAGAAAGAAGAAGAATCTCCTCTTTGGAACATCCTTATCTCTTGGTTTCCGATGATCCTTTTAATAGGGGTTTGGCTTTTTTTCATGCGGCAGATGCAGATCGGAGGAGGAAAGGCCCTCTCCTTCGGAAAAAGTAAAGCCAAAATCCTTACCAAAGAGTTCCATCAGGTAACTTTTGAGAATGTCGCTGGCATTGAAGAGGCAAAAGATGAATTAGAAGAAATCATCGCTTTTCTCAGGGATCCCAAGAAATTTACAAGGCTGGGGGGAAGAATACCTAAAGGCGTTCTTCTCATCGGTGCCCCTGGAACGGGCAAGACCCTTCTGGCCCGGGCGATTGCAGGTGAAGCCGATGTCCCCTTCTTCAGTATAAGTGGTTCTGATTTCGTTGAGATGTTTGTGGGAGTTGGGGCCTCAAGGGTAAGAGATCTCTTCCTTCAGGGAAAACGTAATGCTCCCTGCATCATCTTCATCGACGAAATCGACGCCGTTGGGAGGCATCGGGGAGCGGGCTTGGGTGGAGGACACGATGAGCGTGAGCAAACGCTGAATCAATTGCTCGTTGAAATGGATGGTTTTGAATCGAATGAAGGAGTGATTTTAATCGCAGCTACAAACCGGCCAGATGTTTTGGACCCTGCCCTGCTCAGGCCAGGTCGTTTTGACCGTCAAGTGGTTGTACCTGTCCCCGATGTGAAAGGAAGAGAGGAAATTCTAAAGGTCCACTCGAATAAAATACCATTGGCTGAGGATGTCAATCTCACCCTCCTGGCTAGAGGAACTCCTGGATTCACAGGAGCCGATCTCGAAAACCTCGTGAACGAAGCTGCCTTATTGGCTGCTCGATTGGGGAAGGAAAAGGTTGAGATGACGGATCTGGAACAGGCCAAGGATAAAGTTATGATGGGTGTGGAAAGAAAATCCATGATCATTCCCTTGGAAGAGCGAAGAATTACCGCTTATCACGAGGCAGGCCATACCTTAGTGGCTAAGATGATTCCTGGAACAGATCCTATTCATAAAGTAACGATTATCCCAAGAGGACGCGCCCTTGGAATCACTCAACAGCTGCCCATCGATGAAAAGCATACCTATCCAAAAAACTACTTACTGAACAATATTGCAATCATGATGGGAGGAAGGGTAGCAGAAGAATTGGTATTGAACAGTCAAACCACCGGTGCGGGGAATGACATCGAACGTTCTACAGAAATTGCCAGGAAAATGGTTTGCGAATGGGGAATGAGCGATCATCTTGGGCCCTTGGCCTACGGTAAAAAAGAAGAACAGATCTTTTTGGGAAGAGAGTTTGCTAAGCACCGAGATTATAGTGAAGACACGGCTCGGTTGATCGATAATGAAATCAGGGACATTGTGACCCAGGGTCATGAAAGAGCCAGAGAGATTATCCAGAGGAATATGGCCATACTCCATAAATTGGCTGATACTCTTCTTGAAAAAGAGGTTCTCGACGGAAACCAAATTGAAGCCATTATAAAGGGTGAGAATGTTTAGTCGAGATGAACCTGATTCGATGCCTTCAAATCAGTCATGTCAACGAAGCCATCCAACAGATGAAGAAGGTGGGAGTGGACTCCACCGGCATCAAACTGATGGAAGGGAAGACCCTCCACTTCAACCTCAAGATAGAAGGGATTGACCCTCGCACAGCCAATCTTCTCAAACAAGAATTGCTATCATCGGGGGGAGATGTGGCGGTCGATCGAAGGGGATTGGATTGTAGCGCCAACGAGACAGATGCCCTTCTCATGGGGACTCAAAAAAATTTTGAAAAACTGATCCTCAAATTAGAGCAATACCCAAACCTTCACCCTCTTGGACAATCCATAAAAAAAACCATTAAAAATATTTCTAAAACCCATCACTCCATACGATGCCGAAGACGAACATTGCCTTTGGGAAAACAAACCCTCTTGATGGGAGTTCTCAATGTGACCCCAGACTCCTTTTCAGATGGAGGTCTCTTCTTCGATAAAGAAAAGGCAATTGCTCATGGATTGAGGATGGTTGAGGAGGGAGCAGATATAATAGATATCGGAGGGGAGTCAACAAGACCAGGCTCCAAGCTCCTTGAATTAGAAGAGGAGCTTCGCCGTGTCATCCCAGTCATCGAATCTCTCGCCAAGGAAGTGGATATCCCTATTTCCATAGATACCTATAAATCGACCATTGCACAGAAAGCCATTGGGGCAGGAGCTCAAATGATTAATGATATCAGTGGCTTGCATTTTGATCCCAATCTTGCACAAGTTGCTGTCAAAGAAGATGTCCCCATTGTTCTCATGCATATCCGTGGAACTCCTGAGACAATGCAGAAGGACGTCCATTATGATTCCCTTTTTTCTGAAATACTTCAATACTTAAGGGAGTCCATAAAAAGGGCAGAATCTGCTGGAATAGACCCCCGGCAGATTATTATTGACCCTGGAATCGGTTTTGGCAAAACCCTTGAGGACAACCTCCTCATCATAAAATACCTATATGAATTTCGAGTACTTGGAAAACCAATCCTGTTAGGGACATCACGTAAGACTTTCATCGGAAGAATTTTGGATACCGAGGTGGCAGACCGTTTGGAAGGGACACTCTCAAGTATTGCTATCGGTGTCTTCAACGGGGCCCATATCATCCGTACTCACGATGTACTCCAGGCAAAAAAGGCCATTGCCGTGGCAGATGCCATTCGTCTGGCAGGGACTTGAAATGAGAAGTCAAAAGATGGATAAACTTGACCTTGTTTCAAGAAAATGTGATAAGCCAGTAAACACCCCCACCCCAGATGACCTGGGGACAAGGAATGGTTGAATAAAGAACGGTCTGGACTTAAGTTAAAGGAAGAAACCATGGCGAGATTAGGGGTTAACATCGATCATGTCGCAACAATCAGGCAGGCACGGGGAGTCATGTATCCAGATCCTGTGACAGCGGCAGGGATCGTTGAATTGGCAGGAGCGGATGGCATTGTATGCCATCTGAGGGAAGATCGGCGCCACATGCAGGATCGAGACCTCCGAATCCTCAAAGAGGTCATTCAGACCCGTTTGAATCTCGAGATGGCAGCCACCGAGGAGATGGTCCGAGTTGCTCTGGCCACCAAACCAAATGTGGTCACCCTTGTTCCAGAAAAAAGGGAAGAATTGACCACAGAAGGGGGTCTGGATGTCATTAAATTTTTCCCATTAATAAAAAAAACCATCCAACGGCTTCACAAAGGGGGAATACCCGTCAGCCTCTTTGTGGATCCTAAAAAAGATCAGATCAAAGCTTCTGAAGAAGTCGGCGCTGAGACCATTGAAATTCATACGGGTCGCTATTGCGATGCCAAAACTCCTATACAGGAAGATGAAGAATTAAAAAAGATTCTCGATGCGGTCGCAGCAGCGTCTCACTACAATCTCAGGATTGCCGCGGGACATGGTCTCAATTATGTCAATGTCTGGAGGATTGCAGAAATCAAAGAAATCGAAGAACTCAATATCGGGCATAGCATTATTGCCCGGGCCGTCTTGGTGGGCTTGGATCGTGCGGTTCGAGAGATGATCGCCCTCATCAAACAAACAAATTGAAAGGGTTCTAGGGGACCAGGGTTCTAGGGGACCAGGGTTTTAGGGGTCAAGTTAAAAATCTAAAAACCATTGGACTGGAACCCATGAACCCTCGAATCCTTGAACCCATGGATTGGAAAATGATTATCGGTACAGGAATTGATATGGTGAACATTGGCCGGATCGAGCGTCTAATGACTCGCTGGGGGGACCTTTTTCTAGGTCGGGTCTTTACAAAGAAAGAGATCGTCTGGTGTCGGCAGCGGACCCGCCCCTCCGAATGTTTTGCCATCCGTTTTGCGGCGAAAGAGGCTTTCCTCAAAGCCATTGGATGGGGACTTCGAAACGGTATTCAGTGGACGGATATTGAAGTGGAGAATGACTCTTTGGGAAAACCTACATTCTCCTTCTATCGGAAGGCGAAGGAGGTATGTCAAACCCTCCGAATCCAAAATGCCTTTCTCACCCTTTCCCACGACCAACCCTTCGCCGTGGCCCATGTTCTCTTAGAGGAAGGAAATGATGAAAGTAGCAACCGCTGAAGAGATGCAGGAACTGGATCGAAAGGCCATCGAGACCTACCGAATTCCCGGAATTGTGCTCATGGAAAACGCAGGAAGGGGTGCGGCAGAAGTCATTTCCCATACCTTCTCTGACCTCCACAAGAAAAAGATAGCGATCATTGCTGGAAAAGGAAACAATGGGGGAGATGGGTTGGTGATCGCCCGGTATCTTCTGAATCAAGGAGTTTCCGTAAGGGTCTATCTCCTCACTGATCCGAAGAGTTTGCGAGGAGATGCAGAAACGAATTTTAATATCTTCTACCGCATGAAAGGGGAGGTCATCTCTGTACCTTCTTCAAAAGATTACATCAAAGTGAAAAAAGATTTGGAAAAGTTTGATATCCTGGTGGATGGAATTTTTGGTACGGGACTCGATGCGGAGGTCAGAGGTTATTACAGAGAAGTGATTGATCATCTCAATACGATTCAAAGACCCATGGTCGCCATTGACATTCCCTCTGGGTTAGATGCCGACACAGGAAAACCTCTGGGGACAGCCATTCGGGCCTCTCTCACCATTACCTTTGGCTTGCCTAAAATAGGACATCTCATTCCGCCTGGACTCGATTACGTAGGAAAGGTAAAGGTTATTGATATCGGCATCCCCAAGAAATTGGTGGAGGAGGAAAAAATTCCTGTCTCTCTTCTGCAAAATGAAGAGATTCAAAGAGTGTTGGCCGTCCCACGTCATCCAGATACTCATAAAGGAGATTATGGACACCTCCTGGTCATTGCGGGATCAGTGGGTAAGACCGGTGCGGCAGCCATGGCTTGTCAGGCTGCAATCAGAATGGGAGCAGGACTGGTCACCCTGGCCATCCCGAAGAGCCTTAATCCTATTATGGAGATGAAATTGACAGAGGTGATGACCGAACCTCTTCCAGAAACCCCCAAACAAACTCTTAGCCTCCGTGCCTTGAGTGCCATTCTCCGTCTTTGCGAAAACAAAAAAGCCGTAATCATCGGTCCTGGTCTGGGAACCTTTAAAGAAACCCAGTCACTCGTCCTCAAACTGATCAAGACCTTAGACCTCCCGGTCATCTTAGACGCCGATGGGTTGACGGCTCTGGCAACACAACCTAAAACCCTCCCTACTACAAACCGCTCGCTCATTCTCACCCCCCATCCAGGGGAGATGGCAAGACTAATTCGATCTACGGTTAAAGAAGTCCTGGAAGACAGGATTGGACGAAGCAAATATTTCTCTCAGTCCCAACATGCTTATCTCATCCTCAAAGGGCATCCCACCCTGATCACCACTCCCAAGGGAGAGGTCTTTATCAATCCTACAGGCAATCCAGGAATGGCTTCTGGAGGAACAGGAGATGTGCTCACTGGAATGATCGGTGGATTGGTTTGCCAGGGATTTGACATTCTTCCTTCTCTCCAAATCGCCGTCTATCTTCATGGAAAAGCGGGGGATCAAGGGGCTCAGGAAATGGGAGAGAAGTCTTTAATCGCAACCGACCTCATTGAAAAAATCCCCTCCCTGCTCAAGGGAAGGATTTGATTTTGCCTTCTTCTTCATTTAAGATAGACCTAATGAAGCGTGGTGATGGGTGGTGACCTGCAGGGGGAGGAAAGAACTGAAGGAACGCGATGCGGTTTGGACCGACTTAAGAATCCGTTTATTCTGTTAAAGAAATACGTCTTCCGAGATGGAATGCTGAAAGGAGAGACTGAATGTATGTCGAGATGAAAGTAAAGTTTTTAACTTTTGACTCCACTTCAAATGGATTTGTCGTTCTCCTGATGGACATATCGAATAAAACAGGGCTTCCCATCTGGATCGGTCCTTTTGAGGCCAATGCCATCGCCATGAAGCTGAAGAAAATAGGCTCCCATCGACCATCCACCCATGATTTGATCCATAGCATTTTGAGGAACCTTCGATCTCAGGTTGTGAAAATCGTAGTGAACGATCTCAAGGAAAATACTTACTATGCCTTGATCTACCTCAACCGGAGGGGGGAAGAGATTGTCATCGACTCCCGTCCCAGCGATGCCATGGCTATCGCTCTGGCCGTGGACGCTCCAATTTTTGTATCTGAGCAAGTCATCGACAAAGCCCGAACCATCGATATGGAAAAAGAAGGAGACCAGCTCAAGGAATGGTTGGAAAGTCTCAACCCAGATGACTTTAAGTTTAAAGCATAAAGTAGTCATTCAGACCCAAACGACCTCCGAAACAATTCGAATCGGAATAAGCATTGGAAGCTGGCTTCGGCCAGGAGATGTGGTGGCGTTGGTGGGTGAATTGGGGGCAGGGAAGACCCACCTGATCAAGGGATTGGCTTCGGGAGTGGGAATTCGGAATGCGAACTATATTGCCAGCCCTTCCTTTACTTTGATCAACGAATATCCTGGTAAAATTTCCTTTTATCATATCGATCTCTTTCGGTTGGAAAGGGAAAAGGAAGCTGAAGAATTAGGTCTGGAGGACTATTTCCAAGGGGGGGGGATCACCGCTATTGAGTGGGCCGATAAGATTCCCACCCTCCTCCCAAAAGAAATGCTTTTAATCCACATCGCTTACAAGGGGAAGAAGTCACGCTCCCTGGAAATTACCGGAAAAGGAAAGCGCTATCTGAATTTGGTACACCAAATTCAAAGTTCGGAGTTCGGAACTCGGAACAAAAAACGAAATAAAGTTAGGATCAAAAACTCCGAACACCCAAGTCATGACTCCGAACTATTTTAAAGGAGGGGTTTGGATGGCATTGATCGTTCAAAAATATGGAGGTACCTCTGTTGGGGATGTAGATCGGATCAAAAATGTTGCCAGAAGAGTCATCCACACTAAAAACCAAGACCATGAGGTGGTGGTGGTCGTCTCTGCAATGGCTGGAGAGACGGATAAACTCATCCGTTTAGCCCATCAGGTCACTCCCAGCCCTGACGAGAGAGAAATGGATGTGTTGGTCTCCACTGGAGAGCAGGTTTCTGTTGCGCTGCTGGCCATGGCTCTCAAGGACATGGGGGCGGAGGCAAAATCCTATTTGGGATTTCAGATTAAAATTGGCACGGACAGCGCTTTTGGCAAAGCACGAATCACGGGGATTGAGTCGGAGAAAATGCTCCATGATTTAAGGAGTGGCCGAATTGTGGTGGTGGCCGGATTTCAAGGTATAGATGAATTGGACAATATCACCACTCTCGGTCGAGGAGGATCTGATACCACAGCCGTTGCCATTGCTGCCGCTTTGAAGGCGGACTCTTGCGAAATCTATACGGATGTAGACGGAGTTTATACCACAGATCCCAACCTCTGTTCTAAGGCAAGAAAGCTCTCCAAAATCTCCTATGATGAAATGCTGGAAATGGCCAGCCTTGGGTCGAAGGTGCTACAGATCCGTTCTGTGGAGTTTGCCAAAAAATACGATGTCCCAATTCATGTGAGATCATCTTTTAATGACAATCTTGGAACCATTGTGTGCAAGGAGGATGAAGAGATGGAAAAGGTTGTGGTTTCCGGCGTTACCTACAATAAGAATGAGGCGAAGATCGAGGTCATGCGTCTTCCTGATACTCCGGGGGTGGCTGCAAAACTTTTTAAGCCTGTTGCCGATGCCAACATTGTGGTGGATATGATCATCCAGACCTCCAGTACGGAGAAAGGCTGCGCCGATGTGGCCTTCACTGTTCCTAAATCCGATTTTAATAAGGCCCTCCAGATTGTCAGGGAAACCTCGAAAGAGCTTGGTACAAAAGAAGTCAAATCCAATGAAGATATTGCCAAGGTATCTATTGTGGGAGTCGGGATGAGGAGTCATTCGAATGTCGCCACCCAGATGTTTTCCGCCTTAGCCAAAGAGGGGATCAACATTCAAATGATCTCCACTTCAGAGATCAAAATCTCTTGCATCATTGACTCCAAATATACAGAGCTGGCGGTCCGGGCTCTCCATGATGCCTTTGAACTGGATAAACCAACCGTTGCTGAAGAAAAATGATGAACCTGGAATAATGGAATATTGGAATACTGGAATATTTTTTTTAAACCCATTATTCCATCATTCCACCATTCCAACCCCATCTCTGATTTAAGTGTGGACCTCAGATATCCATAAGGAGGTAATGTTGTTTTGAGTAAGCTCAGTCCCCTCAAGGTCTATGACACGACTCTCCGGGATGGGTCCCAGGCGGAAGAGATTGCTTTTTCTGCTGAGGACAAAATCCGGATTGCGCAAAAGCTGGACGAATTGGGCATTCACTATATCGAAGGGGGATGGCCCGGGTCCAATCCAAAGGACCTCCAGTTTTTTCAGGAGATCAAATCGATTCCTCTCTCTCAGACAAAAATCGTTGCCTTCGGAAGCACCTGCCGAGCAGGGACCCTCCCCCAAAACGATCCGAACATCCAGGCTTTGATTGAGGCCGGGACAAAGGTCGTCACCATTTTCGGAAAGTCCTGGGATATTCATCCCATCGACGCATTAAACATTACCTTGGATCAGAATCTTGAGATCATCCATCATTCGATTCTATGCCTCAAGAATCATGTGAGTGAAGTTATTTTCGATGCAGAACACTTCTTCGACGGGTATAAAAGCAATCCTCAGTACGCGCTTTCCACTTTGAAAGTAGCTCAGGAGGCCAAAGCGGATTGGATCGTCTTATGTGATACCAATGGTGGGACTTTCCCCGACGAAGTCCAGGCGATCATTAACGAGGTCAAAAAGAGCATCAATGTCCCTCTTGGTATTCATGTCCATAACGATACCGAGATGGCTGTCGCCAATACCATCCTGGCCGTTAAGGAAGGGGTTCTCATGGTGCATGGGACCATGAATGGTTATGGGGAACGATGCGGGAATGCCAATCTCTGTTCGATCATACCCAATCTCAAGTTAAAAATGGGAATAGATTGCATCACCGATGGCCAGTTAAAAAAGATTACCGAAACCTCTCGTTTCATCTCCGAGATAGCAAACCTTCCCCATGATAAATACCTTCCCTATGTGGGGGATAGCGCATTTGCCCACAAGGGCGGCGTCCATGTCAGCGCCATCCGAAAGAGCGATGCCATGTACGAACATGTTTCCCCGGAAAGGGTTGGAAATCGCCAGAGGGTTCTGATCTCCGACCTTTCAGGGGAATCGAATATCCTCTATAAGGCTGCGGAATTTAAAATTGATTTCGAAAGCAAAGACCCAAGAGTAAAGGAGATCCTCGACAATCTAAAACGCCTCGAGAATCAAGGCTTTCAATTTGAAGGAGCCGAAGGCTCCTTTGAGATTCTCATCAAAAAAGCCCTGGGACAGCATAAGAAATTTTTTGAACTGATGGGATTTCGTGTAATGGTGGAGAAAAAGGCCGAGGAAGAAGTTCCCTTCTCGGAAGCAACCATTATGGTTCGGGTGGGTGACCAGGTGGAACACACTGCCGCCGTGGGAAATGGCCCGGTCAATGCTCTGGACAATGCCATACGAAAGGCCCTGGATAAATTCTATCCCGAATTAAAAGAGGTGAAACTTTTGGATTATAAAGTAAGGATTCTCTCTACCAAGGATGGCACGGGGGCCCAAACAAGGGTTCTGATCGAATCGGGGGATGGAAAATCAAAGTGGGGAACGGTCGGGGTTTCCGAAAACATCATCCAAGCAAGCTGGCAAGCCCTCGTCGATTCGATCGACTATAAACTCCTTAAAGAAAAAGAATAACCATTATTTCGAATTTCGGAATGCGCCTGCCCGCCGCAGGCAGGGATTTCGGAATTGAAGATAAAAAAGCTCATTTCTTTTTTTATTCCACATTCTGCAACCCGCATCTTGCACTCTATTAGGTACTTTTCCCCCCAACAGCAATGGGTTCTTTTTTTTATAGCCCTTCTCATTCTCGGAATTCTATATTTTAAATTTTATGATCAACCCCTCCCCACTCCCCCGGAAGAGTTCGTTAGAGAAATTGTTGTTGAAGTCTCTGGAGAGGTAAGAAGTCCAGGTATTTATATTTTTCAAAATCCACCCACGTTAAGGGAAGCGATCGAAAGGGCCGGCGGTTTGAAGGAAACGGCCCGGTTTGATCCAACCTCATTTACAGAGGCCTTAGAAACAGGAACCCTTCTCACAGTCACTAAAGAGTCTTCTCAAATCCCCCCTCACCCCCCTTTACTAAAGGGGGGACATGGGGGGATTAAGCAAGAAGACCTAAAGATAAGAATCAGCAGGATGGCTGCCAACAAATTGCTCGTTTTTTCCATACCCATCGACCTTAATCGAGTATCCAGGGAAGACCTTTGCCTGATACCCGGTGTTGGGGAGTCTCTCGCTTTGGAGATCGTGGCCTATCGGGAAAGAAGAAGGGGGTTTCGATCCATTGAAGAATTAAAAAATGTGAAGGGGATCGGGGAAAAGAAATGGAAAGACTTTAAGAAGTTCCTCACCGTAAAGTTTTCGAATGACCTTCCTCGAAAAGATAGCCTTTCCCAGAAAAAAACCCCATCATCACTTTGATTCATTTTTAAAATTCTGAGTGAACTACCCCGCAGCAAGCTGCGGGGCATCAAATTCTCTAAAAAACTTTCCTCCCCCTTGATGGGGGAGGATTAAGGTGGGGGTGATGATAAGATCATTTCCCCCTCACCCTAACCCTCTCCCCCCAGGGGAGAGGGAGGCCATTCATCCCCCCAGCAGAGCTGAGGGGTATTCTGGCATATTTTTATAAAAAATATTGCTTTTAACTTTGCGGTTGAGTTAAGGTGAGCAAACAGACCATCACGTCGAACAAAATTTAGAGAAAAGATATAGGGAGGTTCGATCACCATGAAAAGAAAGAGGATGGCCATTCTGACGGGGGGAGGAGATTGCCCTGGGATCAATGCGGTCATACGGGCAGTGGTCAAGAAAGCCATCCTTGAAAAAAATAGGGAGGTGATCGGGTTCAAAGATGGTTACCATGGAATGGTTCATAATCGTTATCGATCCCTTAAATATAATGATGTTTCAGGGATACTGACTTTAGGCGGTACCATCCTTGGGACCTCAAAAACGGCCAATCCTTATCGGTATGCTGTCAGAAAGGGGAATCGTTTAGAATTTAAGGACCTTTCGAAAACAGCCATCAAAAATTTAAAAAATCTTGATATCGACTCCCTGGTGTGTATTGGAGGCGATGGAACGCTTGGCATTGCCTATCGACTTTTTAAAGATGGAATTCCGATTGTTGGATTACCCAAAACGATCGACAACGATTTAAGAGGAACAGATACCACTTTTGGTTTTGATTCTGCTATATCCATTGCGACAGAGGGGATCGACAGGATTCATACGACTGCCCAGTCTCATCACCGGGTCATGATGATAGAGGTGATGGGACACCGGGCGGGATGGATTGCCCTTTATTCTGGCGTTGCGGGGGGAGGAGATATCATTTTGATTCCTGAGATCCCTTACGATATTCATATTATTGCTGAAAAGGTCAAAGAGCGAAATAAGAAAGGAAAAAGATTTAGCATTGTGGTCATCGCTGAAGGAGCAAAACCCAAGGGGGGCGATATCGTTATACAGAGGATTGTAAAAGAGAGTTCCGATCCTATCCGCCTGGGAGGAATTGGATTTGTCCTTGGAGAACAAATAGAAAAGACCACAGGTCTTGAAACTCGCACCGTTGTGATGGGACACCTTTTGAGAGGAGGTTCTCCTACCCCCTTCGACAGAATATTAGCAACACAATTGGGTACGGAAGCAGTGGATTTGGTTGAAGATAAAAAATTTGGATGTATGGTAGGAATAAAAGAAAATTCTTTTATTGCGGTTCCCCTCAAAGAGGTGGCCAAAGGTCCTAAACTCATCCCATTAAATCACCCGATGATTATGGCGGCACGTTCCTTGGGAACTTGTTTCGGAGATTGACAAAAGGTAATGATTATTGACGATTGACCACTGGCAATAGATCATTGGTTATGAATTACATCCTTTCCTTTAATTCCAGGGCCTCTGACACCAGGTGAATGACTTGATCAAAGTTAAAAGGCTTAGGGACTATCAGATCAATCCCACTTTCGGTCAATTTCTCCCCATCCAATTCGACTCCCCATCCAGTGATCATGGCAATGGGGACTTTGGGATTGATCCCCTTAATCGCCTTCCCCACTTCCCATCCTGATAGTTTTGGCATTCCCAGATCGGTGAAGACGAGATCGAACGGTTCCGACCTGAATCGCTCAATTCCTTCTTCGCCATTCGAAGCAACCACTACCTGATGGCCTTTGGTCTTTAACATCCGGGAAAGGATATCTCGAACAGCCTCTTCGTCGTCGATCACTAAGATCCTTGCTTGTCGTGACTCTTTGAGGGAGGTGACCTCTGCCACAACCGTCTCTTCTTCTCCATATCCGGTGGGCAGATGAATGATAAAAGTGGTCCCCTCATTCTCCTTGCTTTCGACCAGGATTTCCCCTCCGTGGCGCTTGATGATTCCATATGAAACGCTCATTCCTAACCCAGAATTTTTCACGCCCTTTGTAGTGAAGAAGGGGTCAAAAACCTTCTTTTTCACCTCCTCGGTCATTCCGATTCCTGTATCGGTAATTCTCACCTCCACCCACCCCTCTGCCTGGGGTTGGGTGACAATGGTCAGTTTACCTCCTTGGGGCATTGCATCCACGGCATTAAAAATGATATTGGTCAATACCTCCCTCAACTCCGAGGGGTTTCCCATGAGCGGCGGAATATTCCCTAATTGGGCCGTCAATGCTACCTCCACATTTTTCTTTTGTGTCTGGTCCTTCCAACGGGGTTGAGTAATATTCACCACCTCCGTAATGATCTCGTTGAGAGAGAGGGCAATAAATTCTTTATCCCTTCTTACCCCCGTAAATTCCTGAATTCGTCGAATCGTCTCTGCCCCATCCTTTGAAGAGCGTTCAATGACTTTTAGGCCTTCGCGAATTTCCTCTGGGCTAAGACGATCCATTTGATAGAGAAGGAGCTGAATGTTCCCCAGGATGACCGCCAAGACATTATTGAAATCGTGAGCCACTCCGCTGGCCATTTCCCCCATCGCTCTTAACTTTTCAGCCTGGACGATCTGGTCTTGGACCTGTTTCAATTCTTGGAGGGTCTGTTTTAGATCGGAAAAGAGCTGAGCATTCTCAATGGAAATGCTCATTTGGCTCGCAAAGGAAGAGAGGGTTTTTAAATCTTCCTCATCGAATCCATTTAGCTCATTACTCTCAATGTTTAAAACTCCAAATAACTGATCCCTCCCCTTGAGGGGAAAGGCCGCCTCCGATTTGATGGAAGGCTCCACCGGAATATATCGCGGGTCTTTGGAGACATCCGGGACATAAATAAGCTCCCCTGTTTTGGCTACATATCCCACCACCCCATCGACTCCAACCTTAAACCTTAATTTCCTGGATTCGACGAAACCTCTACCCGTGACCTGCTTGATATAAAGCTCATCCTTTTTGGCGTCTAAGAGGAGAATCCCACAGGAAGCATAGCCCAAATGGTCTTTCAATAGCTGAAGCGCTTTTTCAAACAACTCGTCGAGATCTAAGGTAGAAGAAAGGGTTTTCCCAATTTCGTAGAGGGTGGTCAACTGTTTAATCTTTGCCAAAGAATCCTCGTAGAGTCTGGCGTTTCCGATGGCAATGGCCGCCTGGTGGGAAAAGGTAAGGAGGAGATCAATGTCGGTTTGTTGAAAATGCACTTGAGGATCGGAGGACCCCACTGCCATCGTACCAATAATCATCTCCCTAACGATTAAGGGCACTCCCAACACCTCCTTAAAATGATAGGGATCCAATTCTTTTATCCGTTTGGGGTGGTGTTGATAATCCTTAAAGAGGATGGGAGACTTCTTGACAATCACCTCTCCGATCACACCGCTCCAAGGCGGTAAAAATTCCTTTCCGATAAAGGATTCCGGTAATCGATGGGCAATCGCAATGGTATAATTCTGTTTTTGATTGTCCCAGAGGGCAATGGTTCCCGCCTCAGCTCCTAAAAGTTCGATGGCCTTCTCCATGATTTTTTGGAGGATCACTTGCACTTCAAGTTTTGAGGCAATCTCCTGACTGATCGAATAAAGCGTCTTCAGCTCTTCCAGACGTCTAATGTTTTCGGTATAAAGAGAAGCCCTTTCCAGAGCAGTGCTGACGATTTGTCCAATCGAGTTGAAGAGATTCTTATCAAATGGGGTGATTTTGGAAATTTCTTTTCTGGCGATGTTCAATGTTCCGTAAACTTTGTCTCTCGATTTGAGAGGAATGACGGCCAGTGATTTGATTCCTTCTTTAATCACGATGGGAAGCGCCTCTCGACGGTTGGGATAATCTTCAATAAATATGGGCTCACCCGAAAGGGCCACCTTTCCTGTGATGCCTTCCCCTAACTTCCAATGCTTTGCTCCCTTCAAAAAAGTCTTTGAAAACCCCCGATGGGCGACAAACATCAAGTCATGATTCTTTTCATCCATAAGATAGATGCCGGCGGATCGAACATCGATCATTTCCATCATTTTATCCAGACTTTTATTCAAAATTTCATCGAGTTCAATAGATTGATTCACTGTCTGGCTGACTTCATTGAGGATCGAAAGCTCCTGATTGAGCTTCACGATTTCTTCCTGTGATGGTTTCGACTCTCCACTCATCAGATTGTCTCTCCTCTTGACCTCTCGGCCATGGCCATCCATCTCACTCCACCAAAATCAGCCCAAAGACATTTCTTTCTTCTTCTTGAGTTTTGACCACCTCGATCGGAAATCCGTTATCCCTGGCAGTCTTAAAGACATCAATGCCACAGGCCTCCATCGAAGGCCTCGCTTCAAAACCATGTTTACAAGAAAGGGTCAAGTCGCACTCTTTGCAAAGACGGCAAGGTCCCGAACCCATGCCCCAAGCCTTGTAGTAGCCGTCAAGAAAAATTTTAGTTTCGAAGGTGACAAGGATTTCGTTAAAAGGCTTTGTTTTCTCTCCTTTCAGTAATCTTCGATGCAGTAAAATGGCCTTTTGGTAAACATCGAGCACCTTGCGAGTCTGGTCTGGAGTCGGGGTGTGGGGAGGACAACAATGACTTAACCCGAATCCTGTACATCCAAACTGGCATTTCATCCTGACCCATTCAGCCGTGACGATAAAACGGGGATCAATCACCTTAGCTCCATCCACTCCCCTTTCTAAAACCTCTTTACAAAAAGCCTCAACCGCTCTCATTTCCCTTTCTCTCCTTATTCCGCTATTCTTTTCTAATATGAATAGGACCGATCAAAGATCAAACCATTCTATTTCTGCTGGATTATGATTTTTTCGATGTGTGCTCTTTGATTTCCTGTTGCGCCTCTTCTCTTTCTGGGCTTCCCCTCTCCAGCCATTCAATCGCTGTTCTGAAATGGAGAAGGGCATTTTTAGGATCCCCCCTTAACTTGAAATATTTTCCAAAATAGAAATGGGACAACCCCTTTTCCCCCTTTCTTCCATAAACCGATCCCAGGTCGCGGTGGACATCGATGAAAAAAGAGGCTTCCTTATATATCGTTAAAAAAAGAGGCAGCGCCTTGGAAAGTTCTCCCTTTTCCTGATAGGTTCTTCCAAGATAATACAGCGTGAGCAAATCATGGTGCTGATCCGCTCCGATCGACGGTCTCGATCGCACGGTCTCAAGATCCTCCATCGCTTGATCCAATCTTCCGGAAAGAAAATAAATGATCCCTCGCTCTCTGCGGATATCCAAATCATGAGGGGCAATGGAGTGGGCGTGTTGAAGGACTTCCATGGATTTATCAAGCCTCCCCATTTTTCGATAGGCAAGACTTAACCCATAATATCCATTCACATCCTGAGGGGCTTGGTCGACAAGTGATTGGAAATGAGTGACGGCCACGTGAGGTTCCCGTTCTTCGGCAAAGGCTCTTGCTCGAATCCTCTTATAGTCTGAAAAGGTCTTGAAAGGACCGGGAGGTTTCTGGGTTATCTTCATGAGGTTTTCAAGAAGAGAGATTCGATCGTGGAGCGCCGGATGAGTGGAAAGGTAAGAGGGTGTTTGAGGTGCTAAGGCTAAACTCATCCTCATTATTTTATTCAGAAAGGTAATCATTCCATTGGGGTCGTAGCCCGCCTTGATTAAATGGGGCAAACTGTTTTGATCTGCATCGACTTCCATCTCTCGAGTATATTTCAACGCAAGGGCTTCCGCTGTCGCCATCGCCATGGTCGCCGCCGCTTGAGAACCAGCCCCCCCTCCACCTGCCAGCATGGCGGCAAGGACAGCCACCATGGAGGCAATATTGATCCGTTTCGACCTCTCAATCAATTGGGAAACATGCCTTCCTGTGACATGCGAGATTTCATGGCTGAGCACTGCAGCCAACTCCTGCTCGTTTTCTGCTAATATAAGGAGCCCTGTAGTGATAAAGATATGACCTCCTGGGATGGCGAAGGCATTCGGATCGGTTGCATTGATCAAATAGAATTTAAACTCAAAAGGGGTTGGACCCACCTGGTCCACCAAGGAATAACCTACCTTTTCGACAAATGTCTGAAGGGTGAGGTCTTTCAAGGTCCCAATCTTCGCTTCTATTTCAAGGGCGTACTGTTTTCCCAATTTCCTTTCTTCCTCGGTGGTCAAGGCACAGCTCTCCCTCGCAAAACTTATGGAAAGGAAGAGTAAAAGGAGAAAAGAAATAAGTTTTAGATGGAATGTTTTACAAGGTTCCATCATTCACTCCTAATTTCTTAAAATATTAACACTTTCTCTTCATCTCTACAATAAAAGAAAATGGAGTCCATTCGTAAAGGGTAAGCTCTGAACCTGACAGGGGTCAGGGACCATAAAAAAGCCCTATATATCCTCTCCATTTGGGTGGGGTTTGGATGGTGGGAGTCAGAGGATATATAGGGCCCTAAAACAATGATTTAAACAATTATTCCAGACAGGGCTTGTGATATGAAAAATCCCCTATCTGGATGACCTTCCACTTCAACCACTCATAAGTTCGTTGCAAAAATCGCCCCTCTTTTCGTTCAAACGTTTTTTTCTCCTTTTTCTTCGGATAAGTTGAATACCGTCCTTTGAGATCTTCAGACATACCGATTACCCCCTTTATGAGGTCTCTGCAAAAATCTAAAAATATGCAGCGCTCTCTGATTAAAAGATTAAATAACGATTACACAGATGAGTTATTCTTTGGAAAATCACTGTAATCTTTTTGAAATCTGTGTAATCAGAGGTTTCTGATTAAGGGTTGATGGTTTTCCAGAAACCTCTTACATTCCTTTCCAGTTCTTAATGGTTTCGTTAAAACGCTGGACCATTCCATAGAACCCACTGACGGATAGGGGTTTGAACCCTTCCTTCTTTATTCTCTGATGGCGGAGGGCATAAGCCTTTCTATCCACGATCTTTGCTGTCTCGGCAAATTCCCTCACCTCCCCTTTTTCCCGGGCCTTGATCTTTTCCAGCTCCAGGCCATGTTCTTCCTTCATTTCATGTTCGGTTAGGTTCCCCGTGATCCAGGCCCAACTCATTGGGTAGACATCGGGATTAAACACCACAGAATAAAAATGCCAAACGATAATGGTGAGGGTTGCTAAAATCGCCTCGTAAAAATGGATCGCCCGGGCAACATCCCAGGTCCATAACGGAAAGAATTGCAGCCATTCTGTCTTAAACCAAAGAATAAAACCCGTCACCGTCATCACAATCGTTCCCCAGATCAGGCCCAGGTATTCCAACTTCTCACGGAAATTGAACCGAGGCATTTTAAGCTCTTTGGCAGGCCGATTGATGAAAAAGTTATTCTTCAGGGTTTCCCACAGGTCTATAGCATCTTTCAACCCTGGGATCATATCCTTTGCAATGCCCCTCCCCCTCGGCGTGAAGGCCAGGTATAAGAGGTGGTAACCGCCCAGGAAAATGGTGGCCACACCACAGAGCCGATGCAGAAAGCCTCGAAAGGTCATTCCCATGGGAAGATCGGCGATAGGAGAAACCCAGAAGGCTGTTGAATAGCTTAAAGCAAAACCCGTAATGACCAAGAGCGTAAAATTGACGGCCAGGTTGATGTGTTGCAATCTTTCATTCAGTGTCATTCTGAGGTATTTCTTCGTCATGGCAACCTACTCCTTCATTTTTAATGAACCCGATCAATCGTCTTCCTCAACCAATCCATAAAATTAAAGAAAGTCAAACCTCCAATGACAGCAACGATCAGTAGGATGTAGATGATCCTCACCCATCCAACCACCTTTTCACCGAATTCTTCCCCTTTAATGGAAGCAACGACATGGATCTTTCCTTTTGCAAAATTTTCAGAGGCCCCTGGATGGCAATTTCCACAGGTCTTTTGTAAGTTATCTCTGTGAATCATCGACTGGGGATCCGAAGAGGGTCGGATATCATGAACGCCATGGCAGCTGGCACAATTGGCCGAAAAAGTATCTCCTCCTCGATAGGACAGACCGTGAAAACTATCATAATAGGATTTAACCGGGACCGTGGTAATCCTGTATTCCTGCGAGATTCGTTCTGCCGCATGACATTGGGGACATGTGGTCATTGCAATCCTTCTCTCATGGACGGGGGAACCCGGGTCTATTTTTGTCTTGATTCCGTGGAACCCGTGACAGGTCGTGCAGGTGGGAGAATCACTTCTTCCCCTTGCTGCAAGAACTCCATGGACACTTTCAGTAAATTGTTTAGTGATATCGGGATGGCAGGAACCACAGGTTTGAGGGATATTCGATCGGAAAATGGATGATTTGGGATCGATCAGGGATCTTAAGCTATGGCTCCCGTGGCAATTCGTGCAGGTGATCTCACCCGTTTTCCCATGTACACTTTCCCTGAATTCCTCTTTCGGCAAGGGCGGTCCTAAGGCATGTTCCTTGACAAAAACAGCATCCGCATGACAGCGGTTACAGGTCCTATCGACATTTAAAATATGGGTCGTCGATTTGGGATTCTTGCTGGGAAGGATGCCATGTTTTCCATGACAATCATAACAAGAGGCTGCCTTTTCCGTTCCCTTCATGATCATTTTGGAATGAAGACCTTTAAGATACTCTCTCTCCGCTTCTCGGTGGCAGGTTCCACAATTCACACTTTTATCGGCGGCCTTCTTTCCTCCCTCTGCATGGACATCGTCCTTGATATGGATATGGCAGTCTGAACAGGAAAGTTTTCCATGGATCGAATTTTTGAACCCTGGCTCCGACACAAAAAGAGAAATACTTTTACCCCGAGCATCCTGTTTTTTGAGCGACTCATCCTGATGACAACCAAAACAGAGTGAATTATCGCTCCAAGCAACTCCTGTCATCCAGCCCAAGATCAGCCCCCAGATCAATCCCAAGATCAAAAAGACAGGAAGGATCCCTCCGAGGAAACTCCATGCCTTGCTTCCGTCTTCTTTCCATTTCATGCTGGAACCCTCCTTGGAATGAGGAAAGGGAAAAACCCCTCTTTTTTTAAACTCTCTCTCTCAATCTTTTCGAAAGCACATTCCACTGCCGACTTGATCTCTTCCTGGTCAACGGGTTTCATGGCTTGATAAAAAATTCCTGCTCCCCGCAGGCGTTTTACCAGTCCGAGAGAAACCTCTGAGGAAATGACAATCACCTGAATGCTGTCATTGATCTTTTTAAAGAGGGGGACGAGGTCACACGCCTTCACCCCTTCCATCCCATCATCGAGGAGGACGACATGGATATTTCCTTTTCGAACCTTCCGGATCATCTCGCTCACCATCTTTGCCATCTCTACCCTGTAGCCAATACCATGGAAAAAAGTGGAGAGGGATTTGGCCCAAAGTTCATCCTGGTATGCAACGAGGATTGTTTTCGATTTCATATTAAACTCCTCCTCAGTCTATGTAGTCCGGATGGGGAATTCTCCCCTTCTGTAAGAAGAGAATGCCGTTCCGATGAAGGAGGAAAAGAGGATACCTGCTGGAATCAATTGGGCTAAGACGACGATGACCCCGCCGGTGAAGAAAAAACAGACTCCTAAGAGTCCAATTCCTCTGACCCCTCCTGCATAAGCAATCCCCAAAGAGACCAATGCAATCGCCAAAGCCAGGATTAAGATTAAGAGTATCAAAATATTTTTCATTTTCCCAGACATTTTTTTAATTCCTATTTTTTCACCGGGGCAGGCTCCATTCCCGGCAGGACAGCTTTCTCTTCAGAGGACTCTTCTTGAGGTCTTTTCTTCTTGGCCAGTAAGCCAGTCGTGGTCCCGATAAAAGAAAAAAATAGGATGATCGCAGGGATTAATTGAAGTAGGACAATAATCGCCCCAATAATGATAAAAATCCATAATACAATCCCGGCATCCTTTAAACTGATAGATCTTGCAAAGGCGGGCGTGGCCGTGAGGGTGATTAAGCCCAGCAATAATCCCGCCAGCCAGAATTTTCTTCCCTTTAACATACTCCATTCCCCCTTTCTAAAAGGTTCAGATTAAACATTTGCATTTCATGTGCCAACGTGAAACCAAAAATTAAATTTGATTCATTTATTTGAATTTATTGACTTTTTAAATAGAAAGAAGATGGAGGTTATTAACCTAACTGTATATTATTTATATACTATCTTTCTGTTTAAAATGAGCAAAAATTCACTAATTAATAGAATTAATTGATTTACTTAAAGAATAAATAAAATATGCAGTTGAATATATAATCAAAATCCTAAGGTGCGAGCTAAGATGGTGAAGGCAATTATTGGAATAAGCCAGCAAAAAAAAGCAATTATAAAACAGAGACTTACATCATCTGTCTCTATTTTTTTCACTTCTCCGTACTTGATAATTAAGATCGCTCCAAGAGCAGCAATCCCAACTACTACAATAGACCATCCGATTATTAACCATTTAAAAAAATCTGACACTACGCTTCGCTCTTTCTTGGAAAGTGAACTACCCCGCAGCAAGCTGCGGGGCATCAAATTCTCTAAAAAACTTTCCTCCCCCTTGATGGGGGAGGATTAAGGTGGGGGTGATGATAAGATCATTTCCCCCTCACCCTAACCCTCTCCCCCCAGGGGAGAGGGAGGCCATTCATCCCCCCAGCAGAGCTGAGGGGTATTCTGGCATATTTTTATAAAGTCTAAAGGCTAAAGGTAAGGGCGAAGAGGCCGGTTTTGTTCTTGGGTTAGGTTATTGGTGTTTAACCTTAGACCATTGACCTTTCACCAAACTGGCTTCATAGCCCTAACCTGTTAACCTTGCTTAAAAAGTCATTTTCATTGTTCGAGGGTGGCGAACCTGTCATTCCATTCTTCCATCATTCCATTACTGTTCCCCCCTCACTCTGAGGTTATACTTCCTCATCAGCGCCTGAAAGTTAGGACGGAGCATTCCTACCTCTTCAGCCGCTCTGGTGACATTCCATTGATGGCGCTCCAAGGCATTCAGGACAAAGGCTCTTTCAATTTCCTCGACGGCCTTTTCTCTCACCTGTTTCTTGATTTCTTTTAGTTCATCACTGGTCATAGGAACTTGATTTTCCAAAATCTCTTTTTCCTGTTGCCCTGGGAGAATAAGATGTTCCACTCTGACCATCTCATCATCAATCATCACCACCGTCCGTTCGATCACATTCTCCAGTTCTCGAACATTTCCCGGCCATGGATACCTTATCAATTTCTCCATGGCCTCGGGGGTAAACCCTTTGATCGTCTTCCCCATCTCCTCAGCATATTTTTTAAGAAAATGGACCGCTAAGATTGGAATATCTTCCTGTCGTTCTCTCAGGGGTGGAAGATAAATGGGAACAATATTCAATCGGTAATAGAGGTCTTCTCGAAAGGTCTCTTCCTTAATCATTTTTTCGAGGTCCTTGTTGGTGGCGGCGATGAGCCGAATATCCACCTTTTTAGCTTTGGTTCCTCCCACTGGGGTGAATTCCCTTTCTTGTAAGACCCTGAGGAGCTTAGCTTGAATGGACAAACTGATATTCCCCACCTCGTCAAGAAAAACAGTCCCTCCATCAGCCACCTCAAAAAGTCCTGGTTTGGTGGTCACAGCACCGGTGAAAGAGCCTCTGACATGGCCAAATAATTCACTCTCCAGGAGATTTTCTGAAAGAACGGCACAGTCCACCGGAACAAATTGTTTCTCCCCTCTCGGGCTGTTGAAATGGATGGCTCGGGCGATCAGTTCCTTTCCTGTTCCGCTCTGGCCATAAATTAAAACGGTGCTATCGGTCGCCGCGACCTTCGCTATGATTCGGTAGATCTCCTGCATCCTTTTGCTTTTCCCCACTATGTTGTGAAACCCGTATTTCTCCTGCAATTCCTGACGCAGATAGATATTCTCCTCCATGAGGTTTTTCTTCTCAATCGCCTTATTCACCACGATGGAGACTTCATCGGGCGTAAAGGGCTTGGGGATGTAGTCGAAGGCCCCTAATTTCATGGCTCCGACAGCCGTCTCTACCGTAGAAAAACCGGTGATCATAATGATAATTGAATCGGGATATTCTTTACGAAATGTCTTCAGAACTTCCATCCCATCAATGCCAGGCATTTTGAGGTCGGTGATAACAAGGTCAAAGGGGTTGGCCTTCATTTTTTCAAAGGCCTCCTTCCCACTGAGAGCGGTCTCCACTTCATACCCCTCTTCCTCTAAAATTCGCTTGACACTCTCACAAACAATCATTTCATCATCAACAACCAAAATTCTTGGTGTAGCCACTTCTTCTTCCTCCCCACCATTCTTCATCGCACCATCTTACCATAAAGGAAAGAATGCTTTCAATCCTCCCCTTTCTTAGCAAGCCCTCTGGATCTCCTCAAAAATCCAATGATGAGGCTGGCCAACAAGGCAGCTAAGGCCCCGATCCCAAAAGACCAGCGAAAGCTTCCTATCAGGTCGGTCAGATGGCCACCCAGGATAGGCCCCACCATGGCTCCTACCCCGTAAAAAAGAGTTAATAGCCCAATCACTCTTCCGGCAACTTCTTTTGGGAAATAGTCCCTGGCACAGGCCGCATACATTGGAAAGATCGGACCATACATAAAACCAAACCATCCTATCCCGACCCTCAACCATGGAATATTGTCTTTTGCAAGAATGATCAAAACAATGCTAAGTGCCAATAACGAATGGATCATGACAAGTGACTTGACCCTTCCAATATAATCAGAGAGAGTCATTAAGATGAACCCTCCCCCGATGCTGGTCAGAGCAAGAATGCTGATGAAGGTCGAGGCAATGGGGTATGAAATTTTCAATTCCATCACCCCGTAGGTAACAATAAAATCAGAGACGATATAAACTCCGAGAGAAATAAAAAAATAGGAAATACCGATCAACCAGAAGGTCCGATCTTTCATCATGTTCCAATAATGGAAAGAAGTCTCGGGAAGGGGTTGGGAGGAAGTCGATTTTACTTTTTCACCCCAAGGGAGAAGTCCAAGCTTCTCAGGGTCATCCCTGAGAAGTAAAAAATTCAAAGCGATCAGGAACAATCCTGAGGCTCCTAATAGGTACCATCCCATTCTCCAATTGTAATTTTTTACAATCGCGGGAAGAAGGATTCCCATCAGACCAAATCCCAATGCATAACTGGGTGAAAGGATCCCTAAGGCCAGCCCTCGTTTATTTCCTCCAAACCATTTCTGAATCAAAGCGGAAACCGGAGTCCATATGGCAGCAGCTCCTATTCCTATTATCCCGTGAAACAAGATAGCGGTAGTGAGATCGGCCGCCTTTCCCATTAAAAGGGTACCCCCCCCTAAAAAGAGACAAAAGAAACTGATGACATATCTCCCCCCGACACGATCCATGAGCCAACCCATCAACGGAGAAAAAAGAATATAGGTTAGAAAATAACCGGCCCTGATCATTCCAGCCTGGGTCATATTGATATGAAGATCTTGAATCATCTTGGGCAAAAGTACGGAATAGGCCCCGATTCGAATACTGTAATTGACAAAGAGGGTGATAAAGCTCGTTCCCAGAACCACCCAGGCCCAGTGAATTTTCAGGGAATGTTTGTTATGATTCGTCATCATCTATTCAATTATGGTAATTTCGAATTTCCATTTTTTGATGATCTCGTAAAAAGTCCATAAAGAGGGAAAACGTCATGCTGAACTTGA
>DCVM01000082.1 GCA_002327985.1 Syntrophaceae bacterium UBA2188 | reverse complement strand
TTTTTACGAGACCATCAATCTTGACTAAAAAAATATTCTACGCTACCTTTTTCCCCTAAAAGGATAGAATAGGAAAGTCATGATCCATCAGATGCTTGATAAAATTCATAGGATAAAACTCCCCATCCCCTTTCCCCTCAAGACCATGAATGTCTATTTTATTGACGATTCTCCAAGAACCCTTGTGGATGCAGGGATCAAGACAAAAGCGTCATTTGAAGCCTTGAAGAAAGGGTTGGAAGCCATCGGTCATAGCCTTCATTCGATTGAGCGGATTCTCATCACTCATGGCCATATCGATCACTACGGCCAAGCTAAAGAGTTGTCCAGACTCTCCGGTGCTCCCATCTATCTTCATCCAAGGGAATACGGAAGGGTTCGGTCGATTCTCCATTCCTTGGGTTTTTTGAAGTGGCTCTTGTTGAAAAACGGAGCTCCGGAACCCTTGGTCCATGAAGCAATCCAATTTATCGAATCGGCCCAAGGTTGGGCTGATCCCCTTGAAGAAGCCTTCTTCCTGAATGACGGGGATTCTGTCTCTTTTCGCTCGATGACCTGGAAAACAATTCACTGTCCCGGCCACAGCCCCGGTTTAATCTGTTTTTACTGGCCAGAGAAAAAAATTTTATTTACTGGAGATCACCTCTTAAAAGAAACTACCCCCAATCCGGTTTTAAATGTCCCTGATAATAAAACTCCTCTCCGTTATCCCAGCCTCAATGATTACTTAACCTCCTTGGAAAAAATAGAGGAGTTGGACCTCTCGCTTCTCTTTCCCGGTCATGGAGAAGAGGTTCACGAGGTAAAGGGTTTGATTCAAAAAATCTTTGCCCATCACAAAGAACGAATGGACCGCGTTCTCTTTTCCTTATCCAAAAAGGAAAAGACCCCCTTTGAAATCGCCATGGATTTATTTCCAGGGGTCCCACCCTTTGAAGTCTTTCTTGGAATCTCCGAGGCCGTAGGTCATCTTGAGATTTTGAGAGAAAAGGGACTGGTCAGGGTGAGGGAAAAAGAGGGGAAAGATACCTATTCTTTAGAGACCTGACGAAAAAGACTTCAAAATATTGTTGACTTATTAATTCTAAATTATTAGACTCGTACCAAAACGAAGACCTTCTCGAAATGATCCTACTAAAATGTTACCCTATTCCCTTCCTCATTACAGTGTGGGTCCCTTTTTTGGTTTTGCGGCCAACGTCATCATGGCCATTCTTTGTTTGGTGACCTTAACACTCTACCACCATTACCGGCCTTTACGGAGTCTTTTCTCCTTCTATCTTTTTTCCACTTTCCTTTTTTTAGGCTGGACCATTTACGGGCTACAAAAATCGCCCGAATCCATCCTTTTAGGGTATAGGATTGATTTGGCGGCGGTCGCCCTTTTACCAGCCAGTTGGACATGGTTTGACTCGGCTCTCTCTGACGAGAAAATGGGATGGCGATCGCGAATCATAACCGGCTTAAGTGTTCTATTGGCGGCCTCAGCCCTCTGGGGACAGGGGGTGTGGTTCTTAGGCCTTCCTCTTTTACCTCATGAAATTGAGGCAGGGATATTGAGACCCCAATCAAAGCTTCTCAGACCCCTCATCCATTTCTTCTGCCTATTCGTCTGTTTTTTTTATTTTATGTTGACCATTGTAAGATTAAGGTTATCGAAAACCCAAAGACCAGCCTATCTCGTGCCGTTTGGTATTGGAATGATATTCTGGTTGTTAGGGGGACTCCATGATGCGATTCGTTCCGCCGGCATCTCTGTCCCCATCAAAGGCCAGATATTGTGGATCACTTCTCTCTGGCTCTCCGTTTTCTTAAGTATTGCTGTGGCGCTCCATTTTCGTTCCTTAAACCAGGCCATCCGGGAGTCCCGTGATGTTTTCGAACGATTCGTCCCTCCAGCCTATCTGCGCCGGATTGCTTCCCAGGGATTGAAGTCCATCCGTTTAGGCCAAGCAGATCAGCAATGGGTCACCGTTCTCTCTTGCGATGTCCGGGGATTTACGGCTTTATCCGAACGACTCACCCCGAGCGAGTTGATCGCCCTGATTAATCATTTTTTTGAGCGGATTACCCGAGTCGTCGATTGGCGACGAGGAGTGATCGACAAATTCCTCGGGGACATGATCTTATGCATCTTTGAGGGTAAAGACTCTGCCCAAAGAGCGGTGGACTGCGGGGTGGACATCCTGACCGTCGTAAAATCTCTCAATACCAACCCAACTCGTCCCTCTGACCAGGCGATACGAATTGGTATCGGTCTTCATACCGGCCCAGTGATTCTTGGAACCATCGGTTCTCCCAAACGAATGGACTCCACGGTCCTTGGCCTAACGGTCAATTTGGCCAAGCGCCTTGAAGAAGTCACCCGGCCATTGGGTATCGAGATGATCATCTCAGATCAAGTTGCCAATCAGTTGCCCAGCGGACACGGTCACCGATTCCGCAAACTGGGAGACGTTTCGGTCAAGGGGAGTTCAGCACCGATAGGCATTATCGAAGTGTATGACCAAGACCCACCAGAACTTCGTCATCTCAAAGACCAAGTTGAACCCATCCTTTCAGAGGGGATAGAATTCCTCAAGGCGGGTCATCTTGATTCCGCTCTATCAAATTTCCAGAAGGCCCAAGCCGTCCTTCCCCAGGATTTACCCCTTTCCCTTCTCACAACTTCCATCCAGAACGCCCTGAGAGACGGGCATCCAATCAAAGGATCTGTTTTACTCGATTTTAGATCAAAGTAAGATGGGTCATCACAAAAATCACGATTCAATGACCGCAGGCTTCGGTGAGATAGAATTCCATGCTCAGGACCGTAAAATCCATGAAAAATATCCCAGATTGAGCAACTTTTGAAAAGTCTGTTGACTCTGAAAAAAAATGGTGGAAAAAGACTTTGTCTTAGGCCCTGAGGGATCAATGTTTCTTGGTTACCAACCCTCTTGCCTTCCAAAATAGGTTCGAAAGACCACAGAGCCTTCTCCCCCAGAAAGGGGTGGACGATTTTCTGGCCTGAGGATGGATAAAGCAAAAATGGCGGCACTTGATCTTCTGCAAGGCCTCCTCAAATCCCTTGGCATCGACCTCTCCTTCGAAGTAATCGGGAATCCAATATCCCAAAGAAGAAAAAGCACTCTTGTCTCCAGAATGGTAATGATAGAAATCCATAAAATGATCCAGTGAGGTTTTCACCCCATATTCCTCAGGATCTAAATGCCAAGGAGAGGCCGGTTCCATCTCAATCGTAAAAGTGCGAATTCCTCTCACAATGGGATATCGGTCTCGGATCATCTTCTGGAGTCCAATCATCTGCCGAACATCTGCTTTTTTCTCAAAGGGCATGCCGAGGGTGAAGAAAAGGTCACAGAAGACTCCATGGGAGTTCAACTGGTCAAGCGTCTCCATCAGGGCCTGATTGGAATAGGCATATCCTTTATGAATCTTTCTCATCCGGTCCGAACCGACGTCAGGGGATAGGGCAATCAGGGATTTGGGTCCGGGAAACGTGTCCTTAAAAGACTTGATAAAATCGATGGTGGGAAGTCCAAAAGATTCGAAGAAACACTCCATCCGAATTTTCTCTTCCCGAATTCGAGAGAAAAGCTCGAGGAAATATTGAGGCCTCTGTGGATAAGGATCAAAACAGATATGGAAGGTCTCATACCCGTATGAGATGGCTTCCCGAATCGATTGGAGAACACCCTCTACCTCTCGATAGGTCACCTTTTTTCTGCCTGTAATGGTCTCCAGGGAGAAACGACCGCCGCCACACCAGGTGCATTGGACAGGACATCCCCTCCCCACAGTGAGATGATGGATGGGCGATTTGAGAGAATACATCCAGAAATTCTTTTCCTTGGAAACTCCCTTCACATAAAAGGGTTGCCCGATATATCGGATGTAAGTGCGATGATTCTTTAACAACAGGAAGTTGGTAAAGGAGAGGTCGTTCAGCTCTTTTTCTGTGGCGATATAGGAGAGGGGATTGATAAGAATTCTCCCTTTCCTCCTCCAGGTGAGGTTGGGAACAGAAAAAAGGTCTTCCTTCCCTTGTCGGAGTGCATGGGCCAGTTCCAACATGGGAACTTCTGCCTCACCGCGGATGATTCCATCGACGCCATCAAAATTTCTCATGATTTCCTCATGAAAAAAACTGGCCGTATAGCCCCCAAGAAGAACATAAAGGGAAGGCATCTCCGCTTTCACTTTTTTGACTGTTTCCATCACATCGTAACTCTGATGGTGCCAGTGAAGGTCGATGGCAAGGATTTGAGGATTTTTTTCCCGGATATATTCAAGGATAGAAAAATGATGATTCTCAATCCACTCCACCCCCATGTGCACGACTTGAGTAGAAAGGGTATGGCGCTGAAGAAGATCGGCCAATCCGAGGAGCCCCATGGGGAGGAAATTGATCCAAATAAAATCATTGATCGGCCGGTAGTAATTGGTCAACTTGGGAACATGGAGGAAAAGACAGTCAAGGCTTCCCATCTCGGGAATTGTAAAATGCTCATAGGGTGTATTTCAACCTTTCGCCAAAAAAACCCATGGCGCATAGCACATCGGGGAGTGCCCATTTAGAAATTTAGGAATCCTGGGATTGAGTAATTTGAAATTCCTCAATTCCCCAAATCTTTAATCCCTCCACTTTTGACGCGATGCGCTTTACCCTATACTCTATGAGGCTTTTGGAGGATCATTCTCGCAGCGAAGAGACCCGAGAGGCTGGCGCCCACAATCCCATGGGAGGGTCGGGTATAGTGACCGACCTGAAAGAGCCCTGGAAGAGGAGTCTGGTAGGATGGCCTCAAATTTCCAATCTGCTGGGGTGTAGAAGCTAAGCCGTACATCGCCCCTACCTCATTCCCTGTATATCGCTCTAACGTCAAGGGAGTAGCCGCCTCGTAAAAAAGAAGATGGTTTCTTAGACCCGGAATGAATTTTATTTCTAACTGGTGGAGGATCTTCTGGGAAAAATCCTCTTTAATACGGCGATATTTCTCGGGATCCCCCTTCCCCCATGCCTCTTGATAACGATAAGGAACATTGACCAGAACTTTTACGAAGTGCTGATTTGGAGGAGCCAATGCAGAATCCAAAAGGGTTGGGATCGAGACGATCATGGTTGGATGATTCGGAATCTCTCCTCGTCGCATCATCTGGTCCTCTTCCTCTAAATCAGAGAGGAAACGAAGATAGGTGAAGTAGGGAAGGTCCAGGCTTATCAGATCACAATCCGTGGCAATATAGAGAATGAAACAGGAAAGGGAATATTCGAAGCCTCTTCTCTTTTTGGCAAGAGGTTTTTGAAATTCCAAAGGAAGCATCTTTGCCAGATGGTTGGGATTGATGTCGGAAACGACCAGGGGCGACTCAAATAGGGTTCCCTCTTTGGTCAGCACGCCTTCGATCCTCCTGCCTCTTACCAGAATCCTCTCGGCCTCCTTTTGAAGTGCGATTTCTCCTCCATGTCGGCAGAACGACGTGGCGATGGCTTCTGAAATCTTCCCCATGCCTCCCTTTGGATAAAAAACGCCTTCCATTAAAGCTTTACTGATTAAGGTGGCTACAAAAAGGAAAGAGAGCCTTGAGGGTGGTTCTGTCGCGGGAAGGGTATGGAGCGCCATCTTAATCTCCCCTCCCCTGAAAAGGTGATCCAGAATAAGTTTGTGGGTCGATTTATGGAAACGGACGAGATGCCTAAAGTAAAAAGGAAAAAGGACCTTTTTTATCCGTGTCATCTCAGCGTATGATTTTACTTCTTGCCCGATTTGTTTCACCAAAGAGAGATAGGCCTTCAACCCTTTCTCCTCTTCAGGGAAAAGATTTAAGAGGGCTTCCATATAGGAATCAAATCCACCCTGGTGGAGAAGAACCTTGAAGCCAGGATAAATATTCTGGATATGATGGACGGGGATAAATTCAATCTCTTCCTGTGCCCCGATCTCCTTAAGAAGGTGATAAAAGTCTCCGCCTTCTTGACACCCTCCGACAAAGGCGCCTGTGGCATCACAGGTTACGCCATCCCTTTTGAAGGAGACGACATAACCTCCTACCTGCTTCTCTTTTTCAAGAAGAAGGGTTTTCAATCCTTTCTTCGCAAGAAGGGCGGCCACCGTCAACCCTCCCATCCCAGATCCCATCACAATGGCATCGTATTTCTTAATGCTCACGCCGTTTCCGCTCCCAGAGAATTAAAAGAGTTGGAAGAAAGCAAAGGGCAGTGCTCAGGCAGAAGCCCAGACCGAGGATGGTCACCCATCCCATGCTGGAGAGGGCCTGATATCGAGCCGTGGCTAACGAACCAAATCCAAGCATGGTGGTCAGAGAACAGATAACCATGGCTCTCCCCGTGGTACGCAGGGCAAGGCCCGCATCTTTTCCTTCACCTTCCAAGAAGCGATGCATCAAATGGACGCTATTATCGATTCCCATCCCGATGATCATGGGAAGGATGACGGCATTGACAAAATTCATACGGATCCCCAAAAGAGACATCGCTCCCACCATCCAGATGAGCCCCATCACCAACGGCATCAATGTAAAAAGAACGTTTTTCCACCTTCTGAAATGAAGAAAGACCATTAAAAGAACGATTAAAAAAGCGATGGGGGCAAGAAAGAACAGGTCTTCTTTCACCATCGATAGAATCTCGGACTCCACCTTCTCAGGCCCTGTCATCGAAACGCCTTGGAGTTCTCCTTCTAACTGACCCAGAGAGAGTTTCCCCTTCTGATAATAGAGGTGCGAAACCGTTTTGTAATGTTCCCCTTTCTTAACGAAGAGGTTCTCCAATCCCTTCTTTAAGGGCCCTTGGCGGAGCGAATCCATCAGGGCTTCAGGTGAATAGATTTTCTCATTCCCCTTTTTCAACTCCTCGAGACCTTCAAGGAAGGATCGAAATGGACCGACCTCGAATCCATTTTCTTTCAGTTCTTTAATAAAATTCTCTCTCACCTTTTTCAAGTCAATGGATTCCTGAATTTCCTTAACGACCCTCTTCTGTTTTTCAGGAGAGGGAATGAACTGGGAGAGGGAGAGGAAGGAGTCAATCTTCCCCTCTTTTTGGTATCGGTCAAAGGTCTTGGCGATCTCCTCCTCTTTTAACAAAAGGGAAGAAAGATCTTTCCCTTCGTGAAGGGTAATGGCTTCCAACTTTTTCCCTCCGAAGGCCCTCCCCATTCGTTCGAAGACCTGAAGGGATTCGATCTCTTTCGGCCTCAGGGCTCTGAAATCCCTCTCCACCTCGATGCGGAAAGCAAAGAAGAGAAAGAAGAGCGTGATTCCAATGAATAGGAAAAAAGAGAGCCATGGGTTTCTCTCTAAGAAAGAGGAGAGGGTTTTGAACTGGAAGCGTTGAAGAGAGGAATAGGGATAAGGCTTTTTCCTTTGATCCATCCAGACCAGGAAGGAGGGAAGAACAAAATAGATGCAGAGGAGGGCGCAGAGAAGACCCACGGACACGAGAAAGGCCAGTTCGACGATTCCTTGTACTCGAGAGAAGAAAAGGACCCCAAAGGCAAAAATGCTTGTGAACGCCCCGGTCCAGATTCCCCTTCCAGTGTGGACGAGGGTCGTCTCAACGGCTGAGGAGATATCCGCACCCAATGCCCTCTCTTGATGATACCGATCATAGATATGGACAGCAAAGTCAATCCCTAAACCGACCAAGATAGCGGCACAAGCACTGGTTAGAATATTTAGGCTTCCTAAGGTTAGGGAAGCAATCCCCATGGTCAATTGGATCCCTCCGAAAAGGGGAAGTCCCACGAAGAGGAGAGTAACCCATCTCCGGTAGACATAAAAAAATAAAATCAGCACCAGAATCAAAGAAAAGATAAAGGAGCTCTGCATATCAAATCGAAGGATGGTGGACTCCGCTGTGGCAATCGGATGGGCACCGGTAAAGGAGACCTTGACGCTTTTATCTTGAGCAAAAGGAGAGAGAGAGAGCCACTTCTTCAAAACTTCCATTAAAGATTTGGAGAAGGAAAGGTCGGTGGCAGGACGCTGGGGCTCTGTGATGATCAGAAGCGAATTCTGATCCTTTGAGAGAAAGAAATTGCTTGATTCATCGAATTCCAATCCCTTCATTCCTTGCTTCCATTTCTCCATAAAAAGCCAGCGCAATTCAAAGGGATCTATCTGAATGAGGTCCTTCATCGCAAAGGAGGCATGGCTGATCAAAGTGGTTTTGTTCTTTCGAACCTGCTTTTTGATTCCTTCTTCACTCCACTTCTCCTTAAGTTTGTAAATATCCTCCTGATCCATAAACAGATACGGGTGGGTCAGAAAGAGGGCGAGCGCGGATTTGGCTCCTTCCCAGTCCTCTTCTTCAATCTTCTGGAATCGAACCGACTTGAAAACTTTCATCCCATCCATCTCCATTTTCTTCAAATTTTCGGAAATCTCTCTTCCGGATTCGATCAATCGCCGGGAATCATTCTCCTCCCCCTTCTCCAAAAGGATGAAAAGGAGATCGAAGGTCCCTGTTTCTTGAAGATTTTCCATGTAGAGTTGGATGGAACCTCTTTCCGTGGAAAAAAGTTTAAGGAAGTTGGGATCGAAACGGATCTTGCCGGTTAGGATAAAAGCAATCCCGAAGAGGACGAAGAAAATGAGGAGGATTTTCCGATTATGATGAAGACAGAGATAGGAGATCCCCTTAAGTAATTTCTTAACCATTTGGAAATGGATTATAACAGATTCATCAAAGAGATGTAAAAGCAAGGAGCCTGATGAACAGCAGTGTAATGACCAAAAAAACCATCATCGACTTCTCGACAAGTCTAAATCAACTTTATAGCCAAGTGAACTACCCCGC
>DCVM01000151.1 GCA_002327985.1 Syntrophaceae bacterium UBA2188 | reverse complement strand
AGGTGAAAAAAATTGAATGAAGAGGGGTTTCTGTGTTTACCTCTTAGATAATACTTAAAGGGACTCCCCCGAATTCTTTTTTTGAAATGGATGGCTTACTGCTAAGCTCTCCAATTTTGCCTTCAGCTGTTTAATTAGCCTGATGGGGTTATACCTGATAACCTGGATCCCCCTCATTTTTTGAAGAGCATCTGTTAATTATGAGGTGAAGTCTTCAGAGAGAATCTTCTGGGGAGGGGCGTCTATATGGAAGGAAAAGGAGATAGCCCTAATTCTTTTCAAAAGAAATCTTTTATCTCTTGGTTATTCCCTGTTAATCCGTGGAGGGTCTGCCTGCCTATTTTTAAGGCAACCAAGAGGTCTGCCATGCTATGTTGCTTCCTGTTATCAAGTTTCAACTGTTCCTTTTTAAAAACAAGATTTCACCTCGAAATCAATAAAACGAGTGGGAAAAGTTTTTCTCTTTTAGTGGAGGCAATTTGGGATTTTTATGTAAATCATTTCCACTTTTTAAAAGCACGAAGTTTCATAAAAAAATGACTGGAAATCTATAACATATTGAGAAGCTTACTGGTTTCGGCTATTCTTCTATTAACAACAAAACTTGGTATGGAAAATGCTTAAGATTTATAATGAGTTGGTATATACATTCGACATCCAACCATCAGGATGGAGTTGTATATTGGATTGACCTTTTACGTTCTACCAATTGGTGGTCGGATCAAAGTCGACGTCGCCCCTGTCCCTGAACCCGTCCCCGAACCCTCCACCATGCTCCTTCTTGGGTCTGGGTTAATTGGGCTCGCAGCATACGGGAGGAAGAAGTTTTTTAAGAAGTAAATCTATCTGTAATTGGATGAGGTAAAAAGGAGGGTTATTCGGTTTATAATCTTGCTAAAGTTAAATTATTAATTTGAAGGGAGGTGAAAGTGGGGAGGGTCTTCTAAGTAAAAATGGCTGGGTTGCCGAAGGATGTCAAATCCGTTGTGTCTTTAATTGGTAAATATAAAAGAGAGGGAGATGATAATATGAAAAGAATACTAATTTATTCGTTGGTCATTTTAATCTTGGGACTCATTCCCTATTCTGGCCATGCCATCGATTATTCTTATACTTCAATCGATTACCCCGGTGCCTTAGGGACGTGGGCTCGTGGCATAGATGGGGCCAATATTGTGGGATACTATTATGATGGCAGCACATACCATGGATTCCTTTACAATGGTTCGACCTATACTACGCTCAATTACCCCAGTGCTTCAGAGACAAGAGCTTTTGGCATAGATGGAGCCTATATTGTGGGATACTATCATGATGGCAGTACCTTCCATGGATTTCTTTACAATGGTTTGACCTATACTCCGCTCAATTACCCCGGTGCTTCAAATACGTTGGCTCGTGGCATAGATGGAGCCAATATCGTGGGAAATTATACAGAGGACAGCACAAGTCATGGATTTCTTTACGATGGTTCGACCTATACTCCGCTCAATTACCCCGATGCTTCACATACGTTGGCTTGGGGCATAGATGGAGCCAATATCGTGGGAAATTATACAAAGGACAGTACAAGTCATGGATTTCTTTACAATGGTTCGACCTATACTCCGCTCAATTACCCCGGTGCTTCACATACGGAGGCTCGTGGCATAGATGGAGCGAATATTGTGGGATACTATGAAGATGGCAGCACAAGTCATGGATTTCTTTACAATGGTTTGACCTATACTCCGCTCAATTACCCCGGTGCATCAGGTACGTTAGCTAGTGGCATAGATGGAGTCAATGTCGTGGGAAATTATTTTGATGGCAGCGGTTTACATGGATTTCTTGCAACCCCAATTCCAGAACCCACCACCATGCTCCTTCTTGGGTCTGGACTGCTTGGACTGGCAGGATACGGGAGGAAGAAGTTTTTTAAGAAGTAAATTCATCATTAATTGTAAGAGGGCAAAGGCAGGGTCACCCGATGGTCCTGCCTTTTTTGTTTGTTTCGTTCGGTAATCATTGACTCCAGGATCAACATACCACTACAGGTTAGTAGGTGTTACACGCAATTGTATTTTAAACGTTAATTAATCTGTTTTTACTGATTAGAAATGCATTCAAATCAAGAAAAGTTGGTGAGTAAAAAGAGTTCGCTTGGATTAGAACGGGGAGGAACAGATTCCTCCCCGCCCATGATGAGGAGAGTGAAGGAGGACTGAATCAACGATAAATTTTGACACCACTTGACATCAAGAAATAATAAAACAATCATCGTCTTTGGAAATTTCGATGGAGACAAGAAGATTAGAACAGGAAAGGTTTGTCGGGAATTTTAGATAGGGGTTATCATTTCTTTTTAAATTACAGCCAATTAATAACTTTCGACAATATTGTTGTCCAGGTCGACATCAGTTTCCTCCCCCAAACCTATTCAAGAAAATCCTGAAGAAAATGAAGAGTGGGAAGAAGAAAAAGTCTTGACAAAACTAAAGTTCAACTTTATAAAAATATGCCAGAATACCCCTCAGCTCTGCTGGGGGGATGAATGGCCTCCCTCTCCCCTGGGGGGAGAGGGTTAGGGTGAGGGGGAAATGATCTTATCATCACCCCCACCTTAATCCTCCCCCATCAAGGGGGAGGAAAGTTTTTTAGAGAATTTGATGCCCCGCAGCTTGCTGCGGGGTAGTTCACTATTTCAACATGTATGTTCGGCGCCTCCTTTCCTCAACATTAAATGAAGCCTTGAAACTTTTTCCTGCTATATTGGTGACCGGTCCAAGGCAGGCAGGGAAGACTACCTTTTTAATTCACGAATACGGCAAGAGATTTGATTATGTGAGCTTTGACGATCCACTGGAAAGGAACTTTGCCCTTTCTGACCCGAATGGATTTCTTGATCGGTTTGGAGAAAAGCCTGTCATTCTGGATGAATTTCAGTATGTACCAGAAATTTTGCCCTATCTGAAAATCCGCATTGACCGCGAGCGGAAAAAAAATGGGAAATGGCTTCTTACCGGGTCCCAACAATTTCAACTTATGAAAAATATCACCGAATCTCTTGCCGGCCGTATCGCCGTCCTTGAACTTTTACCTTTCAGTTTGCTGGAGTATGAACAGAGGAGTCCAGATTGGTTAGAAACAATCATCTGGAATGGGGGATATCCAGAGCCCTCTCTTTTTCACGAAAAGAGGGAGCTTTGGATCCGATCTTATATTCAAACTTATATAGAGAGAGACGTCAGGCAACTTCAGAATATCAAAGACCTGCGAATCTTTGAGCAGTTTATAGGATTATCAGCAGCCTATCACGGCCAGACATTAAACACAGCGATCTTATCGAGACAATGTGGCGTTTCTCTCCCAACGATTAAGGCATGGGTTGGGGTTTTAGAGGCATCTTATCTCTGTCTCTTTCTTCCTCCTTATTTTAAAAATTATGGAAAACGTCTGGTCAAGACCCCCAAACTTTATTTCATTGATTCTGCTATTGTCTGTGCCCTCACAAGACAACCCAATGGTCAATCAACACTTTCCGGAGCAATGGGAGGAGCCATCTTTGAAGGTTTTATTGTTAGTGAGGTGTTAAAGGTTTTTTCGATGAGAGGCCAAAAAGCGGATATCTTCTTCTGGCGTTCTCATGATGGTCTGGAGGTAGATCTAATTATCCAGATCGGTACCAAACTTTACCCTATAGAAATTAAATTAACTGCTACACCAACACTCAAACATATCGATCCGTTGAATAAGTTTAAAGCTCTTGCTGGGAAGGATGCTGCAGAAAACGGTTTACTCATCTGCCGCGTCGTAAAAGAAACGCCGCTGCCCTCAAAAAATATAGCCATGCCCTGGCATTCTTTTCCAAAATGGTTATTGTCAAAGCTGGAAAATAAGTAGAAGAGTTCAAACCTTGTATTTCACTTCAGACCCGCCTTACGCAAGGCGTTTAATGTATTTTCTCTTACCGATTGTTCCTTATATAGAGATGTTTTCGCAAAGAAATCCAGCGAGAACTTGGGATTTATCCTGAGGACTTCTGCAGCTTTGTCGAGGGCACGGGGACTTATACTCTACCTTCCAAGTAAGCCTTTAAAGAAGGGCAAGGTAAGCAAACCTTGCCCTTCTTTGTATGTATCTTACTACTATTAATCTTTATTTTTATAATCGGTATAGATTAATTGCATGACACCCAATTCCAGCGCCTGCCTGCCGTCAGGCAGGCCTGCCCTTGGCAGGCAGGGATGGCTTGTTGTCTGACTTCAAGCGCTGAACCAATAAATCATAAACAGGGCGTTCCCACAATATAACTCTTGACATTTAACGCTATCCGTTATACCCTACCATAAATGATAAAATCGTTCAAAAGCCATGAAACAGAGGGGGTCTATAGCCGGGAAGGATCTAACAAATTGCCTCGAGATATTCAGCAAGTTTCATTGAGAAAATTGCGCATGCTAAATAATGCCAAAAATCTCAATGACTTGAGGATACCGCCAGCGAATAGGTTAGAAAGGCTAAGAGGCGATCGTGAAGGTCAATATAGCATTAGGATCAATGACCGATGGCGTATTTGCTTCACCTGGCAAGAAGGTGATGCCTATGATGTTGAAATAACCGATTATCATTAGAGAGGAGAATCATGAAAAAGAAACTACATCCTGTACATCCAGGCGAAGTTCTATTAGAAGAGTTTCTCAAGCCAATGGGTTTAAGCCAAAACAGACTGGCACTCAATATTGGCGTGCCACCGCGCAGAATTAACGAGATTGTTCTCGGCAAGCGAGGAGTGAGTGCTGATACCGCGCTGAGGCTTTCAAAGTTTTTTGGAACCTCTGCTGAGTTCTGGCTTGGTTTGCAATCACAATATGATTTAGATATCACTGCGGAGGAACTCGGTGAAAGATTGAACCAAGAAGTAAGGGCTTATGCCAATGTTGTATGAAGATAAAGATTCACCCAACCATAAAATCTAGCGGATGTTTGCCAAGCAGAATGCCACCCCGGGAGTAAGAACTCGATCAGACCAAATCCTCTGCCGGTGTACTTCGATTCTCCCCTGTTCCTGTTCAAACAACCGATCTACTATAGGTGTTGTAATTTTTAAAGAATGCTTGAAAAAATTCTTTAAATTCTGTAATCTACAGCATACTCTTAAAACAGGAGGTGAAAAATGACTCTGCTCGTTATTCTCATCATCATTGCCATCATTGTGATTGCCGTCGTCTCCATCTATAACAAACTCGTTCGACTCAGGAACACGGTAAAGTCTTCATGGTCGGATATTGATGTCCAATGTAAAAAGCGATATGACCTTGTTCCTAATCTGGTTGAGACCGTGAAAGGATACGCCTCCCATGAAAAGGGGGTCTTCGAAAAAGTGACTGAAGCGAGATCCATGGCGATGAAGGCGACCTCTCCTGGGGAAATGGCCAAGGCTGAGAATGTATTTAGGGATACCCTGAAGAGCCTTTTTGCCGTGGCTGAGGCCTATCCGGAATTAAAGGCCAATGCGAATTTTATGCAGCTTCAATCCCAACTGCAAGACCTGGAGAACAATATTGAAATGGCCAGGCGCTATTATAATGCCGTAGTTCGGGATTTCAACATCCTGATTGAATCCTTTCCCTCAAACCTGGTTGCCTCGGCGTTCAATTTCAAACAAGCTGAATTATTCCAACTGGAAACCCCCGGGGCCGAAAGAAAACCTGTGAAGGTAAGCTTTTCGTAGAGGGGTCGATAAACAACGATGAACTATGAACGATGGACCAAGAACCATGAACGTTGGACAATAATATACTCTATTTATTAGAAGCTGAGTTCCTAAATATAGACCATAGGTAGAGGAAATCGATGAGAAGTTGGGTGAAATTAATTTGGTTAACTACTTTTATTCCCTTGCTTCTTAGCCTAAGCCTTAACCTAATGTTTTCTTCTCCTGCCTTTGCCCAGTACTTCACCATCAATAAGTTCCACTCGGATATCCTGATTAACCAGGATTCATCCATTATCGTGAAAGAAAAAATCGATGTGGAATTCCATCAGTCGCGGCATGGGATTTACCGGGAAATCCCGTTTAAATATCGAGATGAGTTCGGCAAGGTGATCAAGACACCGACAAGGGTTTTATCGGTGACCGATGAATCTGGTAAGGGCTGGAAATACCAGGTGAAAAGGATGGGTCATCTTTACAATATCCGAATTGGGGATGCGAAACGATATGTCAAGGGCAATCAGACCTATGTGGTGATCTACGAAGTAGAGAATGCCATCCTTTTTTTAAATGACCATGATGAACTTTACTGGAATGTAACAGGAAACTACTGGAAAGCACCGATCAGAGAGGCCTCTGCGATGGTTTTATTGGACACGAAGACGCCGAGTAAAAATTTAATGGGGGTAGCCTATCAAGGGGGATATGGTTCGAGAGAAGAAGGTGGTTATGAAACTTTAAATCAAACCGGAAATTTTTATGCAAAGAGAGACCTTAAGATGGGGGAAGGGCTGACGTTGGTCTTCGGATGGGATAAGGGACTTGTCTCTCCGCCTTCCTCCTGGAAGAAATTTTTGTGGGCGGTCAACCCCAAAGAGAACTGGATCTTTTTGCTTCCCATCTTTTCATTTTTTTATATGGTCAATCGCTGGTATCGAAAGGGAAGGGACCCAAAAGTGAGAGAATCCGTTACCGTAATGTATGACCCCCCCAAGTTTGATCAAAAACCCCTTTGCCCGGGGGAGGTAGGAGCTCTTGTGGATGAGAAGCTCGATCCCCGAGACATCACTTCCACCATTGTCGGCTTAGCGGTCAAAGGGTACATCAAGATCGAAGAGACCAAGAAAGAGGGATTGATCTTTGATCGCCTGGATTATTATCTCCAAAAAGTGAAGCCCCCGGATTCGAATCTCAATCCATTTGAAATGGAGCTGATGAAGAGTCTCCTGCCGGGGGATTTACCCGGTGTCTTCATCTCAAGTTTAAAAAATAAGTTCTATACGAACTTGGATTTGCTTAAAAAGACCCTGTACGGGGAACTCGTGAGGAAAAAATATTTCCTGAGAAACCCAGAACAGGTAACCACCTCCTATCTGGTGGCGGGTTTCCTCATCATGATATTCGGCGGATTGATTTTTGGGTTCCTGATGGCCGGTTCGATTGTTAAGGTCATTTTGGCATGGGCGCTGACAGGGCTTCCCATCCTTGGGTTTGCCAAATTTATGCCTGCCAAAACGAAGGCAGGGGCCTCTGCCTACATGGATGTTTTGGGTTTTCAGGAATTTATGAATCGTGCGGAGAAAGATAGACTGGAGAGGATGGGCGATAAGAATCTTTTTTCGAAGTTTTTGCCTTATGCCATTGCCCTGAATGTGGCGGATAATTGGGCAAAGGCTTTTGAAGGGATCTACCAGGAACCACCAGACTGGTATGTTTCACCAATGGGATTCAGGACCTTCAGCCCATACGCTTTCACCCACTCCCTCAATTCGGTGACCTCAACCCTGAGCTCTGCCATGTTCTCCGCACCCAGATCGAGCGGGGGGGGAGGAGGTTTTGGTGGGGGTGGGTCTTCCGGTGGCGGCTTTGGAGGAGGAGGTGGCGGGAGTTGGTAAAACGATAAACCTCAATATCCGGTAAACATAAAAGAAGAGAATCAGCCCCCCGAAATTAATTGTTTTGAACCCCGCCTGATAATCTGAGATGGACCTCACAACTCGTACTTCTATTTTTGATTTTGAGGATAGTGCTCTTTCTATGAAGGTGAAAGGACTCATTGCCATTGGCGTGGCTCACACAACCCAATGCCCTTATTGTATCCAAGGCCATGTCAAGGCTGCTAAAAAATCAAGAGCAACCAATCAAGAGAGTGCAGAGGCCCTTTTTGTCGTTACGGCTTTAAGAGCAGGGGTCGCTTTCGCTCACTCAACTATCTCCATGGGCGTGCTCAAGGAAATGGGCAGGTCAAAAAACGAGAGATAGATCTCCCTTTTAAAAGAGTGAGTTGTTTGTTGCACCTACTCGTCAATCCAAGATAACCTTCTACTGCAATTTGTTATATGTAAGAATCCTACCCATTCAATTGCTTTTTGTCAATGTAATCTCATGAATATGACGAGTTTCTCGCATGGGGACTGCCCATTGCAATCGTTTGGTTATAACAATTTGGGGATTTCCTGCGTGCGAATAATTTGTTAAAAATGAGATGTTATACTACGTGTTTATAACTCCTCAAGTTTATTATCCCGAGCATTCATAATTAAGGCTTTCTACTTGAAAGATTGCATAAACGATGTCACTTCAAGGTTGAGGACTTCAGGAGTCTTCGGTTGATGAGGTTGAGGGCTGCAGCTAAAAAGAATTAGCATACGCTCTCTATATCACCTCAAGATTTACGATTGTAGAAATCAAGTATAACGGTAAGGGTAAGCGGGCTTATCCCGCCGTCCGCTCAATCCGCTGGTTAGCATTTCATTGTTTTTCCGCTATGATCAGCATTTCAAAATCTTCGGCTGATAATTTATCGTTTCGACTGAAAGCGCCAAGCTTCGCTCCATAAATATCCACAGTTTTGAAATTCAGAGTCTTTAATAGCCAAGTTATTTCGGATGGTACATAATACCTTTCGTTGCATTGCAGTTCTTTTTTGTTCCCAAGATCATCTTCAATATATATAGTGCTATGCTCTCGAAAAGTCATCAGATCGAATGAAAGACTATCGCATTTTGCATTCCCCTCTTTTGTTTTTGAATCAAGGAAATCTTTGACGGAATGAAACAGAGGAAACAAACCGTTTAAGGTGGTCAATATCAATTTCCCTTTTGGCAGTAAGGCATTGGCAGCATTTTGGAGAATCTGAAAATTCATTTCGTCAGTTTCCATCAACGGGAATGCACCTTCGCATATCATGATGATCAATTTGAATTCATGTAAAAAAGGAAGATTTCTTGCATCATGTTCTTGAAAAACAATATGAAGATTTTGTTCGGATGCCTTTTCTTTTGCATGTTTTAAAAGCGATTCTGATAAATCAATTCCGACAACAGCATATCCTCTCTTGGCCAATTCAATGGAGTGCCTGCCAGTGCCGCATCCTATATCCAGAATTCGTGTAGCTTTGTTGTATTCGATTTCTTTTTCAAAAAGATCACACTCTCCGATGGTTCCTTGTGTGAAACTTTCCTTATCATATTTTATTCCGTAGTTTTCAAACAATTCTTCATACCATTGTTTCATATTGTGTTCTTTTATTCAGATGCTTACAATTATTGTACTGCAATTTGGTATTTGTAAAAATCCTACGCATTCAACGTAGGTTTTGCTGAAGTCTCAGGCCGAAGGTAAGGCCCAGTATTCAGGCTAAGGAGTCGAAGGGTTAATTATTATTTCAGCTTCTCCAAGGCCTTCATCAGTTCTTCAAGAGGGGGTCTCTTATTAATATCGTGAACGTCAATATAACGGATGATTCCCTTTTTATCGATGACCAACAAAGCCCTTTCGGATACCCCATCGGACCGCAATACCCCATATTTTTTAGCTACGGCTCCATGAGGCCAAAAATCGGAAAGGATGGGAAACCATAGGTGACCCATCTGGTTGGTCCATGCAAAAAGGGTTGGGATGTTGTCAACCGTAATTCCGAGAAGAATAGCATCATATTGGTTGAAAAAATCTTTCGCAATATTGTAACCGGGCCATTGATCGGAACAAACAGGTGTCCAGGCCGCTGGGACAAAGGAGAGGATGACGTTCTTTTTCCCTCGATACTGGCTTAAAGAAACCTTTTCCCCCGAAGTTGAAGGAAGTTTGAAATCAGGGGCGGGATCCCCGACCTTCACTTTCAGTTTGCTGTCATTCGGCTTGAGGGTCCCCGGTTGATAAATGTTTCCCTTATAGGCATCTGAAATGGCAAAGGCCATTGGAACTGAGACAAAGACAGATAGAACTCCGATGATCAATAGGATATGGGTAAATCTTTTCTTGTCCATGGTTTTTCCTCCTGCTCTCTACTTTAATCCGGAAGCTTTAAGCACCAGTTCTAAAAATGGTTCTGCACCCGGATAATTTCCCAATTGGGTGTGTACGATTTGGTGCGTTCCATCCTCATTGATTTTAATAACCATAAAGTAGGGTGTCCTCACTTCTCCGCAAGCCTTGTGGATGGCATAATCCTTGTCCGGGAAAAGCGGAAAGGGGACATTATAGGTTTTTTTGAAAATCTCCACTTCATAAGGGGTATTTCCAGCGCCAATGCCGATTAATTTAATTTTGTTTTTAATGTCTGGATTGTTTTCAATGAGGCGATATAGCTCATTGACGCCAGGCGCATCCTTCTGGCAGTAAGGGCAATACATGCTATAGATTTCAACAATAACGACTTTTGCCTTGATCTGTGGAATTTTAAAGGTCCCGCTTCCGGAAAGCCCCAGATAGCTCCTTTCATCTAAATTTTTAGGGATGGGAAGGTTGATGGCCGGTAATGATTCTCCCTTTTCAGGGGGTTTGTTGGCAGCCAAGACAGGGAAAGCGAATACTGAGAACAAAAGGATCATGATGGTTAAAGGTATTAAATATTTTTTCATTCTTAAACCTCCCTTAGGTTAATTTTTTAAAAATAAAGATCACATTTACAGTCACTTTTAGATTCTAAACCCAACCCGTAAGGTTGGACGGATCCTCTTCTGCCGTCCTATTATTATGCCACATAATGAATCATTGTAAAGGAGTTTTTCAAATGAAGGGAGGTCGCTCCCGCAGTATTCGGTAAAAAATTTTATTTCACAGATAGCAATAAAATTTGGTATAATAATCTATATTGAAAGATTGAGAATAACGTCGAAGGAGGTGGGGAAATGAACATTCTCTTGGTAGGACTTATCACCCTTGCCATCATTGTTGCGGTGATTGTTTTTATAGGGGTCATGTTAGAATTAAAAAAAACGATCAAAGCCTTAAAGGAGTTGGTGGATACAACCGAACATTCTTTGAAGCCAACAGTTGCTGAACTCCAGGAAACTCTAAAGAGTGTTAGGAATGTGGCAGATCATCTTACAGTGATAAGCGGGGATATGACAGTACTTTCAGGAGCTTTGAAGGATGTGGGCGAAAATGTGAAGCATGTGAACAGGGACATTAAACATATGGTTGATTTTGTTGATGGAATCACTTCATCAGCGGCTGTTGAAGCCTCCAGTTTAAAGGCGGGGGCGAAAGCAGGGGCCTGGGTCCTCTTGAGGAATCTTCTCAAATAGGACGGGGTGAGTGTAAATTGAATTTAACCACAGAATCAAAAAAGGAGGTCAGCCATGAGAAATGAAGAAGGTGGTCATAGTTCTGGTTCTCTTATTCTTGCGTTTTTTATTGGAGGGTTGGTCGGCGCTGGCGTTGCTTTGCTCATAGCCCCCCAGCCCGGGGTAGAAGCCAGGAAGAAGATTAAAGAACTGGCAGAAGAGGCTAAGGAAAAGGCAACAGGATACGTGGAGCAGGTAAAAAGCAAGGTGACCTCAACCGTGGGGAAGGGTAAGGAAATTCTGGAAGAAAAAAAATCCTTAATCACAACGGCGATTGAAGCAGGTAAAGAAGCCTACGGAAAAGAGAAAGAAAAGCTAGTAGCGAAGGAATAATCCTGCTGTTACCTGTGACAAAGGGGGGGGGTCCTTTAATCGATCTTTCTTTCGGTTTTCATGAGAGAGACGATGGTAGCTCCCCATGAACCTGTCTCTGGTGGTGCTATTTTGAAAGAGTCGACGAGGGGACTTTTTTTTAGAAAGGAATGGACGATATTCATTTGAATTCCTTTTCCTTTCCCATGGATGATTCGAACCTCTCTGAGCCCCTTCTTCTGGCATTCAAGAAGATACTCTTCTAATAGAGATGGAATCTCCCTGGGGGGAAATGTGTGAAGATCAATCCAATCTTCAATGGGGATTCGAACAATCATAGACTTAAGCTCAAAGTAAAAAGTCTTTTAATTTATAATTCATAATTCATCACTCCTAATTCCTAACTCCGAACCTTTAATTTCTTACGGACCATTTCAAAAACTTGATGAAACATCGGTCTTGTGAGTTTGCCGGTTTGAGTATTTTGCTGACTGGGATGGTAGGTAGTCACCAAAGAAATAGGTCGGAGTCCTTTCTTTTCTGAAATCGTATAGAGCCTGCCATGGCCAAAAGAAAGAGGAGGGACATCGTATCCCTTTAATCTCAGAGATTTTAGGGTTTGAGTAAAAGCGATCTGACCTAATGGGAGAAAAACTTCGACATTTTTTAAAAGATCGAGTTCCTTTAAAAAATAAGGGCGGCAGTTTTCTATTTCTATTGGTAGAGGTTTATTCTTAGGGGGTGCACACCGAGTGGTTGCAGTGATATAAACATCGTCCAATTTAAAACCATCATCCCTACGAAGCGAGTTGGGTTGATTGGCGAAGCCAAATTGATAGAGTGCGTTAAATAACCACTCTCCACTTCGATCTCCTGTGAACATTCGGCCGGTTCGATTCCCGCCCTGGGCGGCGGGGGCCAATCCAATGATCAAGACCCGGGCCTCCAGATCTCCGAAACTGGGGAGAGGTTTTGACCAGTAGTCCCAATCCCGGTACCTTCTCGGTTTATGCTCGGAGACCTCTTTCAGATAGGAAACCAACCTTGGGCACTTCTTGCAATGGATAACCCTATTCTGTAAGTTTTTTAATTCCAATTTCCATTTCATCCTTCATGCCCCGCTCAAACCCTTCTGAATCAAAAAATTCAAACCTGAAATCTATCTAATCATATTCCCTGACCTTTTTTCAATGGAAAAATGGATTTAAGGTACCGTTATAAAGCTTTTCTGATATCCCTGCCCGACCTTCTTGTCTTAGAGCAATTTCTTCAAAAACTTCTCAAGTATTCTATTTTGACAGATGTTCTTTTTCTTGTTAAAAATAAAATAATATTGATCTATCGAATATGGGAAAAATTAGACCTTGCTCAGGGCAGGGAAGGAGATAGATAATGCCAACTTATTCTCACTCTCAACTTTCCACCTATGAGACCTGCCCCCATCAGTACCGACTTGCTTATATTGATAAGATTGAGGTGGAGACAGAAAGCATTGAAGCGTTCATGGGTTCAAGGGTTCATGATACCCTGGAAAAGCTTTACCGGGACCTAAAGGTGACCAAACTCAATACTCTGGAAGAGCTCCTTGCCTTCTACCAGCAGATTTGGGAAAAAAATTGGAATGATTTGATTCAAATTATACGAAAGGATTGCAGTGCCGAGGACTATCGCCGCCTCGGAGAGAAATGCATCATAGAATATTACAACCGCTATTATCCCTTTGATCAGGGAAAGACCCTGGGCCTCGAAGAGTATGTCTATTTCCCTTTGGAAGAGGAGAAAGGTTACTGGATTCGGGGTTTTATTGACCGGGTGACTCTGGTGGACAGTTCTATTCTCGAAATCCACGACTATAAAACGTCCAACAGACTCCCCTCTCAGGAAGAGGTTGAGTCAGACCGCCAATTGGCTCTCTATCAGATGGGGGTTGGAGGGAAATGGCAGGGTATCGAAGAGATCAGACTGATCTGGCATTACCTCACCTTTGACATGGAAATCCATTCTTCGAGGACACCTGAGCAGCTTGAGCAGCTTCGCCAGAAGACTTTAGAACTCATCCAGAGGATTGAAGCGGACAGGCAATTTCTTCCTAAAGAGGGGCCTCTTTGCGATTGGTGCGATTACCAGGGATTTTGCCCAAAAAGGAAACATCTCATTGCTGTGGGAAACCTCCCGCCCAACGAGTATTTGAAAGAAGAAGGGGTGGCTTTGGTCAACCAATATGTGGAAATGAAAGAGAGGAAGAGGCTTTTGAATGAGGAGGTCGACACTGAATTGACAAAGATTGAGAAAGCCCTTTATGCCTATGCTCAAATAGAGGAAATTGAATCGGTCTTTGGAAGCGATCATGTGGCCAAGATTAAGATTGAGATGAGAGAAAAATATCCTTTAAAGAACGACCCCAGTCGCAAAATGCTGGATGAATTGATCAAGAAGGCAGGGAAGTGGATGGAGGTTTCTGATTTGAATCCCTGGATGCTCGCCAGAATCATCGGTCGAAGAGGGTGGCCCCCTTCTTTGGTCAATAAAGTGAAAGAATTTTGTTCCATAGAGGAGAGCCGATCCATCACCATCACCAAGTTAAAAGAAAGAGAATAGTCGCCGATTAAGGATCATTCTGGAACAATGGAATGTTGGAATCATGTTTAAAGTCAGAAATATTTTTTTCTCAAACCAATATCCCAAGGTTCTCTCATTCCATTCTTCCATGAATTTTTTACATTTAGGAGTCAAGAACCAAGGGGGATTATATGGAAATAAAAGTTGAAAAAGGTAGGCCGGAGAAGTTTCCCTGTGAGCTTCTTCTCCTCTTTTCTTTTGAGTCTCCTGAGCAGTTGGAAGGTCCTATCCGGGATGTGGATTTAGAGTGGAGAGGATTTATCTCCACGCTGATCAAACAGGGAGATTTTAAGGGGGAGTTATTCGAGTGCCGGCTCTTTTACACCCAGGAGGCCCTTCCTGCTAAAAGGGTGCTCCTCACCGGCTTAGGGAAAAAAGGGGAATTCGATTTGGAGAGATGGCGTGGGGCGGCTTCAAAGGCCGGGCAGTATCTTCGGAATTCAGGGATGAAACAATTTATTTTTCCGATTAAGAAATTGGATGGACATCCAGAAGAAGACCTCACTGAATCCTTTGTGACCGGGCTCCTCCTCGGGATTTATCAGTTTAATGAGTTTAAGACACTTGAGCGGGATAAGATTAAGGAGATTGGAGAAGGGATTCTCCTTGCAAAGAATGACGAGGACATTCAATCCATCACCCAGGGTCTCAAGACAGGTAAAGTTATTTCAGAAGCGGTTTACATGGCAAGGGATCTGGTAAATGGGCCCAGTAATCAAGTGACCCCTACGGTCCTGGCTGAAAAAGCTCGGCAGATTGCGACAAATCATGGCATGGAGATCCAAGTCTTCGAAGTGAGTCAGGCAGAGGCGATGGGCATGGGAGCCTTCACTGCCGTGGCCAAGGGAAGTCAGGAACCTGGCAAGTTTATCGTCTTGGAATATAATAAAGGGAAAGGGTGGGGACCGATTGCTTTGGTAGGCAAGGGAATTACTTTCGACAGCGGTGGGATTTCCATCAAACCTTCGGAGAACATGGAGCGGATGAAAGACGATATGTCAGGAGCTGCAGCGGTATTGGCCACCATGCAAGCAGCGGCCAGACTTGGTTTTCCCTTCCATCTGGTTGGAATCATGCCCGCCACTGAGAATCTTCCAAGTGGAAAGGCCTATAAGCCCGGTGACATCTTGAAGACCCTTTCCGGGCAGACGGTAGAAGTCATCAGCACCGATGCAGAAGGAAGGCTTATTCTTTCAGATGCCCTGACTTATAGTTTACGATATCAACCAAAGGCAATTATTGATCTAGCCACCCTGACCGGAGCCTGCGTGGTTGCATTGGGAGATTATGTGATTGGACTGTTAGGAAATGATGAGTCCCTTTTGAAACGGATTGAAGCGGCGTCTTCTAAGACAGGAGAAAAGGTTTGGAGGTTGCCACTCTGGGATGAGTATTTCGACTATCTGAAAAGCGATGTGGCTGATTTCAGGAATGTGGGAACTCGCGCTGCGGGCGCCATCATCGGAGGAATCTTCTTAAGTAAATTCGTAGAAAAAATTCCATGGGTTCATCTCGATATGGCCGGGCCGGCTTCCATTGAAAAGGAGAGGCCCTATATTCCACGAGGCGGGACGGGAGCTGGAGTGAGATTACTCATCCAATTGCTAAGAGATTGGAATAGGTGAAATTCCAATAACCAAATTCCAAGCTCCAAATAAATTCCAAGACCCAATATTCAGACGAAGTTTTGGATGTTGAAAATTGGATATCGGGTATTATTTGATTATTGGTGCATGGTTATTGGTGATTCAGGCATGATATGAATTGAATTGAGGCAGAAGTTGTATGGAGATAAATGAATATCAATACCCATTCCTCAGGGCGTGCCGCAGGCAGGAAACTCCCTATACACCCATCTGGTTGATGCGGCAGGCGGGTCGGTATATGAAGGAGTACCGAGTCCTTCGGAGGAGATACTCTTTTCTGGAGATGTGCAGAAATCCAGAACTTGCAGCACAGGTAACGCTTCAGCCAATCGAAAAGTTTAAACTCGATGCGGCCATCATTTTTTCAGATATCCTCATTCCACTGGAACCGATGGGAGTGAAATTTGAGTTTGCAAAAGGGGAAGGCCCTGTTTTTCATCATCCTCTCCGGGAGAGGACGGAGGTGGAGAAATTAAGGAACATTGAACCCGAAGAGGACGTCCCTTATCTGATGAGGGCGATTCAAATCGTAAAAAAGGAATTAGGAGGAAAGATCCCTTTGATCGGATTCTGTGGTGCACCTTTCACTCTTGCCAGTTACATTATAGAGGGAGGTCATTCAAAAAATTATATCCTTACCAAGAGTCTGATGTACCAGGACCGTCCCACATGGGATATCTTGATGAAGAAAATTTCAGAGGTGCTCATCCGATATTTAAAAGCTCAGATCCGCTCAGGGGTCCAGGCGCTTCAGATGTTCGATTCCTGGGCGGGATGTTTAAGCCCGCCCGATTATGAGGAGTATGTTCTCCCCTATTCTAAAAAGGTGATTGAGGGAGTAGATAAAAAAGTTCCTTTGATTCATTTTGCCACTTCCTCTTCGACCCTGCTGAAGTTGATGAGGCGTGCGGGTGGAGATGTGATCGGAGTGGATTGGCGCATCCCTATTCGAGAGGCCTGGGAACACATTGGGTATGATGTCGCCATCCAGGGAAATCTTGATCCTGTTATTTTATTCAGTCCAATAAGGTTAATAAAAAGGGAAGTGAAGCGGATCCTTGATTCTGTCGAAGGTCGACCTGGTCATATCTTCAATCTTGGCCATGGAATCCTTCCCAATACCCCTGTTGATCATGTGGCCGCATTGGTGGATATGGTTCATGAGTATAGTTCGAGTACCCATAAACCAAACCGGCCTCCTAACCCTCAAACTTTTGACGATTTTTCATTTGGGTAAATTCATGAAAGCTCTTCTCCTGTTAGCCTTTGGTGGTCCTCGATCTCTCGATGAAGTGGAGTTTCTGCTGGCCCGTCTTTTCCAGGGGAGAAAGCCTTCCTTCGAGCAGATTGAAAGGGTGAAAGAGCGTTACCGGTTGATCGGGGGGTTTTCTCCCCTTCAGAACATTACACAGGAGCAGGCCAGAAGACTGGAAGAAGAACTGAAGAAAAGGGGTTACTCGTTTAAATCCTATGTGGGCATGCGCTACGGGCATCCCTTGATAGAGGAGACGTTAAAAGAGATTCTTCAAGATGGGATGACTGAAATCATTGCCCTGCCCATGACACCCTTCCAATCCAGAGCCAGCACGGGTGCTTATATTGAAGAAACGAACCGGGTGAAAAAAAATCTGGGCAAAGAAATTTCTCTCTCTTTTGTTGTGGGATGGCATTTACATCCTCTATACCTTGAAGCCATCCAGGGGAGGATTTCAGAAGGGTTGGAAAAGTTCAATGCGGAAGAGAGAAAGAGGGTTCATCTCCTTTTCACGGCTCATAGTCTTCCCAGATCGATGGTCGAGAAAGATCCCTATACCAAGGAGATTGAGGTAAGCATTCAAGGGGTCCTAGAAAAGATAGAACCTTTTCCATGGCACATGGCTTATCAAAGCAAAGGGGGAGGCCCTGAGGAATGGGTTGGGCCGGATGTGGAGTCAGTCTTAGAAGAACTTTCCAGGGAGAAGATCCGGGAGGTTCTGATCATTCCTATTGGATTTGTGTCAGACCATATTGAAATTCTTTATGATATTGATATTCTTTATCAAGAAAAAGCTGAATCCTTAGGGGTGGTATTAAAACGCACCCCTTCTTTAAATGATTCTAAGAAATTTATTGAAGCCCTTGCAAACATTGTGGAGGAACATATGAATAAAAGGGTTCAAGGATTCTAATTAAAAAGTTGAACTTTAGACCCCTTGGCCCCTGAGACCCTTTTTAATTCTGAGGAAATAGTATGAAACGGATCATCATCATTGGCGGCGGTGTTGCAGGCCTTGGCGCAGCCTACAAAGTCACCCGGGCTGCCTTAGAGGGACATGATGTGGAATTTATTCTGCTTGAGAAAGATCCGCGCCTCGGTGGCAAGATCCAAACGGAGTTCGTACCGGATCCCTCAGAGAAGGGCAGATTCATTGTGGATGGCGGTCCGGATTGTTTCCTGACGGAGAAGCCGGCCTGTCACCGTATTGCAAAACTGACGGGGATCTTCGATGACGAATTACCGACCGACGACTCCCGGAAGCGCACGTGGATCCTGTCCTGTGGCAAACTTCATCAGATGCCCGATGGGGTCATGATGTTTGCGCCCACGAAGTTCTTGCCCTTTGCCACAACCGGCCTCTTCTCATGGTCCGGCAAGATCCGGATGGGCAGGGACCTTTTCATCCCACCGAAAAAGGTTGCACCGGGTGAGTTCAACGATGAAACACTTGAAAGTTTTGTAGTCCGCCGCATGGGGCGCGAGTGCCTCGATCGCCTTGCCGAACCGCTCGTTGGCGGTGTCCATGCCTCCGATCCAAAACAGATGTCCCTTGCTGCAACCTTTCCACGCCTTCTTGAAATGGAACAAAATTATGGATCATTGTTGAAGGCATTTATTGCAATCCGTCGTAAGGTTGAGGAGATGCGGCGAAAATACCCAACCAAACCCGGCGAGAAGCCTCGGACCTTCTTCACTTCCTTTGCCAATGGCATGCAGCAACTCACGGACAGCATGGCCGACGCTGCAGGTCGCGCGTGCATGCGAACGGGAGTTTCTGTTACCTCACTCCAGCATAGGCCCAAAGGTGGATGGCATACCTTACTCTCTGATGGTTCTTCCGTTGACGGGGACGCAGTCATTGTGGCCACCGAATCATGGACGGCTGAACCGCTCCTCCGTCCCATTGACAGGGACATTGCAGACGCGCTGGCTGCCATACCGGCCTCATCTTCGGCGACGATATCAATCGCCTTCCATGAGAACGAGGTCGGTTTCGATCTGAATGCATTCGGAGTCCTGTGTCCGCTTGTAGAGAATCGGGCTCTGATGGCAGCTACCTATTCCTCTACCAAATGGCCAGGCCGTGCACCCAAGGGCAAAGTGCTTCTGCGCGGCTTTGTCGGAGGTCCGCACAATCAGGAGATCTTAAAGCGTTCGGATCAAGAGCTTGTTCAGATCGTGCTTACCGAATTCCATGAGATACTGGGTCTTAATCCGTTTGCAAAGCCGCTTTTCTCTCGAGTTTTTCGATGGGTCCTCGGCATGCCGCAGTACACGCTCGGGCATCTGGATCGTATCGTACTCATCGAGAATCGGAGTGCCCAGATTCCCGGCCTCGCACTCGCCGGTGGCAGCTACAGAGGAGTTGGCATTCCCAATTGCATTGAAAGCGGTGAACGGGCGGTCTCGAAGATTCTTTCTGAATGGGGGATCGACCTCCCAGAGGATCACATTGAAGAAAAGCGCTACTATTAAAAATAGGGACACATACCATTTTTATAAAAATATGCCAGAATACCCCTCAGCTCTGCTGGGGGGATGAATGGCCTCCCTCTCCCCTGGGGGGAGAGGGTTAGGGTGAGGGGGAAATGATCTTATCATCACCCCCACCTTAATCCTCCCCCATCAAGGGGGAGGAAAGTTTTTTAGAGAATTTGATGCCCCGCAGCTTGCTGCGGGGTAGTTCACTATTGTATGTAAAATAA
>DCVM01000157.1 GCA_002327985.1 Syntrophaceae bacterium UBA2188 | reverse complement strand
CCACTTAAAAGCCTGATGAACCTATTTTTTGAAAAGGTCGCTGTGTGTGCCGGTTCGTTCGAGTCGAAGTGATTCCTTATCGGCTGTATAAATCAAGATCCAGTCGGCTTCAATGTGGCAGTCGCGTGATGGCTGCCACGGTCCCGTGAGCGAATGGTCTCTGTGGTTTGGTGGAAGTGGGGTGCCCTCAGCCAAAAGCTTGACGATTTCCTGGAGTTTCTCCAGATCCTTACCTCGTTTCCGCATGCGTTTGACATCCCGGGAAAACTGTCTGGTCTGGGAGACCTTCTTCATTTCTCCCAATCCTTGAACATTGCCTCTAACGACTCGAATTCCTGAATGTCTTCGCCCCGACGGCTTTTCTTCAAGGTGGAGGCCGTAAGTTTGTTCGGAATAGCGACCGCGAAAGGCAGACCACCACGGAGAGATATTTGTCTGTAGAAAATACGGATAGCCTCCGTTGGAGTAACGCCAAGTTTCCGAAGGACCTCTTCTGCCTTTTGCTTTGTTTGCGGTTCAATCCTTGCGTGGACGACTGAGGTTTTCATATTTTCAATGTATCACATTCGCAACACAAATGCAAGATTTTGTTCTCATTCCATTTTTTTATTTAGCCAAAGCCCCACTTCAGCCTATGGGAAGAAAGAAGGTCCTTGAATCGAATAAGAGACCGAAGTACAGGAGTTAAGATAGCTCGTGCAGGAGAGTTAAGCTGGGCAATCATCAGGAGAGGGAAAATTGAACCATAGGAATAATGAGGGAAAACAATTTGGGAATAATTAAAAGGTTCAATTATTCCTCCTGACCAACATTTGAGTTGACGGAAAGTGTCAAGATAACCTTTTTTGCAACTTCCACCTACCTCTTTGTCTTTGATATTAAAGTATAAGTAATGATTTCGGATTGAAAGAAAGTACAGTAGCCAAAGCTTAGCCTTCGCTAATATTTGACGAACTTAAGTAGTTAGGGTTTTTCACTCACCTTTTTCAATTAACCCTGCTAGCCCTGCCCCGATTGCTTGTGCTAATATTTTACGTTTGTTCTCTTCTTCCATTCTTGGCCCAAAGTATATTTTTTTAATATAAAGTTTCGGGTCCCGGGTATAAAAAATAAGGGTGTCAATGTTACGAATGGAACCCGACAGAAATGCGAATCTGTATTCTCGCTGTATCTCGTATCGCTTTCGCTTCCAGAATGGAGCTGCCATAGTGTCAAATGTCGACGGGTGATAAAATCCATCATAGTACTTTACCTCGTTGCGCTCCAATTGCCACACTTTCTTGTCCAGAATATCCTCTGTTTCTCGAAGTAGAAAATCTCGAACACATTCCACCGTTGAAACGATAGCAATCCCATCGGTGCGGTCATCAAAGATACTCCAATCGGATGCCTTCAGGGAGTAGCTACTTAGCTTTGTCCAACAGGTAATAAGAGTCGCAGCGAGTAATTCATAACGCCTTCGATTCTCCCGAAACTCGACGATGTTTTCTTTTTTGTCGCCTGTTACTTTGTCGTCGAATTTCTCTTCTAGATTTCTAAAATAGGTTATATTCCTTAGACAGAACGTGCTGTAATCATTGATAATGCTGAAAGCGAATTGGAGAGGAATGAATTGGACAATGTACATTATTCTATTTATCCTTGACCATTGTGAGTTAGTCTTAGGTGTCAATCTGCAGGTGAATAATTTTTTTTAAAGGGTCTTTCCCTAAACAATAAGGACACCCCTGCCCATTAGCACGATTGTTTACAGTAGCCTCCCACTCATGGCCTTTACTGCATATCCACCAAACTTTTTTATTACTTCTAGGTCTGAGTTCAGTTGGACTTAGAATTTCGTTTTTTATGGGATGCCATTCTTTTGCTAATTTCGGAAAGGTAGAATATAAATTATCTGATTCCGTAGCTAATTTTCCAGCACAATAAGGGCAACCATTTCCTCGAACCCTACTGTATATAGCAGCTTTCCATTCATGGCCCATAGAGCATTTCCACCAAACCTTTTTACCGCTACCAGGTGTTATATTTTGGGGCTTGAGTAAACCATTCTTGACAGGATGCCATTCAGAGATGAGCTCTGGATAGAGAAATGCAAGATTGTTATTGTTGGATACTCTTCTCCCTAAACAGAATGGACAAGCACGAGCATTAGCTCTATTTGCAACTGTAGATTGCCATTCATGTCCCTTTTTACAAAGCCACCATACGGTTTTATGGCTAAATGGAGTAACATCCTCTGGAGTAATATTTTTGTTTTTAGTTGGGTGCCATTCGTCTGCAAGGTCTGACCTCAATTTTTTAAGATTGTTATTATGCGTAGCTAAACGTCCTGAACAATATGGGCAGCCTATTCCTTTTGTGCGAGTATAAATAAACGCTTCCCATTCATGTCCCTTTTCACATATCCACCACACTTTTTTATTGCTTTGAGGTGAAAAAAGCTTTGGGAGAAGAGGTGCATTTTTTCCAATATTCCATTCTCTTGCAATGTTAGGATAAATTCCTTCAAGAGATTTTTCTGGAGGAGGACCTGGTAAATATGAGATGACCTTTTTAAATTCCCCGTGATTTAAAAAAGTTTCAGATTGCATATATCGTTTAATCATAACTTCATTTGGAAAATGGATAAATTTCAATAAAGTTTTTAACAATTTATTAAGAATTTCTTTTCCAGACTCCTTTTGGGTATAAAGTAAATCATGCTCACCAATTTTTGTTAATGGTTTTTCTCTAATTCTAATCAATTCCATCCCTTTTAAAGTAAGTTTACTTTGTTTTTCTTGTTCAGACTTTTGGCGGGTGCGGTGCCAGTAATAACCATCTACTTCAATCCCGATACCCTCTTCTTCCATAAAGATATCAATTTCATTTCCTTCCACCTTTCCCCGCCAAACGATATTCGGGAATAGGGTTTTCAATTCACAATAGATTCTTATTTCTAATTGGGAAGTCTGGCTTGAACAAAATGGGCATGAATTTCCTCGTGTTCTATCTTGGATTCTTGCTTGCCATTCGTGGCCATGGCTGCATCTCCACCAGAATTTTTTATTACTTTTAGCTCTAAAATCTTCAGGGGAAAAACCAGTATTTTTTTCGTTATGCCATTGCTCGGCTATTTCTGGAAAAAGGACAGCAAGATTATCTAATTGAGTTGGTAACTTTTTTGCACAATATGGGCATCCTCGACCAAGCACACGATTCTTTACCGTGGCTTGCCATTCATGTCCTCTTTTACAAATCCACCATGCCTTATAGTGACTTCCCGGAAGAATATTTTCAGGAAGTTTGTTTTTATTTCTTTTATAGTTCCATTCCTTTGAAATATAAGGACAGGATTTTGAGAGGTTATTATTTTTGTCCGCATACCTTCCTGCGCAGTATGGACAACCTGCCCCCCTAACCCTGTTGTTAATGTAAGCTTCCCATTCGTGGCCATTTTTACATAACCACCACATCCTTTTGCCACTTCCATACGAGACATTATATGGTGATACCCCGCCATTTTTGGTTGGATGCCACTCTTTAGAAATTGCTGGGTAAATTTCTGCTAATGGTGGAGATGATTTAACCATGATTAAACTGATGCTTTGAAGCAAAAGATTATTTTAACCGATGTTATTCCGTATCAATATAATTTACAGAGGAATTATTCAGTTGATATTTTGAATATCCCTAATGTTTATTTGTCGTTGTAATATATATCTTTTTCTAAAATAAGGGAAGTGAATGTTTCAGTAAGAGGAAGGAAGTGTTGACCTGATTTGAAAGTGTCTGTAATATTAAATCCTGATTTTCACAAATTATTGTTTAGAACTATTGAAGAATAATGTTAGCATCTAAAGCTACGGGTTCTCCCTCTACAATTAAGAGGGGATTGATATCGATCTCCTGGATCTTTTCAAAGGTCATCACAAGCCATCCCAACTTGATCAACCAATCAGCAAGGCTCTCCATATTGACCGGTTTTGAACCTCGATATCCCTTCAATAAAGCTTTTCCTTTTAAATCGGAGACCATTTCGAGTATTTCTTCCTGGTTAAGCGGGACCAATCTAAACACCACGTCCTTATAAATTTCAGCCCAAACCCCACCTAACCCAAGCATGGCTGCGGGTCCAAATTGTGAATCACGGGTGATCCCTGTGATGAGTTCAAGATTTCCTTTCAGCATAGGCTGGATGAGAAAGGATTTGGGTTTCATTGGAAGGTGGGCCATTTCTTGATAAGCTGATGTTACCTGATCAGCATTTTGCAGGTTCACCTTGACCAAACCGGCTTCGGTTTTATGAATTTGCCCTTCAACCCTTCCTTTCAGGACAACGGGGTAACCGATTTGATTCGCGGTCTTAATGGTTTCATCAAGATGATGAACAACCGCCTCCCTGACCACTTTAAGACCGAGCGCTTCAAGCCATTTTTTAGAGTCGTGTTCGTCTAATATCCTTTTCTTAGGTCCGCCTGTAGTGCGGACCAGCTCTTTAAAATCCAAAGAGACCGGAAAATCAGATGGAAGCATTTGAGAACATCTTTTTTTTCTTTTTGGCTGTTCAAAAAGACTGGCCATCACCTTGACCGTACGATGAATCTCAGAAAAAGTCGGCCAGCCTTCCTCTTCCAGAGTCAATCGAGTTGGCTCCCTCCCTTTTTCAGGACCTATCAACCAGAATAGGATCGGTTTTCGAGGCTTCTGGATGTCCCCCATGATCTCTTTCATGTTTAAAAACCAGATTCCAAACCCCGCAAAAAGATGGACGATGATTCCATCCACCTCTGGATCATCATGAAGAGCCTCTATTGCATGTTTATAGGTTAGAACGGGTCCGTACTTTTCCATGGCAGGCCAATAATCCACCGGATTCTTGACAGGCATCCAGGCGGGAGATAATTCTTCGAGTCGTTTCTGAATGTGGGGTGATAAACGGGCTAAGGTCAAGCCATCTTTTTCCATATGATCTGCCGTGACTATTCCTGATGCCCCGCTGTAGCTCAAAATAGCAATCCTGGGTTTCCGATCAGCAGGAGGTTGTAGATAAAAACCTTTTTCAAGAGTCCGGGCGATATCCACCATCTCAAAAAAGTCATCTGCCTGATGGATACCGGCCTGTCTCAAAACTCCGTTAATCAACTCGTGATGACCAGCCAGAGAAGCCGTGTGGCTGGCTGAGGCCTCTGCGCCCAGAAGGCTTTTCCCTCCTTTCAGAACGACGATGGGTTTGTCCGATGAGCTGGCCAGTTCAAAAAAACGACGTCCTCTCACGAAGGATTCTAAGTAGAAAGCCAGGACTTTGGTTGCAGGGTCTTGAAGGAAGTATTCCAGAAGTTCGGTTTCGTCGACATCACTTTTATTCCCGATCGAGCAAACCTTGGCGAGTCCGACCGTTTTATTGCCCATGAGGGTTGTCACAAAACCCCCGGAAAGGAGGCCACTCTGAACGATGAGAGAGACATGGCCTGGATTCATCACTCCTTGCCAGGCATCTGGAGCGATAAATGAAAAAACATATTGCTTGGTTGTGTCAACAAGGCCCATGCAGTTAGGTCCCCATATCCGAAGGTGCCCTTTCCGAGCCATTTCAAGGCATCGATCCTGTAAGGCCTTCCCTTCTGGGCCGACTTCAGCGAAACCGCCGGATTCCAGAATGGCTCCTCGTACCCCCTTTGAGATGCAGTCCTCCAAAATCTGTGGGACGGTTTTGGCCGGGACAAAGATTAATGCAAGATCTAAAGGTCCTTCGATATCCGAGACCCTGGGATAACATTTCAATCCAAGGACCTTTTGGTATTTGGGATTAACGGGATAGATGGACCCGTGATAACCGAGGGTGAGATTAGTCACAATATGGTGCCCCCCCTGATAGGGTTCTGGAGTAGCGCCAACCACAGCGATTCCATTTGGTTCAAAAAAGAAGTCTATCAATGGCATTCCCTTTTTTAAAACCATCCCAGATTACATTCAAAGTTAATTACTAACTTATTCAGGGACAAAAGGGAAGATGGAATTGATAAATTGAAAGAATGTTGATACATTGGACTCAGTCCCAACTTCACGATGGGAAAGAATTCTTGATCATCCTATATTTGAAAGGGGGAAGTTTTGGATGGAAATCAAAAAAGTGGGTGTGGTCGGTATAGGAACCATGGGGAGTCAGATTGGAATCGTCTTTGCCAGAGCCGGTTTCCAGACCATCATGGTGGACCTCTCTGAAGAATTAATTAAAAAGGGGTTAAGCACTATTAAATCATTTTTAAACAACCAGGTTAAAAGGGGAAAAATGAAGAATGAGGAGATGGATCAGGTCCTTTCCCTCATCAGCACGGAAACGGACTTGAGAAGTGCCCTTTCTGACGTCGATTTAGTGATTGAAGCTGTCTTTGAAGAGATGACTATTAAAAGAGATTTATTCAAAAAAATGGATGGGATTTGTAAGAAAGAAGCCATTCTGGGAAGCAACACCTCTACGCTGAGCATTATTGAAATGGGAGCTGTCACGAAACGACCCGAAAAGTGTATGGGAATACATTTCTTAATTCCGGCGGCACTGACTCCATTGGTTGAATTGGTTCGTGGCTTGGAGACTTCGGATGAGACTCACAAAAAGGTTGCTGATTTTCTAATGAAGTGTGGGAAAGAAACCATCACAGTCAACGACTCTCCAGGTTTTTTGATCAACCGCCTTTACCTTCCGATGGTGAATGAGGCTTTCTATGTCTTGGAGTCTTTTATCGCTACCGCCGAAGAGATTGACCGGGGCTGTGTGAGAGGTCTTCATTTCCCTTTAGGCCCATTGGCAGCAGCCGATGCTTTTGGGCTGGACATCCTTCTCAACTGTATGACTACCTTCCATAAGGAATTGGGTGAAAAATATCGACCTGCCCCCCTTCTTGTTAAGTTGGTCAAGGCCGGACGCCTTGGTCGAAAGAGTGGAAAGGGGGTCTATGATTATCAGAAATTAGAGTGAGAGCATTTTTATCTATCATCGTTAAAGGGTCTTTAGGTGAGGGGCAGAAAGGCCGTTTCGTTTAAGGTTAGGGGATTAGGCGGAAGAAAAATAGGATGAGATTACACACATTTTTTAAGGAAAATGAGACAAGATCTTTCATTTCCCGCAGTTGGTCGGTCAGTTGGCCCTTGACCTTGATCATGGTGTTTGAGTTTTTGATTGGCCTGACTGATGTCTATGTTGCGGGCAAGGTGAACAAAGAGATTCAGGCCACCTATGGTTTTGTTATTCAACTCTACTTTATTTTTATAGTGGTCGCCAATGCCCTCACCGTTGGTACCGTCTCCGTGGTTTCTAGATTATATACTTCCGGAGATAAAACGGAATTGACCGAAACCATTTTTTCTTCTCTTGTGACGGCCGTGGCGTCTGGAATTGTCCTTAGCGTGGCAGGTATCCTTTTAAGCCCTGAAATGATCAGGCTTCTCAATATTCCTGAGGAACTCAAACCCTTTGCGATCCCTTTCATTGAAATTTACGCATTGGGTTTACTCTTCCACTACCTTCTTATCAATGGAAATGGGATCTTGAGGTCTTGTCAGAGGGTCAGAAGATCGTTGAAAACGATGGCTCTTGTGTGCCTCATCAACATCGTACTTGACTTCTTTCTTGTATTTCATACTCCCCTTGGTTTTAGAGGGATTGCTGTCGCAACGGTTTCAAGCGTGTTTATAGGGAGTATAATCAATTTGGTCCATGTCAGGAGACTGATATCCGGAGAGAAGAATTTTTCTATGAGCAGCGTTCAGAGGTTGATCGGTATCGGTTGGCCGATTGGATTACTCCAGATCCTATGGCAGCTTTCTTCGATGGTTCTTTTTTTAATCCTGAGTGCCCTCCCCGAAAATAGGGTTGAGATCCTTGCTGCCCTGACCACTGGTCTTCGAATTGAATCAGCAATCTACCTTCCGGTTTTTGGGTTTAATATGGCGAACGCCGTCATCGTGGGAAATTTATTGGGTGAAAAAAAGCAAGGAGATGCTTTTCGAAGCGGGATCATGACAGCGGTCCTGGGTGTCTTGGTTGTTACCCTGATGGTGATCATCGTGATTTTAAATCCCCGATGGATCGCTTCATCCCTATCCAATAATACGATCGTCATCAGGGAATGTGTAAAATACCTGTATATCAGTATGATCAGTGAGCCCTTTATGGCCTGGGGCATGATTTTAGGAGGGGGGTTAAGTGGGGCAGGGGATACCAGAAGTGTGTTGGTGAGGGTCGCCCTCAGCATTTGGTTGGTGAGAATTCCATTGAGTTTTATTTTGGTAGTGCTCCTTGGGTTTGGACCTACATCGGTTTGGTGGTCTATGAATTTCTCACAGTTCCTGCAGGCTTTTTTAATATCCAAGAGATACTTCAACAGAGGTTGGTTAGCGCAGTAAAAATAAGGACACGTACCATTTTTATTTGCGCTCCAATCAATAATTGGTATGTGTCCCCATTTTTAAGTTAAGAAGGCCATATCTCAATCCGTGGCAACTGATTAACACAACGGGGCACTTAAGCTTCTCCATTGCCAGATAAAGAATCGCCCCTCCAGCCAAAATGACATCTGCTCTCGAGATGGGGAGGCCAAGTATTTTTTTTCTCTCATCAATGGTTTTGGATTGGTAAAGAAAGAGCTGATTTTTCAGGGCTTCTTTTTCGAGGAGAAAATGGTGGATCTTTTCGGGGATGAATTCTTTCAAACCTTGTTCAACAGAGGCTAAGGTCGTAGCTGTCCCTCCTACTGCGACCATGGTGAAGGGTTCGTATGAATAGGGAATTCTCACAAGCAATTCCTGAATTTTTTTCTTCATCTCCTTCCACTCTTCTTCCTTCACTGGATCTGCATGTAAAAACTCTTCTGTAAAACGGACAGATCCGAGTGGAAGACTGATCCATTGATGGATCTGATCGCCCTTGCCCAAGATGAACTCCGTACTCCCTCCCCCCACATCCACCACAAGGATAGGATGTTTTACCCCTTGAAGATCCTTTGCCACGCCTAAAAAGGATAGTTGAGCTTCTTTTTCTCCTGAGATGACCTCGATAGAGAGATCAAGTTTTTCTTTGGCCAATTTTAAAAAATGCTCGGAGTTTTTAGCTTCGCGGAGGGCACTCGTCCCGGCAGCAAAAATTTTTTGAACTTCCCACTCCTGACAATGTTTCTTATATTGCCCCAATGTCTTCAGCCCCCTATCCATCGCCTCTTCTGAAAATGCTCCGTTTTTTTGAAGGCCTTCACCCAGTCGAGCAACGGTCTCTACTTCCAAGAGAGGGCTAATTTTACCCCTCTCCACCTTCGCAATGAGGAGGAGAATGGTGTTGGTCCCGATATCGATAGAGGCCACTTTCTCAGGGAAAGTAAGGTCGGATTCCATGGCAGAGTTCCTCGGGGATGATGTTAGCCGTTAATTCAGACTGAAGAACTTCGAAGGAGGTGCAGTCATTTAGGTAATAAGGTTGAAGAGGGGTTCTGGAGATGATTCGCAATAGAAGTTGGTAATAGTCTTCGCCGGAGATGGAGTAGATGGAGAAATTGAAACTGTTCAGGTCTTTTTCATCATAATATTTCAAAGTTGAGAGAATCCCTGTGGCTAAAGAAGAGATCTCTTCCCTGGCCAGAGCGGTGACGGAACCGTGGCCTTCTACGCTTCCACACACTTCATTAAATCCGATAGGGGCAAAAGAAACAAACCAGTGGACCTTCCCGATATTTGTGATATATCGTTTTTCAAGGCCCTTTTCAATCTGGATTAGATCCTGCCAGTAGAGCGTTCCATTTCTTTGGTGATAGGAGGAGCTTGCATTTAATAATGCCTCCATCTCATTCGTCGGAACGGGATCGCCAATGACTTGAAGATGAGGGTGAAGGATAGTGCTTCCCCCCGGGGCAAGGAAGTTTTGGCTGATTTGCCAATAACGGGTATCCGGGTCAATAGCCATGGTCCTCCGAATGATTTCGATAGCAACAGAAAAACCGTCTTCGTACATTTCAGGAGTGAATTGGTTGAGATTGAGAAAATGCTCATGACAGAGAACGACCACACTTCCATAAGATCCAACGGGATTCAAGTTCGGGAAACCCACTGCTTTTCCGATACGAACCCTTCCTTCTGGGATGATTTCTTTTATAAACTGGGGGGTTTTGTATAGAACATTTTCCGGACAGAAGAAGCACTCCTGAGACCCATCGGTTATTTTGGAAAAGTCAAATCTCGCCGGAGAGAGAAGGCCCCAAGTGATGATCCGGCTACGCCGTTTGGTTAGGGGGTCGATCCGGACCTCTGTAGGCACGGAAATTGTTTCAAATCCGACGAGGGGAGAACGAAGATCTGATTGGAGATGAAATCGTTCAAACTTGATTTCCATGGCTTCCCCTCATTACTGGAATAATGGAATCGTGGAATGATGATTGCAGTTAAGGGGGTTCTATTTTTAAATACATTATTCCATTCTTCCCATATTCCAACATTCCAAATTTTCACCTGTTTTCAGCAATAAATCGACGGATCGAACGATCGTAAGATCGTTCTCCCTCAGGGGAGAAGAAACAACCCGGGAGCTGCTTCATCCCCCAGTGATAAGCAATGCACTCACAGCATTTCCCTTTACGGTCACAAGGTTCATAAGTACAAGTACATCGGGCTTTGTTTTTTTCTACATGACATTCCAACATCGATGAAACTCCTTCCTTCAATAAGCTCGAGGTTAGAAATTCGAGTATCCAGCATCCATATACGAGCATCCCTGCCTACCGGCAGGCAGGTTTACCGTAAGACGAGGCCTTTATTTTCTAACTGATTACCGACCACTACCCATCACGGGGTCACCTTAAAGAAGAGAGAGTGCTCCACCATTTCACAGAGGATATGTCCGATGAGAATGTGAGTTTCTTGAATACGAGGTGTGCTGGTGGAAGGAACGATTAGAGGGAAATCAGCCATTTTTGCAATGACCCCCCCGTCATTTCCAGTCAAGGCGACCGTTTTCATCCCCATCTCTTTCGCTACGTCAAACGCTTTGATGACATTCTGAGAACTCCCGCTCGTGCTGATGCCAATGGCGACATCCCCTTCCTTACCGAGAGCTCTAAGTTGCTTAGCAAAGATCTCATTAAAGGCAAGGTCATTGGAGACACTAGTAAGGATAGAGGTATCTGTTGTGAGGGCAATCGCTGGCAGGGGAGGGCGGTCCATGACATATCGGTTGACAAATTCCGCTGCCAAATGCTGAGCATCAGCAGCACTTCCACCATTTCCAAAGAAAAAGAGTTTGTTCCCCTTCTCAAAGGTATGAGAGACCAATCTGACCACATCGAGAAGTTTGGGGAGGTTTTCTTTAAGAAAACGCACTTTAACTTCAGAACTTTCTTTAAATCGCTTTAGAATGATATTTTCCATTGTCCAAAATATTATACTTCCTCACTTCCTATGTCAAGAAAACCTTCAACCTCGAAGGATCCAAATGATAACGAATCATACCGACCCGTTTTATATTCCCTTGGTTCACTGCCATTCTATTTATTTTGGTGGCAATTTCCAGCGCCGATTAAGCCAGGTCCATTGGCTCGGAGTTTGTCTGATTAATTCCTCAATGGCCTTTGTAAATGTTGCGGTCAATGTCTCGATATCCCTCCTCTCGTCCGATGTGCGTTCTATTTCGATGGGATGACCAATGATCAATGTCCATCGAATTCTATCCTCTCTCAGAATATACATGGGCAAGATCGAAGCCCCTGTCTTGATGGAGAAGAGAGCAGGCCCGGTAGGAGTGAAAGCTGTCTGGCCGAAGAACGGGACAGGAATCCCCCCTCGCCTCTGTTGCTCATCTGCTACAAGATAAAGGATTTCATTTCGGTGAAGGCAGTTAAGAGATTTTTTGATAGACGTAGTGGTGGGTTTAGGGGAAAAGATTTTCTGGCCAACGATTTCTTGAAAGGCATTCAGCCTTTTCCATAATTTTTGGAAATTACCCTGATTGATAATGATATTCACAGGATAGCCCTCCACACCCAGTCTTGTTCCCAATAGTGTAAAAGCTCCCAAATGGGCACCCAGAGCGATAACCCCCTTTTTTTTAGCCAAGGCGACGTCCAAATGTTCTTTTCCCTTGATTTTAATCTTCAAGATAAATCGCTCAAAAGGGAGAGCGTTGGCAATCAAATAAATGGATTCCAGAGGGGTAAGGGTAAAATGGAAAAAGATTTCCCTGGCAAGCCTTCTCATCTCACCCATCTCTTTTTCTCTTCCAAAGGCCACGGAGAGATTGCTGATCACCCGTACTCTGTATTTTTTAAAAAAGGTAAAAACGAACGTCCCCATGACCTTTGCCAAAAAGGCCAGGCCTTTTGGGGATAGATGACGAAAAATCGGGATGGAAAAAGTGAGTAAGGTATTTGCAAGGAAATCCCCGAGCCCATATTTTATTTTTCTAAATGAAGTGATTCCCATGGAATAACGAAACATAAGCAAAGGCGATCAACCGATATCACCATAGATTATTTTAGGTCATATTTCAAGAGATATCCTGAAGATTGGGTTTCCAAAGCAGGATTGACCTTTGGATCCATTTTGTTTATCATCATTTCATTCCCCCACTCTCCCTTCGGGAGAGAATGGGGTAAGTGTTGGAATCCGGAAATTCTCGCTATGGTCAACATAGAAGTGAAAGGTCTATCAAGGCAATACTCCGATTGGCTCACCCGAATCGTTTCTTACAGTCCGTCCTCCTTTGCCCTTTTTATCTGTTTGTTGACGATGGTATTTGTCTATCGGATTCAACTCACGATCGGTCTGTTTACCAACCCTGTCAGACCCTTTGATTTTAATCCGATCCAACATCCAGTATGGTTTACCCTTGTTTATCTGCCCTATGATCTTGCCTTTGTCATGGTCTGTCTCTTATTTTCTTGGCTCCTGTCTCGACTGTTCCATTGGATCCATCCCTTCCAATCATTTTCTATTATAAAGATATCAGGGATTATCTTTTTACAGATGGTGTTGGTCGTGGTACTTCTCGTTCACGGAGTTCATGGGCGTCTGCTATTTGATGTTCAAACAGGGCTCGATACTTCCGCGATCAAAGAGGCCTTTTCGGGCATTTCATTGATGGAAACAGTTAAACTCATTGAGATAAAAGATTATCTATTTCTCCTCCTCCTGGTTGGACTTTTTTGGTTGGTTTTTCTTTCCCCGCTTGGGTTAAGGATTTGGATGGCCAGGGTTTCTATTGTATTGGTTATCTTGCTATTATCGATTTCTCTTTTCGCAGTCAACGGTAGAGCCAAACCTATTCCTGATGAGATACGATTAAATCCAGCCCTTTTTCTTCTCTCTGATGTAGCCGATAATATATTCTTCAAACATTCTGCCGACCATCGAAATATCAATAGGCTGAAGGGAAGTAGGTCAGGACCCCTCCCTCCTCCATCCATGGAAGGCCATCCATTAAAGCCCGATAAATTTCTCCCAGCTAAAAATACCCACCCGTGGAATGTCGTCTTTTTTATCATGGAGTCGGTTGGGACTCGATATATCTTTGATACCAGCTATGGTAACCCTATCCCCATGCCTTTTCTCCATCACCTTTCAAAAGAGGGGTGGTTTTTAAAAAAGCACTATACGACCTCCAACGTCAGTACCAAAGCCATTTTTTCATTGTTCAGTGGTTTTTATGATTTTTTTAACCGTGAGAATTTCGGCACACGTGTCGATGCCACTGTCCCAGCCATTTATAATTGGCTGGGCGAGGAATATGATTGTTTTTTAGTGACCCCTTCATCCATCTCCTGGTACTTTCCATCAAAATTTATCAAAAATAGTAATCTTCGAGAAATTCATAGTTATGAAAATATGAAATTTAAAATAAAGGAAGAATTTCATTCCCTGGGGCGTTATATCGCAAGAGATGAAGTTCAGACAGTGGATTTCTTCATCCAGAGATTGAGCCAAGCCAGAGAGCCATTTCTGGGAATCTACATCAGCTTTGCCGCCCATTTCCCTTATTTTGACTATGGCGAGAAATACCGTATCATGCAAGAGGATGGACGTCTGATCAGTCGCTATTATAGTAATCTAAATCTCCTGGACCATATGATTCAACGTGTTGTTGATCATCTGAAAGAACAAGGCCGAATGGAGCGCACCATTTTGGTTATCGTGGGAGACCATGGCCAAGCCTTTGGTCAACACCATCCTAATAATTTTATGCACTATCGTTACAGTTATAATGAGAACCTGGAAACTCCTGCCCTCTTCTATCAGCCAGCGCTTTTCAAACCTAAAACAATTGACTTTCCGACTAGCCATGTGGATATCTTGCCAACCCTCCTTGATGCAGCAGGAATTCCATATTCTTCAATGATCTTTGATGGCGAGTCCCTTTTTCACTATAAATTGAGGCGAAAAACTATCTTCTTTTACGGATATGAAGAGTCCATCTCATCATTGGATAACGATCTCATCAAAGTTCAGTATTCTTTAAAGAAGAATCGATGCTGGGTTTTTGACTTAAAACTTGATCCAGATGAAAAAAATCCCCTTGATTGTTCTTCGCATCCGCTTCAAGTAGAGACCCTTCATCAGTTTGCAAGAGACCATGACGAAAATCTTCTTAGATATAATGCAAGCCTCAAAGGGAAAAGAGAAAATATTAGAGTTAAAATCCCTGTTGCGAAAGATTGATCTTTGAGTTTTGTCTTTGGTTTTTTTAAAATGAAATAAAAAACGAGGGCATCAGATGTTAGAACTAAATGAGAAGATCAAGGAGCATTTCCGAAATCCCCAAAATGTGGGGGAAATAGAAAACCCAGAAGGAATGGGGGCGATTAATAACCCTGTTTGTGGGGACACCACCAAACTTTATTTGAAGATAAAAGAGGGGAGGGTCGAAGATGCCAAATTTCTATCCTTCGGCTGTGCGGTCACCATTGCCTCTGCCTCGGTGTTTACCGAGAGGATAAAAGGGAAAGAAATTTCTACACTCTTTTTAGGAACGGATAAAGAAGTTGTCCAAAGACTCGTGAGTTTGATTGAGAATGAATTGGGAGAGATCCCTCCCATCAAACTACACTGCCCGCCCGCTACGGTTCAAGTCTTTCTGGAATCGATCACAGGATACCTGGAAAGGGAGGGAAGGGCTGATTTGAGTTTGAGAGCCAAAAACTTGATTCCCCAAATCTCCGAGTACTACAAAAGGGGGGAAGAAAAAGAATAACTGGTTACAGCGCCTTCCTGATCAGTAAACATTGTAAAATGAGTTAATATATTTTAGCTTTTCCTGCTCCTCCGCGGCCCTCCCCGGATCGATCTTCTCCAGAACCCTAATCAACTTAAGACGGGGAGCTCGTAGCCCCGAGTTGATCGTAATGGCTCGCTCATATGAATTCACGGCCTTTTCGATTTGATCCTCCCGCACCGCGATGTCGCCCATCACCTCGTATTTGCTGGCAGCGGCAAAAGAGGTGTCGTCGATTTTGTCGAGGTAGGATAAGGCTTTCTTAATGTTTCCTCTTGCGATGTAAACTTCTGCCAGGGCGAGATTGGCGAAGGGGGAATAATGTCCTTTCTTGTTTGATGACGCTTCCCAGTAACGGATTGCCTCCTTTTTGAATCCCTTGGCATTCAGGACAATAGCATGGGTATTGTAATAGGCCGTCATATGACCTCTGTCCTCACGCGGCCAGAATTCCACGACAGAAAAGAGTATGACGATACCAAGAAAGATCCATACCCTTTTGAATTGCTTCTTTTTAATATAGGAATACAATTCCATGAGTCCAATCGCAGCCATAGGGATGAGGATGGAGAGAAGCAAAAGCCTCACACGGCCGTTGGAGAAAAAGACGATCAAGGTTGAGGCGTACAGGAGAAAGACAGATAGCATGGCGAACGATTTTCGAGAGCGCCACAAGGTCATCAGCATTCCTGCCATGCCAAGAGGAAGAACAAACCAGAAGGCAAAGAATGGGAGCTTGAAGAAGGGGACAATATGACTCATAAAGCCGATGTGGTAATGATCGTCGTGCTCGACCCTCCCCAAAAACCGAATCGTTTTAAGGATGTATTTTTTGAGGTAAGCGAACGGGTTTTGCAGGACCGATCGTATTACTTCATTTCGCCAATACGCAGACGCCTCCGTGGAGGAAAGTTTTCTTCCTACCCGACGGCTGGCCTCAATGGTGAACTGGATACCTTGTTCATTGGGGGAGGTGATCGCGAAAGGAAAGGGATAACTTTTTTCAAGGTTGTTGCATATGTAGAGGTTGAATCCCGCTTGGGAAGTTGTTGTCGCGGTGGCCTTGCCTCCTGTGACGAGGTAATTGCGGATCATGAAAGGGGAGAGGACTGCAGAAATGCCCAGGATATAAACGATTAATGTAGTGGCCATAATGGCGATAGGTTTCTTTTCCCGGTACATGGTCCAGAGGATGATCAACGGTAAAAAGGGGATAAGGATGCCTGCATTCGGGCGGACATTAAAAACAAGGCCCACTGCAATGCCTAAAAAAAGGGCCTTGCGCAGGGAGTTTCTGCTCATGATGCTGATCAGAAGCCAGATGGCGAGGGTAAACAGGGTTACGGCCAGAGTTGTTTTAAGGGGAACGATGCTGTAGAAGATAAAAGGTTTATAAAGGCAGGCGATGAGGCATGCTAACAGGCCTGCTGGACGGTTCACCAGCTCCTTCCCGATGAGGTAGATGAGCCAGCATGTCAGAATCCCGAACACGATGTTTATGATCCGGATATAGATAATATTTGGGGAGAAGAGCCAATAGATGAAGGCCATGAGATAAGCAGGAAAGGGAGCCATTTCGTATGCAGCGGAGGATTGGAATGTCCCGTTGGCGATCTTTGTCGCCCATGTATGATAGATTTTCTCATCCCACAGGAGATAATCAGAGTAGATGCTGTTGCTCCAACCGAGAAGGGCCGCAATTCTGACGAGAAGGCCAAGGAGAAGAATGGCTGCGAGCAAAGGCACGGCATGGCGGTCAGTCCAAAGGGTGGCCTTCTCCACGAAGGTCAACTTGTGTTTAGGTGGCTTGGGAAGAGACTGAGGATGCCGCGTTTCCCTGGATTGATCTGTGATCGCTTTTTTATGCTTTTTTTTCTTCCCCATTTCCTGGTTGAATGGCCTACACGATTTTATGCAATGCTATGTATCACAATCTTAATGTTCTCGCAAGAAATCGAAAGTTCCTAAAATTGTTTCGAGGTATTCATCATCTCCTAAATGCGAGTGTCCTTTCAAAATAGCCCAGTGACAGAAGTCCAACCAAAAGGCCTGGAATATAACCGCGGCGATAGAATTCCAGCCCCACTTCAAATAGCCGTTGAAACAATGTAGGATGGGTGGCGCTCTGCTGGATTTGTCTGAACCGATGGAGCGCAAGCGGTACGGCTACCTCACGGGGTAAAACGCCCTTCGCCTTTGTCTCCTTTAATAGATCAGCAATGCGGTCGCCTATTTGGCTTTCAATGAAAGTCTTAATTTTTTCTCTGCTGACCGAGGCGAATTCCATCGTTCCACCTAAGACGCCCCCACAGTTCGTTACAAAATCGGGGAGGCAAAGGGCCCCTCGTTCAAACAATGCTCGCTCTGCATCGGGGGTGATAGGGTCATTTGCGCCAGGGGAGATGATCCGCGCTAAAATCCGGTTTACATTACCGGGATGAACACTGTTCCAACGCGCACACGGACAGAGTATGTCAACGGGTAATTCAAGCAGTGCCTGGCAGTTAATAAATTCTGCTTCACGATAGACCTCCACAACTCGACTTCCAGCTTCATCCGCCAATCGGATAAGCCGATCCACCTCAAGCCCTTTTGGATTGTAAAGTCCCCCCTGGGAGGTAGAGATCGCAACAATTTTTACCCCTTCACGAGCAAGCAGACTGGCAAGGGGCCTACCTACGTTTCCGAACCCCTCGATGGCAGCCGTGCAATTGGAAGGGTTCAACCCAAGATGCTGAGCCGATTGTTTTACTCCTGCTAATACTGAAAGAGCCGTGTAATAGCCTGAAGAGTTATTCCGCAAATCTTTTGAGGCAACACGTATGCCCACTTCGTTGAGCATATGGCGAATATCAGAACTGTCCGTGCCCATGTCAGAGGTCGGGATGAAGGTCTTAGTGCTCAGAAGGGGTTTTATCGCATGACCGAACTCTACCAATCGCTTTAGCCGCTCCGCCCGAGGGGCCTCGGGATTACCAATGACCCCTGCCTTGGCTCCACCCTGTGGTAAACCAAGAAAGCCATACTTAAGCGTCATGGAACGAGCCAAAGCCCGGATTTCTTTCTCATCAACGTCAGGAAGCATCCGCAGTCCACCACAGGAGCGACCACCCACGGTTGAATCGATCGCCACATATCCCAACACACGGTCTTCATCCGTCACGGTAAAGATTCGGGTGTTTCCTTCGTTTTTTAAGATCAAATCCATTCTTTTTTAAATATCTTTTAATTTCGCTTGCCTGCCACGGCTACGGCATGTAGACCATGAGTTTCGATGGCTTGGTCATTCTCTTTGCGACCTGCACCATGTCTCAGGGTTGGACCCCCTTAAGTCAACCTCGCCCCCTTGCCGCTTCAAGGCGAGTCCCGATGGGGCGTGTCCCCTGTTTGACAATACGTGAGCAAATGGAGCAATCCACCTGTATATCCGGTGAACCCTGATACTGTTTCGAATGTGACAACAATAACCGCAGAGACAGTGATTTTTCATACCTGCAAGACCTTGCCGTGTCGAAACGGTTTTTCGGAAACTATGATAAGCGTCTCCGTTCCAGATTTCGTGAAAATTCATTTCACTCAGATTACCTAACGGCAAAGAGCACCTTCCACAGGGAAAAACCGTGCCATCTATTCTGATGCGTGAATGAATCCACCCAACATAACAGGGAAGTGTTTTCCACACCGCTTCTCCGATTTGATAGAGCTGCATGGTAACATCAATATTGTTGCTTATTGAGTATTTTTTCAAGCGGCTTTTCATACGGAACAGAGAGAAAAACAGATCCTTTTCTTCGCTGGATGAAAGCATATAAGAAGTTACTTCCCCCTTCAACGAGTGAATCGGAGCAACTGTAAGTTGATTGCAGCCCGCTGCATAGGCCTGATCAAACGCGACTTCCACAGTTCTGAAGTTATCTCTACTGATCGGTCGATGAAGACGCAGAGCAGGAAGTTGACTCTTTTCTTTGGCTTTGATGTCCGTGACACGTTTCAACGCCTCGAGGACCTTATTGAAGTAGGTAGGTTTTGTGCCCGGATAAAGCCTCTCGTATTCCTTTTCTGAACTCGCCCACAGACTGATCGTTAACAAATCCAGTCGTAGATCAATGAGTCTTCGAATCACTTCCTCGGTAAGCAATGTGCCGTTCGTTATCACATTGACATGCATGCCTGCTGCTTTGGCTACCGAAACCGCATCGAAAAAATGGGGATAAAGAAGTGGTTCGCCTTCTCCTGAGAAGATGATCTCCCTTGTCTGAAAGGTTTCCAGTTCCTTGAATAGTTTTCTCAACATCTCCAGTGGAAGGTCTAAAAAGGGTTTATCGACCGGCGAGGGAAAGTCTGACAGAGAAGAATGGTATCTGCAGTATCGACAATTGAGATTGCAGCGACGTGTCAAATCAATGCTGACAAAAAAGGGACCTTTATATGCAACTTCACCTGTTACCAGCCCTCTAAGAAGACTTAGTTTTTCATGAAACGTCGTCACAATATTCCTCCATGGTGAAGAAAGAGGGTCAATTAATCCTGTCTCCCGAATAATCCCAGGGCCTTAACCAGCTTGGTCTCGATGGGGAGTCGTACATCAAGATTTGTAACACGGTATCGAGCAATGGGATAATACAGCCTTGACAAAGACACCACAAAAGGGTTTGTTTGCTTATAAGGAGTAACAAAATGTCCTTTTCCTAAGAACATGAGGGGGAAGTCCAAACCTGAGACTAATTTCCTCATTTCTGGTTCGATCCATCCATATTCCTTAGGGATGTTACGGAAGTTAAAGCATGCCCACTCTTCTAATCGTTTCGGCTCCTTGAGTCCCAATTGAACAGCCAAATTAAAAAGTTCGGTACCAGGGTAGGGGGTATAGATGTTGAAGGATTTGACAGCTTTGGGATTCTCATTAGTGAGTTGGATAGCCAAACGAATGCTTTGGGCCAATTCGTGAGAGGTTTCTGTTGGTAGCCCCATCATGAAGAGATAGAGTGGGACGATCGGATAGGGAATAAGCTTTCTATTCGCTTCGATGAACTTGTCCACAGTTTCACATTTTTTGATGAGATCGAGTATCCGCTGGCTTCCTGACTCTACTCCGACATGGATCCGTTTAACCCCAGCCCTTACCAGCAAATCGAGAAAATCCTTATCCATGCTGCAGATTTCATCTGCTCGTAACTGCAATTTCCCAATGTTAACCTTAAGTTTTTCACGGACCATTCCATAAAGTATTTCATAAGCCCGTTTCATATCGATAAAAAAATTGTCATCCGTGAAGAGGAACCCTCGTATATGGTAATCGCGGATGATACGTTTAATCTGATCCAGTACCGTTTCGGCCTTCATAGCGCGCCATTTTCTCCTGTGGAAGGCAGGTTCCCAGCAGAAGGCGCAATTGAATGTACAGCCTCGGCTGGAATTGAAGCTAATATGGTCAACTCCGAAAAGACGTCGCCGGTAGTGATCCATATTGATCAGATGATAGGAAAGAGGAGGTTGCTCGTTGAGTTTAACAAAAGGACGACTAGCCGTGTGGTAGACCTTGCCGTTTTCCTTATAACAGATACCCGAAACATTGCTTAAAGGTGTACCTGATTCTAACGATTTGATCAAATCCGGAAATGTTTCTTCTCCCTCTCCAACCACCACGATGTCCACATAGGGATTCTCAAGGGTCTGTTCAGGGAGCAGGCTTGCGTGAATACCGCCCCAGATAATCGGTACGTCCGGATACCTTTCCCTTACTAACTTGCAGGCGGCTAAGGCATGTAGAATCTGCGGACCGGTCATACATGTTACACCAAAACACAGGGGCTTCTGGGAAAGAGCCTCGAGCAGTTCTCTTCTCCAATTGGGATTAGCAAATTCATCGATGATCTTAATCCGGTATCCTTGGCGATCCAGGGGAGTAGCCGGACAGAGCAGGCTTAAAGGAAGTTCAATCCGGCGTTGTACCTGTTTTCCGCTTCTTGGTGCAGGGTTGAACAGGATAATATTCATAGAAAAAAATCCTTATCTGATTGTGCAGGTGAGCATCCCATTACGATTTACTTAATTTCCTCTTTGAACCAATGATTTCAGGATCATACGCTTCAAATAAATCCGGGTTTTCCAGATGTCCGGGTGATTTATGAACAAAAATATGTTTCCCAACAACAGGAGCCAGCTCGGAGAGGCTCACACCGCTCTCTTTCTCGACCATTTGAGATAATCGTCTCAAATCCTGCAAGATGACATTCGTTTCAAAACCCTTCAGATATAGGCATAAAACTACCTGCTCTAGGGATGCGTTTCCTGCCCTGTCCCCCAGCCCGTTCACAGTGACGTCCAGACCCTCCGCACCTGCATAGACTGCTGCCAAAGAATTGGCAGTGGCCAGCCCCAGATCATTATGACCATGAAAAAAGAGAGGAATCTCTAACTTCTTTTTTAGCCTTTTTATTAGATGATAAACTTCAAAAGGGTCTGAACTTCCATTCGTATCATAAAGGGTCACTCTTTTAGCTCCCCTTTTTGCGGATTTCAGACTTATTTCCAATAAAAAATTAATTCCCGTTTGTGTTGAATGAGGGAATCCGACACCTACATCCTCCAGATGATGAAACGAGAGGTCAAGTGCTTTTAGGAGTTGATTAATTTTACTGCTTTGATCATAAGGCTTTCTTTTCGGAGAAGCGGGCATTAATAGATCAACCCGATCCAGATGCTCACTCACCTCCTCTATCTCCTCCTGGCAGTGTGGAGAATGAGCATACACCAGACCTGAAGTTCTTATTTTTAATCCGCGTTCCTTCAGGCTCTTAGCAAATTCTAAGTCTTTAAAAACTTTGCCTGGTGCGACGATCTCAATTTCGGGGACTTGCGCTTTTTCAAGTAGTTTCGCTATGTTCAATTTTTTCTTAATAGAGAAATTGACCCCCGCTACATCTTCTCCTTCTCGCAGGGTGGAGTCTTTGATCACAATTTTTTTTATGGAAATCATTTTTTCAAACAGCATGAGTGATTTGATATAGCACTTCATTCAAGTCGTCTGAGTTTGAGATGTTGAAGTCCGGTTTTGCCTTGCCATCTGCCTCACTGATACCGCTGGTTAAGGCACACAACACCCTTTCCCCTTGAGCAATGAGGCCTCGATCGATTTCTTTAAGGGTTCCTGCCAAAGCGATCATTCCTGTTTTTTCAACCACCTCTCCGTGGTTCAATGTAATTTCGATCCCGAGCTCTTTCAGTCTGTCTAAAATCTTTTTTCCATCCCAGTCCTTTTTCAAAAAATCGGTAAATTCTTGATGACTGATCGTTGTGAGGTCCCCCCGAGTGCCGATCAGAATGTTTCTCAAATTTTGATACGTCCCATAAGTTTGCGGTTTTCCGTCATACATGACTTTCGTCAGCAATGGGAGGGTTGATTCTACTCCATCGATAGCAGGATCGGGCATCGATTTCCAGGCCTTGAACATGGGACAGTTGGCCTCCTGTTGTATTCCTAAAAGCCTGGGTACTCCTCCCAAATCCTGACGAAAATGGGTTAAGACCTCATAAATACCAATGGGTCCAAATGCAGCACTAATGGTTTGGGTCAACCAATCAAATTTCTTTTTTTCCAGCATCGATTCAAGAATAAAAAGACCTCTGAGCATGGAGGCTTCAAACCGCCACTCTTTCTCAGGAACGTGTTTAAACCCATCCATCCCCCCAAGTAGATAGGCAGCTTTTTTGACATGATCCGGCCTTTCCACAGATAAGAGACGGGCCTTTTTCGATTCGAAGATTTTGCTATTCAACAGGGAGAGGTTTTCTTTGGGAATAAACATAAAGGTCTCCAACCCCGCCCTGATTCCATATTGAGTTAATGCGGCTCCGGTATTCCCACCGGATTCGAATACCAGTTTTTCATGCCCATGCCATTTGCACTTCGCAACAGCAATACAGCCGTCAATCGATTTCAATGTCTTGGTGTGCATAAGTGAGGTTTCATCTAAAATAAAGATTTCCACTCCTTTGTAAACCCCCAGTTGAAAGATCCTTGCCCCTTCCCGGATGCTCGTCTTTTCCAACCATCCTTTATATTCTGAATATTCTTTATCCGTCCCCCCGACTTGGAGGGCATTCCTGTAACGGAGCACCATACTGGTTGCCGCATCGTATTTTGAGTCGATCACTTTCTGAAGTTGGGTTTTATTTCCTACCAAAAGTTTCATAAGAAATCATATCCTCTAAGGCCCTTATCATCTTCGGTTCAGGGATTTCATCTGGATAACCTAATGGGACGATGGTAATGGGGTGGAGGTGTTCGGGAATACCCAGAGCTTTTCTGATCTCATCGGAGATCGCCGGTTCACCATTCCGGTAAGCGGATAGGTAGACACTTCCCAGTCCACGGCTATAGGCTCCCAACATGAGATTTGCTGTGGCTAAGACTCCGTTTTCAACTTCACGATCATAGGAATTTTGTTTGTCTACGCAAACCACAATGATCACAGAAGCCCTCTGCAAAAAATCAGCCTGATACATCTGTTTTTCAGCAGGACAATATTTATTCTTAATCTGGACCAATTGTTTTTTGGTCTCTTCCGCTCTGACGACCATGAAATGCCATGGCTGACCATTCATCGAGGAAGGGGCATAAGTGGCCAATCCCAGCAAGTTTTTAATGACAGAATCTGGGATTTTCCTGTTCTGATATTTTCTAATGGATCTCCTCCCTTTGATGGTTTCATCTATATCCATTGTTATACCCCTTAACCTTTTTTCCCCGTTTTCCGTTGATCCATCCTGTTTAATACAGTTGAGTTTTGATGTCCAGCTCATTTCAACGTTTTATCGCCCTGATGGCAACAAAGTGGCCCGTGAAAAAACGCATTGGCAGACAGGAGCAATGCTCAAAAACTGTCAAGAAACGCAAGAAAACCTTCTGTGTTTTGGGTGAGGCATGTTTTTCCAAGCAGCGGGCTACTGCCACTGCCAACACGCGGGGACAATGCAAGATGGCATCCGCCTCAATGATGTCGAACCCGACCCCCTTTAGGAGGTGACGCAAGCGATATGGCCCTAAGGTCACGCCCACAAAATAAGGGACAATCCCCAGGTGATGTAATAGATAAAAAGGGAGCTTGTTCCTAAGGAAAATGAGAGGGTTTGCCAGATTATCGAGTGTTAAAATCAATTGCCCCCCGGGTCGGAGAATTCGATAGAGTTCATGAAGGCTGACGACCAGTTCATCCAATAATTCAAAATGATCCAGCGTCGAATTGGAAACGATGACATCAAATTTGGCATCGGGAAAAGGCAAGCACCGTACATCTGCCTCAATAGCCTGTAAATGAGGATAACGCAACCGGGCCTCGCTAATCACCGAAAGAGATAGGTCAATCCCGATGAGGCGCCTCGCATGGAGAGTGAGTATGGAATGTAATCCTTCCGAGATGGCCTCGTCAAACAGATCCGTTTTAAGCAATAGGTCAGTATGACTCGCTGGCAACCAGCGTCTTAGAAGAGCCGTATTAATCCTATCACTGTGATGACGCCATAGAGTAGGGAACTTTGCATTGGCATTAATAAATGGGTCATCTTTTCTACTATTTTCATGGAATACGGAAGTATGGCCCATCTCTATTTTTCCTGAAATCTTGAGTCTGGAATTTTTTGCCTTGAACGAATAGCCTGCCAAAATATCCTCATTTCCCCTGTGGTGATGACACGTAAAAATAACAACAAAATCATGTAACCGAGAATGAATAGGCCATATAATGCCAAATTCACCATCCAGGTCGATCGAAGCCACACAAGGGGAAGGAAGAGTACCCCAAGGCCGATTGCCAACAGCCATTTTTGAAGGGAATAAGGCGTGGACTCCCGCATACGCCGTGTCGAATAAACAGCCGATAGTGACGAGGCCACCAAAACAGCCAAACAGCCTCCGAAACTTCCCCACCAGGCTACAAAGGGGAATCCAAAGATCCAGAATGCGGCAAGTCTTATTCCTGCAGCTACGAGTGCAACTTTGGGGCGGTTGTAGATAAGGGTGAGTAAAGTGGCCACATTGTTCAAAACAAAGGGGAATAATGCCAGCGAAAGGGGCAACAGATTTATAGCCACTGGCCGGTAGGTTTTACCGAGCATCAATGGAATCAGATCGTTTCCAAGGAGGAGCACACCAAATACTGCCAATACCCCAGCCGCTGCCAGCCATTTGATTAAATGCTCGGTCCACTGACAAAGCTCCTCCGTCTTTCCTTGATCCAGAAGAGTCGTCATGAATGGGGCGAAGGCTAAGGTAAGCTGTGGAATCGCTATGGCAGCCGTAAGGAAGGCACTAAAGGCCAGGCCAAAGTAGCCTACCTGGACATAATCGCTATAAAAAAATCTGACCAGTACCGCCCCGCTATGATAAGAAGCGGCTATCATCAGATGGCTGACATAGAAGAAAAAGCCGAACCGGAGATAGGGCATAAGGTAGCTGATGTCGAGGCGTATTTTGGACCAAGAGAAATGGGATCTACCCCACCAGACTCCGACCGAAAGTACAATCAATTCAGCCATGAGCAAGCCCAGGCAGGCCCCCTGGAGACCGGCCATATAAAAACCGACGATCAGAAAAGCGAGCGAAGCCCATCGGTAGATGATGTCGTTCATACCCCAACGAGCGGCTTGGTTGAGACCTAAAAAGAGGGAGAAAAAGGGATGAGAGCAGGCTCGGACAACTACCGTGCTGGCCATGGTGGCCAGCAAGAACAGGTCAAGGTCGGTCAACCATAGCGAGGTGAGAAGGAAATACAGGATAGCAGCGAGTGTTCCACCCACCAAACATAAAGCGAGCAGGTTGTTGAACAACTTTCGAAGTCTTTCCCAATCGCCTTGTAACCTGAGTTGGGGGATGAAGCGGCCCATGATCTGATTGAGCCCCGGGTCTCTCAACATGATGAACCAGGTGGCAAGAGAAAAAAGCAAGGCATATCGGCCATAGTTTCCTGGTCCCATCATTCGTGGTACTAAAATAGCAAAGAGGAAACTGCTGAGGGCGAAGATGCCTCGTTGAGCGATGAGGAGTCCCACATTTCGAAGGACGGTTTGGGCTTCGTTAATCATCAAATCTTCTGTTCTGTCTGCCAGGGGACGAGATAGAGGGTGATGCGCTGAAGAAGGAAGTTTAAAATCATTCCTAAAGCCGCGGTCACGAAAAGACTGACATACAGCTCTTCGGTCCGGAGTGTTTGCCAGGCCAACCAGATCATCGCTCCCAGACCTTCTTGAGCAGAGACTAACTCCACGGCAATAGCAAGAAGCAGGGCGATATTCAGCGCGAGGCGTGCGCCGGTCAAGACCATGGGGAGACTTCCAGGCAGGATGACCCGAGTCAATATTTTATTCAGGCTCGCACCATAATTTTCTGCGACTTCAAAATGAATAGGATTGATTTGTCGCACTCCTGTCACGGTATTGATTAACATAGGAAAGAAGGTGGCAACCGCTATCACGACGATTTTAGAAGATTCACCGATCCCAAAGAAGATCATGATCAATGGTAGGATAGCAATCTTAGGAACAGGGTGTGCAGCTGCAATGAGGGGGTCGATAACCATACGCAGTGGGCGGGACCAACCCATGGCCAAGCCTAACATGAGGCCCGAGATACCACCCAGAAAGAACCCGATAAATACCCTCCATAAAGTGATTCCGAGATGGATAGACAGTTTACCACTCGTGATCAATTGGATGGAGGTCAGGAAGATCACGGAGGGCGCCGGAAAGAAGAGGGAGGATATTTTGCCTGACCGAGCAAGGACTTCCCAAATTACCAGAGGGGCAATGATGATAATAGCGGTTCCCCACCATTCGGGTCTTATGCTGGACCGATCAGGGGTCTCTTTCAGCTGGGCATTTGTAAGCTTTTCAGCACTTCTTCTTCGAGTATCTTCCAGATATGCCATTTGATCTCCGTCAATTCTAGCTGCTGCTCAGAGATTGGATCATGGGGACGATGAATAGGGATTTGAATCTCCTCCCTAATGTGCCCGGGATGGCCGCTCATTACCAACACTCGATCTCCCAATAGCACCGCTTCATCAATATCATGCGTGACAAAGAGGATTAACTTTTTATTTTCTCTCCATATTCTCAATAATTCCTGCCGGAGCACCTGCTTTGTCTGGGCATCGAGAGATCCAAAGGGTTCGTCCATCAATAATATTTGGGGATCGGCGGCAAAAGCTCGCAATATTCCCACTCTTTGGCACATTCCCACTGACAGCTCGTGCGGATAATTGTTCGCAAAAGAAACCAATCCCACTTTTTCAATAAAAGTCATTGCAAGGTCTCGACGATCCCTTTTAGGCATTCCGTACATTTCCAATCCGAATGCGACATTGTCCAGCACGGTCATCCATGGAAAGAGACCATGCTCCTGAAACACCAAGGCTGTTCGCTGTTGATGGCGAGAGAGACCTGAATTAAAAATAATCTGTCCTGAAGTAGGTTTCGAAAGCCCAGCGATGAGCTTGAGGAGTGTAGTCTTGCCACACCCACTCGGGCCAACAATGGAGACAAATTCGTGCTCTTTGACGCTGAAGGTGATATCATCCAAAGCGGTGATGAGGCCATTTCTCGTTGGATAGGTTTTACAGAGATGTTGACATGTTAATCCCAAATTACTACCCCCAATCATTTTTTTGACTCCCCCAAAACCTTGTTTGCATATTCTATAAAGCTGGGATCCCAGAACTGATCCGGGGGAACCACCTTGTCAAGAAACCCTTTCTTCAAGGCCCACGACTGGAAGTCAAGGATACTATCGGCGTTTATTCGACCATCGTTGCGGAAGGCTTGCCAACAACATTTCTGTAAAAGCTCTTGATCTAAACCAGTGTGTTTGGCCATGATCTCCAGATTTCTTTTGGTTTTTCCTTGATTATATTGACGGACTCCTTTTAGATAGGCGATCATAAACCGTCTTCCAGCATCCGGGTTTTTCTCAAGTAGTGTAGGACCATACATCAGGAAAGCTAACTGGAAGTTTGGAGTGATATGATGGATGGGCTTCCATATGACTGCATGGCCAGCCTGAAGCACTCGGGTAACCCAGGGTTCGGTGCAAAAGGCAACGTCTAATGAACCTCTTTCGAGAGCATCCAGCCGCGCCGGCATTTGGATATATACCGTTTCAACATCAACGGTAGGCAGTCCTTCTTTACTGAGCATTTTGTCGAAAGAATATGCTGCTATAGAAGAGGCTTGAACTGAGGCAAAACGCAGGCCCTTCATTTGTGATATATTGTTAAGCCTCCCTTGTTCCACCAGTGCCCGTCTTGCCATAAAGGCAGAGTAGGTGCAACCGGTAGAGGAAAGATAGCCTCTATCAGCGACAATCTTGATATTGGCTCCCCGTGCTATGGCATTTAGGTAACTGGGGTAGATTGTGTCCGGTATGACATCAAGGTCGCCTTTAATTAAAGCGGGCAACCCTTTGACGCCCTCCGTCATCTTGATAAACTCTACCTGTAGCCCTTGCTCGGTGAAATACCCCTCCTCTTCAGCAATGAGGAGGGGGGTGGAAGCAATATAGGGCAAGTGGATTGTTCTAAGCTTTATAAGCTTTGGCTGAGCCTGCTCTTTAGCATAAGAAATATGAAATTGCATGAGCGCAATTAAGACCAGGAGTAAAGGGATGGCAATTTTTTGAAGATGAATGGTCATTTTTTCTCTCCTTTACCTATCGTAAGGTCAGATCGTTGTAATAAATGCAGCGGCATTAACTTACCGCGGGTCGTCCAGATCGGTTCTCTCCGTTTTACTTTCAGGGTATTGGCCTGATTCCAAACAGCTCGAGCCAGATCTGCAGCGACACTACCTCGTCTTAATGCCTCGAGAACGACTTCAATAACTTCCTTTTCATCCTTAATCTCAATTTTGGGATTCACTACAATGCTGAGACGGGTGAATCCCTTTTCGTCCTCTTCCTCCAACAACTGGTAATCGAGGGGGTTTCCTCCAAATCTCGCCGGCAATACTTCCTCTAAAATATGAATCATTTCACTACCTACCAGAGTGACACCTTCACCGGTTAACTTGCTAAAGCTATAAATCTGGCGCAGATGCTCAGTGTAGCCAAATCTCTCCAGAGGACAGCCGCAAGACCGGGTTTCAATAACCCCATAATCATCAATCTCCACATTGAGTATCACTTTTGGAGCTGTAGGCAGCAAGGTAGTAAAGTTGAAGGCCTCTACAGTAATTTCTGAATTGGGAACCTGGTGGGGATATTGGATAAGGGCAAGGCCATCTTTAAAAAAATGCAGATCATTAATATCCACTGGTTTAACACAACCATAACCAACAGCTCCTACTTCGGCGAAGAAATAGACAGGGATGTAGTGTGCCCCACTGCGGGTGATTTCTCGAACCTTGGCCGGTGTGGGTGGCTCCCCGCCGCCCATAAACGTAGCTCCAGTGAGATCTAATCCTTCTTCCTGTGCGGCGAGGGATACTCTCATCAACATGCTGATATGAGTGGATAATAAGCATTGACCGTGTTCTTTTAGTGTGTCAGAAATCCACTTTGCAACGATCAATGCTTGATCCAATGGTACTGGTTCAGGCCAAGGGATGGAGGCACCAAACCATCTCCCCATGATAATGATAAAATGGGTGGCAAGTCGGTTCTTGAGAGATGGTCGAAAGTCCTTCCTCGTAACCGGGAAAAACCACTTCTGGGGAAAATATCGATAGCGTGCTCGTAACAGAATACTGAGCAAACCAGTTGTGTCGGGAAGGGTTCCCCACCAAATCACGGCAGGAAGTCCAATAAGACCATGGGCATCCATGGCAACCATCTGAAAATATGTCTGAGCGTCAATATGGTCCAGGTCCATGTCTACGCGTGTTCCTGCCCCGGTTGTTCCGCCTGTCTCTCCCCTATAATAGTGGCTGAGATAAGGGTTGTCGAAATCGTGAGCTTTTACAGGAATCACTTTTCCATTGCGCACAATGGGCTGACGACCCTTGAACTCCTCAAAGGTGATATAAACTCCTGCCTCCCGAAGAGCATGAAGGGTTCCTTCCAAACCCTTGATCTTTAACATGTTTTCTAAATCACCCATTTCGCATTGGGCCAACTTCAGCAGAGGTAAATAAGGACTTTTTGGATAACCAAAAATTCCTTTTCTGACCAAACGGAGGAAGTTGGGTTCTCTTTCTTCCATCCGCCTCTTGATGATCGCTTTTGCTTCCTCGAGCGTCAGGGTGTGTTTCAGAAATCCCCTTAACCCCCAGGCAAACCGGCCATACATTTTCATGTCAGAGAGTGTACTCAAAGTTCTAAAATTCCCTTCAATAAAAATTTTAGATCCGTTAATTTTTAGCTGTCCCCAAAACTTTATTGGCGTATTCGATGAAGCTGGGATCCCAGAACCGGTCCGGGGGGACTTCCTTGTCGAGAAATCCTTTCTCCAGAGCCCACGATTGAAAGTCAACGATACTCTCGATGTTTATATGACCATTATCACGGAAAGCAGGCCAACAACATTTTATTAAAAGTTCTCGATCCAAGCCAGTGTGCTTAGCCAGAATTTCTATATTTCTTTCAATTTTGCCTCGATTATACTGTCTTACGGCTTTAAGATAAGCGACCATGAACCGCTTTCCAGCCTCGGGGTTCTTTTCAAGCAGAGTGGGGCCATATAAGAGTAGCCCCATCTGAAAGTTAGGGATCAACTGCTGGACCGATTTCCAGATCGTAGCATGGCCTCCCCTCAGAAATTGGGTTAACCACGGCTCAAAACCGAAAGTGATATCGATGGTGCCTTTTGCAAAGGCTTCGAGCCGCATCGGTGTAGGGAGAGATACCAGTTCAACATCAGCAAGTGTTAAACCAGACTGAACAAGGACTTTCTCCAAAAAATAACCCACTACAGCTGAAGATTGTTTAGCTGCGACCCGTCGACCTTTTAACTGGGAAATACTACTCAGTTCCCCCTCTTCAACCAAAGCCCGTCTGGCCAATATGGCGGCATAAGTACATCCCGTAGGAGGAAGATAACCTCTGTCAGCCACAAATTTAATCTTGCCTCCTCGGACCATGGCATTGAGAAAAGCCGGATAGATCGCTTCCCCTAAGACATCCACCTCACCCTTAATTAAGGAAGGGAGGGCTTCCATCGCATCCCCCATCTTTACGAATTCAATCTGCAATCCCTCACTGGCAAAAAACCCTTCCTCCTCAGCGATGAGAAACGGGGCGGAAGTGATGTAGGGCATATAAACTAATTTCAACTTTAATGGTTTTGATTGAAACTGTTCCTTAGCATAAGAGAAACTGACCTGCATAAGCAGGATTAAAGATAGGAGTAAAGTTAAGGCAGGTTTTAAAGAATGAATGGTCATTTTCCCCTCCCCTTGGGTAACGTCGATTCAGGGCGTTGTGATAAATGCAGTGGCATTAACTTGCCGCGTGCCGTCCAAATTGGTTCTCTACGTTTCACTTTCAGGGTATTGGCCTGATTCCACATAGCTCGAGCCAGATCTGCGGCGACACTGCTTCGCCTTAATGCCTCAAGAACAACTTCTATGACTTCCTTTTCATCCTTAATCTCAATCCTGGGGCTCACTACAAGGCTGAGCCGAGTGAAACCCTTTTCATCATTCTCCTCCAGCAACTGGTAGTCGAGAGGGCTACCTCCAAAGCGGGTTGGTAGAACTTCGTCCAAGATATGGATCATTTCGCTTCCGACTAACGTTACCCCTTCTCCTGTCAGCTTGCGGAAACTGCGAATGCCACGCACGTGTTCTGTGTACCCGCAGCTTTCTAACAAACATCCACAGGATCGAGTTTCAATGATTCCGTAGTCATCGCTTTCTACATTTAGCATGATTTTGGGAGCCGTGGGAAAGAGTGTTGTGAAGTGGAAAGCCTCTACCGTCATGACTGAACCAGGCACTTGGCGTGGGTATTGAATAAGAGCGAGACTATCTTTAAAGAAATGAAGGTCGTTGATCTCAGCCGGCTGGGCGCACCCCCAACCAACAGGACCAGTTTCAGCAAAAAAATAGTTAGGGACATACCGTGCTCCGCTGCAGATGATTTCACGAACTTTTGATGGCGTGGGTGGCTCCCCCCCGCCCATCAATGTAGCCCCTGTGAGATCCAATCCTTCCTCCTGTGCAGCAAGAGATACTCTCAGTAACATGCTGACATGAGTGGACAACAAACATCTACCATGATTTTTTAGAATATCGGCTACCCAACGAGCCACTATGATGGCTTGGTCGAGGGGGACTGGTTCTGGCCAAGGGATAGGGTAGCCAAACATCCGTCCCATCCTAATGATATATTGGGTGGCGAAACGGTCCTTAAAAGAGGGTCTGAAATCTCGTTTTGTAATTGGGGAGAACCATTTTACAGGAAGACATTTATAGGAAGATCTAAATAAGATATAGAGCAGGCCAGTTTCATCGGGGAGAAGTCCGTACCAACAAATCGCCGGAGCATACAGAAGATGATGGGCATCAATGGCTACCATGTAAAAAGGGGCTAGCTCTGCAATATGATCCAAATCAAGAGGGACCCGTGTCCCTGCCCCTGTCGTCCCGCCGGTTTCAACATGATAATAGTGGCTGAGATAAGGGTTGTCGAAATCGTGAGCTTTTACAGGAATCACTTTTCCATTGCGCACAATGGGTTCACGACCCTTGAACTCCTCAAAGGTGATATAAACTCCTGCCTCCCGAAGAGCATGAAGGGTTCCTTCCAACCCCTTCATTTTTAAAATGTTTTCTAAATCACCCATTTCGCATTGGGCCAACTTCAGCAGAGGTAGATAAGGACTTTTTGGATAACCATAAATTCCTTTTCTGACCAAGCGTAGGAAGTTGGGTTCTCTTTCTTCCATCCGCCTCTTGATGATCGCTTTAGCTTCCTCGAGCGTCAGGGTGTGTTTCAGAAATCCCCTTAACCCCCAGGCAAACCGGCCATACATTTTTAGATCAGAGAAAATTCCCATGTTATGAAACTACCTCTGTTAAGGAGATTTTATGTTTGTGGTTTTAATTTAATATCTCCAGTGCGGTGATTATAAATTCAGTAGAAGGTCAAGTCAAGGAGAGGGATTCATTGA
>DCVM01000084.1 GCA_002327985.1 Syntrophaceae bacterium UBA2188 | reverse complement strand
GGAGATAACTTTTGACAATACGTAAGTTCTGATGGGGAGGAAATATCATGAAAGAGATCGCTGAGGAGCTGACAGGTTTTTTTACCCAAAATAATATCCCTGTATTTGGCATAGCCAAAGCTGCATCGCTTGAAAATGAGCCTTCAGGTTACAGGCCTTCTGATATGTTTGATTCAACAAAAAGTATCCTCTGCTTGGGGATCCCTGTTCCCAAAGGGATATTCAAATGTCAGGAGAAATCGGGATGGATGTACTGGAGGGCTGCCAGTATTTACTACCGAAACATCGATGCGGTCTTGATGCAGGCTTGTAGTATCATTGAAGAAAAGGGTGAAGTAGCGGTGCCTGTCTATGGTTGCTTTCCTTATGACATAAAAGGAAAGGGTGATTTTTGGGGATATCTCTCCTTGGTGAGGTTGGGCGAAGCGGCGGGGATTGGAAAGGTGGGCAAAAATGGTTTACTCTTTCATTCCCAATATGGCCCCAGGCTGTTACTGGGTGGAATTGTTACTACAGCATCCTTACCCGAAATGGCCTGGCCAGAGAAGGATGAAGAAGGATGTCCTGTAGATTGTTTTGTTTGCCAAGAACAGTGCCCGGTTAAGGCCATTGATAAAAAAGGTAAGGTAAATAGAGTTGCGTGCATTAAGTATTCGATGAGAAGCCCGATCTTTTCAAATTTAATGAAGGCCGGTAACTTCCGCTCAGAAGACGTCCAGATGATCAATCATGTCACGGCTGTGGACGACCACTCCATGTACCAATGTATTCAATGTGTCTCTGTCTGCCCTTATCTGTAAATCTTGTGCAAGGAAGGAGAAGATAATGACCGAATGGCAAAAGACATCTTGTGTGCTCTGTTTTAACAACTGCGGCCTTGAAGTCGTCACCGAAGGGAGCAAAATCGTCAAGGTTAGGGGTGAAAAGGAAAATCCCCGGTCACAGGGTTATCTTTGTAGAAAAGGGGCAAACATTCCGTACTTTCAAAATAACCTGGAGAGACTGAGGTTTCCTCTCAAAAAAATTGGGGATCGCTTTGAGCGTATCTCCTGGGATACGGCTTTAGATGAAATCGCAGCCAAGCTCAAAGAAATTGTGCAAACACATGGGCCTCGCTCTATCGCTTACATGGGAGGAGGTGGGCAGGGTTGTCATTTTGAGGCTGCCTTCGGAGTTAGATTTTTAAATGGTTTAGGTTCAAGAAATCATTACAGCCCTCTGGCCCAGGAACTTACCGGTTTTTTCTGGGTAAGTGGAAAGGCATTTGGCCGCCAATACATGCATTCCTTCCCTGACATTAACGGTTCGGACTTCCTTGTTTTCTGGGGAGCCAATCCCATGGTGAGCCACGACATACCTAACGCCCCTGTGGTGCTTCGGAACAAGAAAAAGGAACCTAATTTTTTAATGGCTGTCATCGATCCGAGAGTGTCGGAGACAGCTAAGCTCGCTGACATCCATTTGCGACTCAATCCCGGAACGGACGCCCTGTTATTTAAAGCGATGATTAAAATTCTGTTGACCGAGGGACTTTTTGCCAAGGATTATCTGGCTGCCAAAGTTAATGGCTTTGAAGCGATTCGAAGCTGGTTTGATGATGTGGATGTGGAAGAGAACTGCAGTGTTTGTGGATTGGATCCAAATGCTGTCAGGGAATTCACACGTCTCTTTGCCACCCGAAAAACGGCTATGCGCAGTGACCTTGGCATCCTGATGGGAAGGCACAGCACGCTTAATTCCTATTTAGAGTTGATCTTGCTCACATTAACAGGCCGCATAGGAGTCAAAGGTGGCAATGTCTTTTTGGGCCATCTGATGCCAATGGGGTCCCACACGCCGGAGGAAGATCCCAAGACATGGAAGACGGTCATGACGAATATCCCATTGATCATGGGAGTCTTCCCACCCAATGTATTGCCGGAAGAGATCGATAACGATCACCCTCAGCGCATCCGGGCTCTGATCGTCAGTGGCTCAAATCCCTTGCGTTCTTATGCTGACACAAGGGCCTATGAGAAGGCTTTCGCAAAGCTGGATCTCTTGGTCACCATTGAGGTTGCCATGAGTGAAACGGCTGTCCTATCCCATTATGTCCTGCCAGCCAGGTCAGGCTATGAAAAATGGGACGGCACATTTTTCCAGTGGGGATATCCCGACTACTACTTCGATATGCGCCGTCCTGTGGTGCAGCCGGATGGAGAGCAGGTGGAAGAGGCGACCATCTTCGTGGAGCTTGCTCAAAGGTTGGAAATGATCCCAGATTACCCATCCAAGCTTCGAGAATTAGCAAAGGACCGACTCAGTTTTGGCCTTGCACTGATGGAATATATTCGTGCCAATCCTAAGGCAGAGCCGTGGTTGCCTTATATTTTGGCGATGACCATTGGGGAGGAATTGGGATCCAAAAATTTGTCTACGCTCTGGGGACTACTGGCACGATTTCCGATGATGCACAAAGAGGATGTTACCCGCGCCGGTTACAAGGTAAGTCCTCTTACAGGAGAAGAAATATTTAAAAAGATACTGAACACACCCGGAGGTGTTAAGATCGGAGTCGTAGATTCTGAAAACGATCTCTCTGTCCTAAAGACCCCTGATAAGAAAATTCACATCCTTTTTCCTGAAATGGAGTCATGGGTTAAAGAAGTAACCCCTGCAGCCGAACAAACCCAATTGGTTAACAAAGACTATCCCATGGTTCTGATCGCCGGGAACCACATGGAGATGGTAGCCAATACGATCATGCGTGACCCAGCTTGGAATGAGGGAAGGCGCCCCTGCACCCTGAGAATCAATCCAAAGGATGCGGAGAATTTGGGGATTAGGGATGGCGATATGGTTCTTGTTGAGACCGAAGCAGGATCCGTCAAAGTTGAAGTGGAGGTGACAGATAGTTCATTCCGAGGCCAGGTGATTATTCCGCACGGCTTCGGGCTCATCCACGGCGGAGAAACATACGGAGTCAATGTTAACCAACTGGCCCCAGCTAAACACCGGGACCGCCTGGCAGGTACACCATTACATCGTTATATCCCCTGCAGGGTACGGAGGGCTTAACTTGCAGAGGAGAAAAGCCCCCCTCACCCTTCCCCTCTCCCCCATGCCTGCCTGCCGGTAGGCAGGGGGAGAGGGAGGGGGTGAGGGGTTCATTAGGTATGAAAGAGGAGGTATCCCATGCCAAATAGTTTATCGTTTGAAATGGAGAAAGACCTTCTGATCAAAGGTTGGATGTCACACGATGCCAGGTGGTTTATGGCAGTGGCAAAGCATTTTGGTATGGACGCGGCCAATCGATTGAATCAATCCGTGTGCAGGGAGCTGGGGCGAGTGGAGATGAAGCGGTACATGAAGATTTTAAACTTATCAACGTCAAAAGATTTAAAAGAATTCTTAACCCTAAAAGGAGCGGCCCTCTCCCTCTATGGTTCTGGTCTCGCCGAATATGAAATCAAGACCCTTGATGGTCAATCGTATGAGATGCATATGAAAAGATGTTTCGCCTATGAAAATATTATGAGAGCCGGGATAGAGGATAAATGCGAATGCGGCATCTTCGCAAGATTGCAAGGCTGGATTGATGCCCAAGGATTAGAGCATGAGCTCAAACCAGCCTTGGGTAAGTGTATGATGGTTTTAGGAAAGGAATGTAGGTATATCATAACAATTGGTTTCAATTAGGTTTTGCAGGTATTAATTTTAAAGGGACATTTAAATGGAAAAATATATCCAATTGGCAAAAGAATTAGGAATGGTCAACGCAAAGATCATTTCATCCAAAGAAATCTGTTTTGATATTCGGGCGATTTTGAAATGTCGATGGGGCTGCGAAGATTTTTTAAATCAAACGATAAGGTGTCACCCCAGAGATACGACCTTTCAGGAACGAGTGGAGATGATCAAGAGATACAATCATATTCTGCTCGTTCATTCGAATGATGCCAGAACGTTGAGCGAGGCCGTTCTCGAAATTGAAAAGGCGGCTTTCCTGGATGGTTATTATTTTGCGTTTGCAATTCGATTCTGCAATTTGTGTAGGGCTTGCGCTGTTAAAGAAGGCAAGCCTTGCCCAACGCCGGAAAAAGTCAGACCTTGTGATCAGAGCTTTGGAATTGATGTTTACAAGACAGCAAGAAATTTAGGATTCCCCTGTGAAGTTCTTCAATGTAAAGAGAGCACCCAAAATCGTTATGGCTTTGTGCTGATTGATTAAATATTCGGCACCAATGTAGCCTTTCAGAGGTCTTTTTCGTCTTATATATAAAATTAAAGGGAGGAATTGAGCAAGGACCAGAAGACGAAAGTTTTTTAATATGCTTGGGGTCAGCCCTTATAACAAATTGTATCCCCGGACCTGAAACTGAAAACTTTTAATCTGGATCTGGGTTGATGGAAGGGATAGAAATTGGAAACCGGAAATATAGTGTGGAGAAAAATTAGGTTATAGTCCGAGATACGCCTTCCGGACATTGCTATTGGCTAAAAGGTCAACTCCAGAACCTGAAAGAGCGATTCTCCCTAATTCCATCACAAATCCTCTGTGAGCAAGGGTCAGGGCGTGCTGGGTATTCTGCTCAACGAGAAGAACGGTAACGCCCAATCGATTAATCTCTGTGATTACCCCAAACACTTCCTCAACCAAAAGAGGAGCGAGTCCCAGCGAAGGTTCGTCTAACATGAGTAATTTCGGTCCCGCCATCATCCCACGACCGATCGCTACCATTTGCTGCTCTCCTCCAGATAATGTCCCGGCAATCTGCTTCTGACGTTCCTGAAGAACAGGAAATACGCTAAAAACCCGTTCGAGCCTTTGTGGACGTTCCGACTGAGAAATGGTATAGGCGCCCATCAAAAGGTTGTCGATCACGGTCAGTTCAGGGAAAAGTTTTCTTCCTTCAGGAACATGAACAACACCCTGCTTGACAATTTCTGGAGGGGATGCCTCCTCAATATGCTTTCCATCAAAAGTGATTGAACCAGACTGCCTTCGGAGAAGCCCGGAAACGGTTTTTAACAAGGTCGTCTTGCCAGCACCATTCGCGCCAACTAACGCAACAATCTCTCGATCTGGGACTCCGAGCGTCACATCCCAAAGGGCCTGAACTTTCCCATAGGCAACCTGAAGTTTTTCAATAGCCAACATATCATTATCTCTTCTTTGTCCCGAGATAAGCGGCGATCACATCGGGATTTTCTACAATCTGTTCCGGAGGAGCGTCAGCAATTTTTTCTCCCTGATTGATGACGACCACACGATTCGAGCTATTCATAATGGCCTTGAGCACATGTTCGACCCAGATGATGGTCACTCCTCCCTTGCAAATATCGCGAACCAATAGGGAAGCCTGCTCAATTTCCGTCGCATTGAGACCGCCCATTGGTTCGTCCAACAAGAGCAACTTGGGCTGTGTTGCCAGGGCCCGAGCGATCTCGAGCCTCTTCTGTTCGCTCAGCGTTAGATCAACTGCTAAGGCAGAAATTTTTGATTCAAGCCCCATTCTTTCAAGAACCTGTCGAGCTTGGGATTCTGCCTCTCCCCGTGAAGGGAATCTTAAAAAAGCAGCCAGAGTGACGTTTTCCAAGACACTCAACTTTCGAAAGGGCTTTACGATCTGAAAAGTTCGAGCAATGCCCTTCCGTGTCACCGCATAGGGTTTCATTCCAGCGATACTTTCTCCATCCAGAAGGATCTCGCCTCTCGTGGGATGAATGAAACCAGCAATGAGATTAAAAGCCGTCGTCTTCCCCGCTCCATTGGGCCCGATCAGGCCAAGAATCTCTCCTGTTTGAACGTCGAACGAGAGATCATGAACCGCTCTTAAACCACCAAAATATTTTGTAAGTCCTTTAACAGCAAGCAAGGCCATATCCATTTTCCATTAATGCTGACTTCCAAATCTGAGGCGCAATCTCCCCCAGATCCCTTCTGGCAAATAGCGAATAACGATCATCATCATGAGACCATAGAAGATTAAATGGCCCACCAGCTTAAAATGGACCAAAAAAATCTCTCTAAATATCTCACCAAAGGCGACCAGAACGATGGCTCCGATGAGTGGACCTGCCACGGTTGTTAACCCCCCTACTACTGCGATAAAAACCATTTCGATGGAAAGGGCGATCGAAAAAACAGCGTCTGGGTCAATGTAACGTAAATACATGGCATAAAAGCCGCCGGCTACTCCGGCAAAAAATGCCGAAAGCGATAAGGCTGCTACCCTTGCCTGAACGGTATTGATCCCAATCGCCTCTGCACTGTCGATGTCTTCACGTATGGCCAGGGAATAGGCCCCCAATCTCGTTCTGGACATGATATAGGTTGCCACGATGGAACCCAGGGTAATGATGGCAATGATGTAATAAAAAGGGATTTTGTTTTCCCAGTCAATCGACCTTCCTCTGAATGTCACATCCGGAAGTGTTGTGATGAGTAAGCCAACCGGGCCATTTGTAAGAGATTCCCAATTGAGGGCAACCAGTCTGATGATCTCTGCCACGGCAAGCGTGGAGAGGGCGAAATAGGGACCCCTCAACCTAAAGCAGATAAAACCAATTGGCAGGGCGATCAAGGCTGCCACTAACCCTCCGATGGGAATCCCATACCAAGGAGCAATTCCAAGTTTGAGATATAGAATCATGGTCGTATAGGCACCTGCCCCAAGAAACGTCGCATGACCAAAGGAGACCTGGCCTGTAAAGCCGCCAAGGATATTCCACGACGCTCCTAATACCGTCCACATAAGCACCATGATCATCAAATGGACAAAAAATGGAGCAGACACGATCAAAGGTGCCGTGAAAAGGAGGATTAAGGAAAGAGCGATAACGATCTTTTTCATGATTTACCAACTCCAAACAATCCGGAAGGCCTGAATAATAATACAAGTAGAAAAATCACGAATCCAATGGCATCTTTGTAAGGAACCGAAACATAGACCGCGCCGAGAGATTCGACCACTCCCAATAACAAGCCACCTGCAATAGCGCCTGGAACAGAACCAAGTCCACCCAAAACCACAATCACAAAACATTTGGCAACTAAAATCTCACCTACGGTGGGATAGAGATATAAAGAGGGGGCTAATAGAACGCCTGCGGCGCAAGCCAGTGCTGTCCCAAGAGCAAAGGTAATAATGGCCGTTCGGTCTACATTGACACCCATGAGGGCCGCTGCCTCCGGTTCCTGGCTTGTTGCCCGGATCGCCCGACCGGTATCGGTGCGTACCAGGAACCAATAAAGGGCAACCGTAATTAATATCGCCATCCCAAATGCAATAGCGAGTGGAATGGGGACGGCGATCCCGAAGGGACGAAGAGGCATGATGGCATATTTTAATTTAATGGTTCGGTAGTCACCAGTCGCAATAAGAAGGACAAGATTGGCAATGAAAAGAGAGAGCCCCGCCGTATAAAGCAGTGTGTTCAGTTCTCCCGCGGGCACAATATTCTTGAGCAAAAATCGGTATATCAAAACACCAATAAGAAAGGCAATAGGAATCCATAAGATAATGGATAAAAATGGGTCGATCTTCAAGAACGTAATGGACAAAAAGGCGCCGTACATCCCGAACATGACCATATCACCATGGGCCATATTGATGATACGCATCACACCAAAGATCACCGTCAGGCCGACGCCAATCATTGCATAAAGCGAACCCGTCAGAATGCCGCTCACAATGCTTTGAACAAATGTCTCCATAACGCTCGACCATATCCTGCGCACGCCCTGATGATGGGGCGTGCGCAGAGAGTTTGAGATTAACGTTTCACTGTTGGGTCAGGGAAAACAACGTCTATCTCTGCATTGGATTTTGGATAGACATTGAGAAGTTTTCCACCTCGCCATTGGGCAAGAACCGAATGATCAGGGGAATAGATATTTTGGTTTGTATATTGATCTCCTAACGGACCTTTATAGTTGCCAAACTTCACCTTTCCGAAAACAGTGACCATGTCGGTTTTAAGCAGGGCCTGACGGATGGCCTCACGGTTTTCTTCGAGTTTGCCCGTCAGTTTTGCACGCTTCAAAGCATCGGCAAGAATATAGATGGCTGCATATCCTTCCACCTCATGCTCTTTTGGATAGAAGTTATATTTTTCAAAAAACTTCTTGTAGAATGCCTTGGTTGCAGGATCGTTGGGATTCCCAGACCAGGCGGCCGAGGAAAATAAATTTTCACTGAGTGGCCCCAATTCAGTGGCAATATCAGCAACTCCAAATCCTCCACCGAATCCCACGAAGGCACGAGGCGCCACTCCCATTTCTTTGGCCTGGCGGGTGAGTAGGATGGCGTCCGTCGTGGAGACTGCGACCATGAGCAGAAAATCAGGATTCTGAGCCTTGACCTTCGTCATCAAGGGTTTGAAATCGAGTGTATTGACGGGGTAGGCTTCGTCATTGACGATGGGTACATTTTTTGACTTCAGGAAGACCATTGCTGAATTGGCGATCGTTTTGCCAAACACCGTGTTATCGTAGACCACCGACGCTGATTTGGGCATTGCCCCTGGTATTTCGCTGATGAATTTGTTGAAGGCTTGTGGATAGATCGATCCGGTCGGGTTGTTGCGGAACACCCATTCAAATCCCTTGGAGGTGATGATGTCTGCAGATGGGTGATCAACCAAATAAGGGGTTTTCAAACGGTGTGCCACCGAAGCGATTTCCACGGCTTGACCTGAAGCTCGGCCTCCGGTAAGGGCCAGGACTTTGTATTGGGTAATCAGTTTTTCAGTGACCGTGGCTGCCAGAGGATTTTTGGCCTGATGGTCTTCGATGATGACTTCAATTTTCTTCCCCTTGACACCACCTTTCGCATTGATTTCTTCCAGAGCCAAGTTATAGGCTTTTTGGAACTTGCTTCCGAAGGGTGCATCAGGACCGGTCATCGGTTGAGGTGCACCAATTTTTAGTGTGTCCTGTGCAAACGATGGAATTGCCATTAACGTTAAAAACAAAACAGCCATTACGAGTATAAGTGATTTGCGCATAATATCCTCCTTTCAATGAAGAATAGATAAGTTGACCCGAACCAACCTCACCCAAATGTTTAACTCCCTATCTCCCTCCTTTCTTTCTATAAATCATAACCGCATTAAAAAATGCAAGTGGATGCTTTCTTTTTTTACCGATCCGGTTTAACTTTTGTTCTTTGATACGCCTCTCATTAGGATTGGGTTTCTGAGTGATAGTGACGTGATAAAAAATTGCTTTAAGATGGGGCGAATATACAACAACAGGATTAGTATGTCAAGAAAAAATCAGCACGATATGGGAATAGGGGGAGCCTTGCTTTTGCTTCAAGGGCTAATTCAATACCAGGCTTGGGGAGCTAAATTGAAGTCATCGGAGGTAGACTACTGCCCACAGAAGAAAGAATCTAAACTCTTGTCAGAATCTAAACATTTCAAATTATTTCACGGTTGCCATTTCTTTTTTCAGGGCTTCGAATTCTTCTTGAAAACCCCATTTCTCGATTAACCAATTTGTTTTCAAATCAGCATTCATTTTTTTAAATAAGTTTTTATCAACCTCTGGGAGGATATCAAAGATTTGTCTGGTTCCGAGATCGTCGGAAGCCACCGCGCGGGCCACTTCGTAAGCGACCATTCCCATATTGGCCTTTGGATGATTAGGAAAAGATCTTTGAAACAGGACAATCCGGAGGATGAATCCCTCTTCGAGGCCCCCACGTTGCTGAGCAGACGGGGGAAGAAGTAACTCGATCATTGTCCGCGAGATGGGGATGGACAGGTTAGAAGAGATGGCATTTAAAGGGACTTCATGAAATAAAAAAAGATTTTTAAAAAGGGTGGATCCGATTGGCGAGCTATAGAGCCTGCTGAGAAATTCTAAGAGGCAGGAACCGATTTCGTTCGAAATGACATGAGAGTGGTCAATGATTTGCGCAATCATATTCTGCTTTCTCATTTCATCTCTTTCTTTTTCTTCTTCCGCGATCTGTTTACTATAACGCAGACAATCGCGAATCTCCTCGCAGGTTCGACATTCGGGCTTTGCCTGGGTTGTGGTCTGGCTATGATTGAGGCTGATCTCCTTGAGTGAACCAAAGCAATCTTTCTGCCCCATCCCTTTCTCTCCTTTAATCCTCCCTCCTCGTTTAATTGATTTGATAACCTTAAAAAAATATTTCGTCAAGACTGATAAAGTGGTTGACAAACGCAAAACCAAAATATAGGATTAAATAATAAAAATAGAACAATGTTCTATATACAGAACCTTCTATTTAGGGCAACAATCGTGTCATAGGACTGGGGATGCCGTCGAGTGGTTGACAAAAGAAGGCTGTCGAAGAATGGTGTGAGAGGAAGGTCCATTTATAAACCCTCTGTTCCAGCAGTGGAACAGGCGTCCCGAATCCTCCTCTGCTTAGGACAAAGCCCCAGTTTCAAGATGAGGCTGACCGACTTATGCCGGCAGGTTGGCATCTACAAAAGCAAAGGCCATTCCATTCTGAACACGCTCAAAGCGTATGGATTTGTGGAAAAGGATCCTCAGACCAAAACCTATTCATTAGGGCCCGCTTTGATTTTCTTGTCTCGCCATGTACTGGATAACCTCCATTACCCGGAACTCGTCACCCCCTTTCTCGATCACCTTGCTAAAGAAACCAATGGGACCGCTCTCTTTGGTTTAATTTATGGTGAACATCTCCTGGTGGTCGGGAAACGTGAAGGAAATCAGAATATCGGGTTTACCATTCGCCTGGGACACAGGTTCCATATTACCTTAGGGGCGCACGGGAAAGCCATGGTGGCGTTTATGCCAGAAGCGGAAAGAGAAAAAATATTATCTAAAAAAAGAGTCTATTTCCATGGACTTGAAATATCCCGACTGAACATGAGACGGTTGAGAGATGAACTGACCAAGTGTCGGCAACTTGGATTTGCTCAGGATGTTGGCGAAATCACTCCCGGCGTCAATTTCGTAAGCGCACCGGTATTTGGTGTGCAAGAAAAAGTCATTGGATGTGTTATCCTGATCGGAACCTTTGCGGAGAGTTTGATCGAAAAATACGGAGCTAAAACGGCTGAACTGGCCAGACGGATTTCTTATAAGCTGGGGGCGGATATTAAAAGTTTTTTAAGAGATGGTAAGGGAAACCATTTGGAGTGTGCGGCTTAAGAAAGAAGAGATCGTAGCCTTTGTCACTGAAAAGGAGGAAGACCGATGGAAGAGGTTAAAAAAATTCGTACCGCTTGCCGTAGCTGCCATGGAGGCTGTGGTGTCATTGCCCATGTCAAAGACGGCAAGGTGATCAAAGTGGAAGGGGATCCGAATTCGCCAATCAGTTATGGGACTCTGTGCAGCAAGGGCCTATCCATTACCCAATTAGCCTACCATCCGGATCGGGTTCTCTATCCGATGAGAAGAGTAGGGACCCGAGGGGAAGGTAAGTGGCAGCGAATTACCTGGGATGAAGCCTTGGATACCATCGTGGAAAAATTCAAAAAGGTGATCGCTGAACACGGACCGGAATCAATCGTGGTCGGTCAGGGAACGGGCAGAGATTATGAAAGTCATCTTTACCGATTTGCGAATCTCCTGGGAACACCAAATGTCCTTACTGCTGGCCACATGTGCTATGTTTCAAGGGTGGGATCAACCTTGATTACCTGTGGCACTCTGCCCATCGCCGATTACGAAGGCGGTCCCAAATGTATCGTTATATGGGCCTGCAATCCGCAGTGGACCAACCCGGATGAATACAAGGGGGAAAATTTCTGGAGGGCCTATAAGAAAGGGGCGAAGTTAATCTGCATCGATCCGAGGAGGGGATTTATTGCGAATAAAGCTGACCTCTGGCTTCAAATCCGTCCCGGGACAGATGCCGCCCTCTCACTGGGCTTTCACCGTGTGATCATCGAGGAAGGACTTTACGAAAAGGAGTTTGTTGAAAATTACATTAACGGTTGGGAGGCCTTTAAAGAAAGGGTGATGAAGGATTATCCCCTGGAAAAGGTGCAAGAGATTACCTGGGTGGACAAAGATCTGATCCGGAAGGCAGCAAGGATGTATGCTACCATCAAACCGGCCTGTATCCATTGGGGCGTTCCCACAGAACAGACCAACAATTGCGTTAATTACACACGTGCCACGGCCGGACTGATGGCTGTTACAGGCAATCTGGATGCCCCTGGAGGGAACGCTCTTTTTGTGAACCCACCCACGCGCACGGTCGCTGAGTTTTCCCGCCATAGGGATCTTTCCCCGGAGCAACAAAAAAAGAGGCTGGGTGGAGATCAGTTTAAGCTTGGGGCCCGGGTAGCCCTGATCAATCCTAAGAAAGCATGGGATGCCATTCTAACCGACAAGCCCTATCCTCTTAAGGCAGGAATTCTATGCGGTAGCAATCCGGTCGTGACGAGAGCGAATGCGAAAGAACCTTACGAGGCCCTGAAAAAAATTGAGTTCCTCGCTGTGATCGATTTCTTCATGACCCCGACGGCGGAACTGGCCGATATCTTCCTCCCTTCTGGTACTTGGCTCGAGCAGAACCATGTTGCCGATAACTGGAAACGGCATGGATATGTGTTGGCAAGGCAGAAATGTGTTGAGATCGGTGAATGCTGGCAGGACCATAAAATCTTTTTGGAATTGGGCAAACGAATGGGCCAGGAATGGCCAAACACCGTGGAAGATGCGCTGGATTACCTGCTTGAACCCTCTGGGCTGACCTGGGAACAATTCAAAGAGAAGGGATACCTGCGAGGTGAAATGGTTTATTACAAATACAAGCAGCGGGGCTTTTCCACCCCTACCAAGAAAGTGGAACTCTATTCGACTATTCTGGAGAAATGGGGATATGACCCCCTTCCCAAATATGTTGAAGTTCCCGAGAGCCCGTTTTCCACTCCCCATCTTCTGAAAGATTATCCATATATCCTCAATGCAGGGCTTCGTACCCCAACCTTCTTCCATTCAGCAAACCGACAGATTCCTTCATTGAGAGAGATCCGACCTGATCCCATTGTGGAGATCCATCCTGAGACAGCGAAGAAACATAATATTCAAGATGGTCAATGGGTTTATATTGCATCGCCAAGGGGGCGCATCAAACAGCGCGCAAAACTAAATCACAACATCGATCCAAGGGTGGTGGTCGCAGAGCATGGCTGGTGGTACCCGGAGCAAAAAGACCCGAGCCATGGGTGGAACATATCTAATGTCAATATTCTTACGGACAATGCCTACGAGACTCTGGACCCTGCAATGGGCTCCACAAATCTAAGGGTCTGTTTATGCAATATTGCTCTGTGTGAAGAGTGAATCTTGATTACACAGATTACAAAGAATGATTACAGAGATTTAGAGGAATGATTAAACAGGGTGCGGTTGGAATTGGACATGTATGATCGGTGTCATCTCTCTCTATAGGAGGAAAGCGATGGGAAAAGTTGCATTGATGCTGAATGAATATGAATGTATGGGTTGCCATGCGTGTGAAGTAGCCTGTAAACAGGAGCACGGATTAGGGGTCGGCCCAAGAGTGATCAGAGTGATTGAGAGGGCTCCCTATTTTAAACCCCTATTTTGTCACCACTGTGAAGATGCGCCCTGTGCCCTGGCCTGTCCGGAAGGTGCCATTACCAGGGATCCAAAAACCGGTGTTGTCCTGGTTGACAGCGAAAAGTGTAATGGCTGTAACGCAGTGGTGGGAAAATCTGGGGCTGAAAAACAGGAAACCTCTGCATGCAAGGTGGGGTGCCCCGCACATATCGACATCCAGGGATTTGTTAGCCTTGCTGCCAAAGGAAAATTTAAGGAAGCCCTACAGCTCATCAAGCTGGCAAGCCCTTTCCCTTCTATTTGCGGTAGGGTCTGTCCCCACCCGTGTGAGTCTGAGTGCTCCCGCGATCAAATCGACAAACCTGTGGCCATCCATGCGATTGAGCGTTTTTTGGGTGATATGGATCTGAAGGCCAAGAAGCGCTATATGCCAGAAATGAAAAGAAGGAAAAAGGAAAAGATTGCGATTATTGGATCGGGCCCTGCGGGTTTAACTTGTGCCTACTATCTTGCTCAAGAAGGTTACAAGGTCACGATCTTTGAAAAAGCCAAGATTTTGGGTGGGATGCTTACGGCAGGTGTTCCCGCATATCGTCTACCCCGAAACATTGTTGAGGCTGAAATTAATATGATTCGTCGTATGGGCGTGACCATGAAAACGGGTATAGAGATAGGTAAAAATAAAACGATTGCTCAATTACGGAAAGACGGATTCAAGGCCTTTTTCCTCGCGATCGGTGCTCAAGAAAGTGTTCGACTGGGTATTCCGGGTGAAGATCTGGACGGCGTTTATAGAGGATTGGACTACCTCCGTCAACTCAACCTCGGAAAACCCATCAAGCTCGGCGAAAGGGTCGCAGTGATTGGTGGAGGGAATGTGGCGATGGATGCGGTCCGGTCTGCCCGAAGGTTGGGATCTGATAAAGCGTTTATTCTTTACCGGCGAGGGTTGGAGGAAATGCCTTCCACACCCGAAGAGATTAAGCAGTGTCGGGAAGAAAAGATACCCATCAAGACCTTGGCTCAACCTGTTCGGTTCATCAGTAACAATGGTCGGGTCAAAGAGGTCGAATGTATCAAAATGCGTCTGGCAGAACCTGATGAGAGTGGGAGGAGGAAACCCGAACCGATCCCCGGTTCTGAATTTACGGTTAAAGTCGATGCGGTGATCACAGCTTTGGGGCAGGAATCAGATTGGTGCTGTTTAACGCCAGAGTGTGCCTGTAAATTGACCGAATGGGGAACCATGAAGATGGATCCCTTGACGCTTCAAAGTGATGATCCCGATATCTTTACAGGAGGAGATGCAGCAAGAGGCCCCAAGACCGTGATCGAGGCCATTGCAGATGGAAAACAAGTCGCCATTTCCATAAAACGATATTTAAGTGGCGAGAACCTTCGATTGGGTAGGGATTTACAATTGAAGGCAATCAAAGAACCTCAGAAAGGGAAATACGATCGGGCCGCCCGGGCTCCGATGCCTTACCTGGAACCCAATAAGCGAGTAAAGAACTTTAACGAAGTCCAGAAGGGGCTTATCAAAGGAGTGACCCTTCAGGAGGCAAAAAGGTGTATCTCATGCGGGACATGCTGTGTCCAGACCTGTCCTTATGATGTCATGCAGTTCAATCACGAGGTCACCAAGGCGGTCAAGTGTGACCTCTGCGTTGAAAAACGAGGAAGGAATGAGGTTCCCGCATGTTACGCCATCTGTCCGACGAGATGTATTTTCTGGGGTGATCCAAAGAAGTTTGCAGGGAATTATAAAGTCCTATAGAAAGTTCATGGAATAATGGAAAACTGGAATAGTGGGTTGGTGAAAAAGATGGAATAACGGAATATTACCTAAGGGGAAATCAGCCTTCTCTTAAGTTCATTGTAATCTTCGTTGTTAACCATTCTTCCATTATTCCACCATTCCATCATTTCTGAGCTCAAAAATGTGAACCCTATCCCTTGTTCTCCAGCGATGGAACCTGCGAAACAAAATCCCCTTACATGGATAGATCCTAAAACTGGTCTTGAATGGCAGTGTAAATCTCCAGGCCAAATGAGCTGGCACAAAGCTCAGGAATATGCAAAATCACTTTCATTGGATTATAAAAATGATTGGCGTTTGCCATCTTTAGCGGAGCTGGAATCGCTATTGGATAGAACCAAGGCGCGTCCTGAGGGAAGGCCTCCGATGCGCGAAGAGGTACCCTTCAGAGATGAATTGTCGTACTGGTCCTCCACGACCTTTGAGCAAGACACAAAGAATGCCTGGATCGTGATGTTCGACGGCGCCTATGTGCTTAGCTATTATAAGAGTAATTTGTATTATGTCCGCTGCGTTCGCGGGCAGGGGCTTTGGCTGGTGTGATAATAGACTTTTGCAAGTCAGAGAAGCATTTCTTCCTGTACTAAATAATTTACACTTTTTGCAAAAAGGTGTATATACCAGTAATCCTTAGGTGGTATATCCGAACTTCTTCTATCATCCTGTTTTTAGTTGTATAGACGAACTGATTCGGATGTGAACGAGTTATCTGAAATGGCGGGTAGAGGTCTGTAATAGGGGGCAAAAATGCGAATAAAATATTCGGTCTATTTTTTTATTGCTATGATTGTTTGCTCTTTAGCATTTGGTGCTAATTTCTTGAATGCTCAAGAAAAGCCTGGCATTATTATCCAAGACCTTTCACTACTAAAAAACCTTGATGGCAAGATCGTTGAACAGAAAATGGTGAAACTTAAATCCGGATGGTCAGATAAGGTTGAGTGCTACAAAATAAAATATCTGAACGATAGGTTAAAAGTTATTGGATTTTTACTGAAGCCAAAGGTTGAAGGGACAAAATTTCCTGTGATGATATACAATCGGGGTGGGAATCTCGATTTTGGAAAAATCTCTGAAGGAACCTTAGGATACTTGTCCTATCTGGCAAGCAATAATTATGTTGTACTTGCATCCCAGTATCGAGGTAATGACGGAGGAGAGGGAAGAGAAGAATTTGGAGGAAGGGATGTGAATGATGTATTAAATCTAATTCCGTTAGCAAGAAGCTTACCATTCACGGCTCCAGATAAAATAGTGATGTTGGGATACTCCAGAGGGGGTATGATGACCTATTTAGCAATAAAACGTGGGGCAGAAATTAAAGCTGCTGCTGTGGTAGGGGGGCTTATCGATATAGAACAAGTTTATGTAGAACGTGAAGAGGGTATGAAAAATGTAATTAAAGAATTAGTAGGAATGAAGGAAAGTGCATGGAGAGAACGTTCTGTATACTATTGGCCTGAGAAGATAAATGTCCCCTTATTAATCCTTCATGGTGGAGAAGATTGGCGGGTAAAAGTTAGTCAAGCCAAAAAACTCTCCGAGAAATTAAAAGAATTGGGTAGAGAACATGAACTCGTAATCTTCCCAAAAGGGGACCATGGATTGGATACCCATCGGGAAGAAAGGAATAAAAAGATATTTGAGTGGTTTGCGAAATACCTACTAGGCGTACAATAAACCGATAATGGTCGCAAAAAGGAGTTGAGGGGGGAATCCTTTGATTCTTAGGTAAAAAGGATGAGGATCCTTGACATAGGACAAGTTAAGGAAAAGAACATGAATGGTTAAACTTCCAAGATTTATTTTTGGAAGAGATTTGCTCTCAACGGTAGATAACACTGCGTTAACGGCTGGCGCACAAACCGTATTGCTTTGTTTGCACTGAACGTTATGCTCCCTTTCATCCCGTAGTCATCAACCTTTGATATAGTATAAATATCACTCTTTGTAGGCTGGGGAAATAGTTCTTTTGGATTTATGAAAAAGAAACACAATAACTGTTCCTTGGGTTGACAATCTACATAGCAGGTGAAATCGTTAACCAGGAATGAGTCTGATAGTATCTGCGAGCTTAAATATCGTTCAGGACAGATAACTGAAATGGTTTTTTGAACGCATGTGCCGAACATTCCCAGATTTTAAAAGCTTCTACCATACATCCTACGATGATGTAGGCACCCATTCCCATTTACTCTCTTGAAATCTTGGTCGCCTTAGGGAGGATGTCGCCCCAGCCCCCTCTCAGTTTTCTCTTCTTCAGAATCTGTTTTTCAATCTCGGCAGGATCTCCGAAGTAGATACAGTGGGCGAGGCAGATATTATCGGCACAGGCCGGATAAAGGCCTTTATCCACCCGATGATGGCAGAGATTACACTTGGCTGCGGTCTTTTTTTCCTCGTCATAGCTAATGGCATGGTAGGGGCATTCATCAATGCAAAGTTGACATCCGGTGCATTTCTCGAAGTCAAGGATGACGATCCCGTCTTCCCTTTTCATGATGGCGTCTTCGGGGCAGGCCTTCGCACAGGGAGGGTCATCGCAGTGTTTGCAGACATTCACACGCCACATGAAATCGAGCTTACCATTCATCACTCTCGGGCCATCCGGCCAAACAGATAGGTACTTGATCCCATTAGTTGACTCAACCGGATTGTATTCCTGCTTACAGGCCACTTCGCAGGCCATACATCCCCAGCAAGCGAACTCTTCGATAATGAGTGTATATTTATTCATGGTTGGTCTTCCTGGTATAATTTTAGATAAAATATAAATTATACCTGATTCCTAAGATTATCTTAGATTACAGAGATTAAACCATTAATCTCCGCACTTGACAGCTTTTATTGCCAAAATTAATTAACAGTCCCACCTTGTATCCCGAGGCTTTTAGATAGGATAAGACCTGTAATTCAAACACAGTGGGTATATTACCGGTTAGAGCTTTTACTTCAATTGTGACCTTATCTTCAATAATTAAATCTAATCTAAGTCTACCAACATGTTTGCCCTGAAATGAAACATAAAAACTTTTCTCGGTTTCAAATCTTAACCCATCCTCTTCTAAGGCTATCTTCAAAGCATTATGGTATATGCTCTCATTAAATCCGGGGCCTAATTATTTGTGCACCTTATAGGCACAGGCAATTACCCTTTCTGTTAATGGGTCCCTATCTTTAATCACGGTAATCTTTTTTTTCATCTCTGTAATCAGGCGTCCTATTCTTTTTTAATAGGATGCCTTCTGCTCCGGATAGATCCTGCAAAGGAGGGTCCTGATGTTCGATGCACCCATGGCGGGGTCACAGCCCTCCAAGGCGTTGTCGGTAAGGATATTGATGTTGGACTCATCCCAACCATGACCTGGATCTTTGTTCTCCGGAAACCACCACGCGTGCTGAGCTGCCACAATCCGAGGATCGCGTCCGAGAGCAAGCTTGGCGTTCTGTCTCACTTTTCCTCGACGGGATTCAATGATGACCCAATCGCCCTCTTTGATACCTTCCTTGGCGGCTGTATCAGGATGAATTTCAACGATCGGATCTCTGTGAAGTTCTCGGAGTTGTCCTATTTGTCTGTTTTCTGTGTGAAAGAAGCCCGGCTGCCTCGCACCCGTAATCAGGATGTAGGGATATTCCTTATAGAGTTCTGGTGTACTCACCGGACTTTCAGGAGGTTCCCTGTGCTGAGGGAGAGGATCGTATCCCATCTTTTCGAGTATGGTGGAATAGAGTTCAAACTTTCTTGTGGGAGTGGAGAACCCTCCTTCTTTATACTTGTAATACTTCACCTCTCCCCTGATGTAATCCATCTTCTTAAAATCATTCCAGGTGATGTTCATCGGGTGGAGAATATAATCAAGAGCCTTTTCAAAGTTGTCCCACCAGTATTGGCCCTGGCCGATCCGGTGAGCAAGGTCGTTGAGCATCTCATGGTCAGAGCGGCATTCACCGACCTGAATGACCTTGCGCCGCGGCAGGATATAACCATGACGCTTCCAGAAGTCACCAACATAATCCATCTCAAGCCAGGTCGCAGCGGGCAATACGATGTCCGCGAGTTCTGCCGTGGGAGTGATGAAGAAGTCAGCCACTGCCATGAATTCTACTTTCTCAAGGGCACGATACACCTCTTTTGCATTGGCGCGTGTGAGCACAGGATTGGAACTGATGAAGAAAAGCATTTTGACCGGGTAGGGCTTTTCTTCGAGGATGGCATCCCAGACGCACTTCGGTTGTATGATGGCGAATCGGGAAGCCAGACGGAAACGCTCCCCTCCCAATCGTTTTGCAAATTGATCTTTGGGGAGCATGCCATGGGCGCCGAATTGTCCCACGTTAACGACATTCGGAGTCCGGTTGAAGACCTGTCCCCCGGGAGCATCGATGTTGCCGGTTATCCCCATGAGGAACATGAGCAGCCTGTCATTGTCTGCACAGTTAATCTGCTGCTCAATGGCCACGCCCCATTGGATGGCCGCCGGTTTTGTCGACGCAAAGAGCCTTGCTGCTTCCCTGATCTTTTCCTTTGGAACCCAGGTGATTTCTTCAACTCTGTCAAGAGGGTACTCCTTCACTCTTTTGATAAATGGCTCCCAGCCATGAGTATATTTTTCGACGAATTCTTTATCGTAGAGCTCCTCGTTGACGATCACATTGAGCATACCGAGGGCGAGGGCCGCGTCTGTGCCGGGCCTGAGTTGAAGCCAGACATCGGCCCGAGCGGCCGGACGGGTGAGGCTGGGATCAATAACGATAAGCTTAGCACCCTTGTCGAGGGCGACCGAGAAAGGTTCTCCTTTGTATTCGTCAGGGTTGCTGATCGTCACGTTGTTTCCCCACATCAAGATGCACTTTGGAAAATTCTCGTAGTCGGCAATTGGATTTGTGCCGCAGGTGATAATGCTTGTCGAGATACGGGGGCCGTAACAGAAATGGCCAGCTGTCAATACGTTGGGTGAACCGAGGACATTGGCAATGCGGTAGATCACCGCTTCATTTTCTCTGCCGGTTCCATAGCCGAATACGATGGATTCGGGACCATTTTTTTCTTTATAGGTCAGGATTCGCTCTGCGATGGTGTCCAGGGCTTCATCCCAGGAGATCCGTTCCCATTGGCCGCTCGCCTTGGGCCCGATCCTTTTGACAGGATAGGTAAGCCTATCCTTATGATAGGCAAGCTGTGCCGAGGCAAGTCCTTTGGGACAAAGCGTTCCGTGAGCAATGGGACAATCAGGATCACCGGCAATCTTTGCGATTTTTCCATCTTTCACATAGACGATGACGCCACACCCGCCATGGCACATCCGACAGTGGCTTTTAACAAATGAATCATATCCGTATACTTTCATCTCACGCTCTATATTCGAATATCGAAACTCACCCATCTTCGCCTCCCGATGATTCTATTAAATAGGTCGAACTTTATTTTTTATGCTAATCTATACCGCATTAAGTGCTCCTGTCAATCATTGAGTCCAACTTTCATTGACTATTTCGGGCCCATCTCATAGAATGCTGATAAGTTAGAGGGTTAAAAAATTTCAGAGAAAGTCTTAGGGGGGGACGAATGTCGATGACAAAGGAGAAGCTCAATCTCACAGGTTGGTTGTCTATCGCCAATGCTTTTTTTGCCATTCCGTCCATCGGCATGTCCTGGTTTTTAGAATCAATGGGAGGGTCAGGGGCAAAGCTTTCTCAAATCATACTGACCGTTGTGGGTGTAGGATTATTTCTATACATCATCACTTCTCTTAAAAAGTTGCTAAATGGTCGATTCAATTTTTATGACGTGAACATTTATATTTTGTTGCTGATCTGGGGAAACATTGTCCTGGCGGCGCTCAGCCTTATATCCATAGGGAGTAAAAGACTTGAAGGGGGGATGGGGGCTCTGTCGATCGCCGCAGTTGTTTTTTTTGGGATTCTCTCCATTCTATTTGCCACGAGGCTTCTCCGACTTCCTGGCACTCTCTATGGTCTTCTAAAACCCTATTGTTACATCACCATCGGGAGTGGGGTTTGTTTGATCACGGTCTTTTTGTTTCCGATAGGAGTGATTGCAGGAGCCGTGACCGATGTGATCCTCGGGGTCATTTTCTTTAGAGCAGCTGAGGAGCCTCCGTCTCCTGACGAGATCTTCAAGACCCCGATCGGGTAAATGCCGATGAAAGAAAACCAACCCTATAAATTGGTGATTTTGGATTTAGATGGGACGCTTACCCAGGAGCGATCCATCTGGGAGTATATCCATATACGCTTAGGAAAATGGTACGGATTTGCGGAGGCGTATCAGGAGCAATTCCTAACCGGAAAGATTTCTTACGAAGAATTTTGTGAGCGAGATGCCCAGGTGTGGAAAGGGATGAAAGTGGAGGAGGTTTTAGAAATCGTTAAAAATGTCCCCTTCCATCCAGGAGTAGATGAACTGATCAGCTTTCTTAAGAAGAGAGGGTTGAAACTTACAATGGTTTCTTCTGGACTATCTCTCCTGACCAACTGGGTCCATCAGAAATACGGTTTTGATTATTCTATTTCGAATGATCTTCTCTATGAAGATGGTGTTTTGACTGGAAAAGTGAAAATTCAGGTTTACTATGATCAGAAAGCAGAATGGGTGGAGAGGATTTTGAAACGATTTGAAGTGAAACCTGAAGAAGTGATCGCCATTGGAGATAGCAAAGGTGATTTGGATATGTTTGAGATGGTCGGGTTCTCGATTGCCTTCAATTCGTCCTGCAAAGATCTCGATCGAATTGCCAGCGCCTGCGTTCAAAGTAAGGATCTTACAGATATTATCCGGAGGTTGCCGCTCCCCAGGGAAATACGCTAAGCGCATAGCGTTTGAAAGAATAAATACAAGATGACCTGGGAATTGAAATTCATGATGTGGGCAGATGGATGGTGGAGCTCATCCGTTCTTGATCATGTTTTGCCCTGGCTGACCTACCTCGGAAGCCATGTGGCCGTTATCCTCTTCATTATTCTCACCTGGGTTTTTACAAGAGAAAGAAAGGTTCTTCGATCCCTGATATTTCTTTATGCTATCCAGTCTGCCATTATCTATGGCCTTAAATTCCTCATTCAGCGCCAGAGGCCTCTCTTTTTCCTGGAGATTGCCTCGAAGCTTTCGAGAGGGCCGGGCGAGATTCTTGACCCCAGTTTTCCCAGCGCGCATGCTGCTTTTTCATTCATGATGGCCACCCTCTTAACCTTATGGTTTCCTCGGTACCGGATTCTCTTTTTTGTTCTTGCTGCCTTGATCGGGTGGACACGCATCTACTTGGGGCTTCATTATCCTACTGACCTCATTGTCGGGGCATTGATAGGGTATGGAATTGCAAAGTTTTATCTGAAGATTTTTGGCTTGAAAAATTCGCCATTTAATGGCTAAATATTAACCATGATACGGCGATATTTACAAAACCCCATTCTGGAATCTCTGAACCACTTTCCAGTGGTCCTCCTCACCGGTGCCCGTCAAGTTGGTAAATCCACGCTCGCTCAAGACTTGATTGGACCGTCATGGCATGCGCTATAATTTAACATTAGATGATCGAGCTGTCTTGGATGCAGCACTGAGGGACCCCGATGGATTTATCACCAGCCAGCCAACCCCTGTAGTCGTTGACGAGGTACAGAGGGCACCTGATGTCATGCGAGCGATCAAAAGAATAGTCGGCCGCCAACGAAAACCAGGACAATATCTCCTGACAGGTTCTGCAAATATCATGACCCTTTCAAGCGTTTCTGAAACGTTGGCAGGTTGTGTGGCTTTGCATACCCTTTATCCTTTTTCTTGGCCTGAATTTCTTGAGAAGCCTCCGCCAAAGATATTAAAAGATCTATTCGAAGTGAAAACTTCGAAAGAATTGTCCAAACGACTTCCGAAGCCTTCAGAATCTGATTACAGCATTCAGATTATTGAAAGAATATTGGCTGGCGGATATCCTCCTCCTGCGCTCATGACTTCTGATCAAACACGAGGACAATGGTTCTCATCATACCGGCAAACGTACCTGGAGAGGGATCTTTTGAATATAAAATCGATCGAGAATCTTCCAGATTTCAATAGACTTCTCAGTCTGGTTGCTTTTAGAACAGGAAGACTTCTTAACCTCTCTGATTTATCACGAGAAATAGGGTTGCCATTTTCAACGCTTCGTCGGTATATGAATCTTTTGGAGGTAACTTATCAAGTATTTTTGTTAAGACCATACTATACCCATGCGGGGAAACGGCTTATAAAGACTCCCAAAATCTATTTCAGCGACACAGGAATGGCGTCCCACTTGATTGGGGCAGATCATTGGGCTGTTATAGAGAGGCAAGGTCATTCGGGTATGATGGTAGAGACATGGGTTGCTTC
>DCVM01000006.1:6907-10289 GCA_002327985.1 Syntrophaceae bacterium UBA2188 | reverse complement strand
ATTGGACTGACGGATTATGCTCAGAGCCAACTAAAGGATATCGTTTATGTGGAGATTCCAGAAGCCGGAGCTGAGTTTAAAAAAGGGGATAGCCTTGGAGTGGTTGAATCCGTAAAGACCGTTGCTGATATTTACTCTCCCATTACGGGTAAAATCACCGATTCGAATTTTACCCTCAAAGATCATCCCCAGTTCGTCAACGAAGACCCCTATGGAAAAGGATGGTTGGTAAAAATAGAAATCCGAGACAAAAGTGAGTTAAAAGAACTGCTTTCAGCTAGAGATTACCAGGGCTCACTTTCTGAGGAATTGTAGATGCAGGACTTCCTTCGTTACCTCCCCCATACGAAAGAAAATATCCGAGAGATGCTCCATGCCATTGGTGTCAAAAAACTGGAGGATCTTTTCCAGACCATTCCCAAAGAAATTAGGCTTTCTAAACTTTTAAATCTTCCAGAACCTCTTTCGGAACCAGATCTTCTTCGCCAATTTCAGGAACTCCAGGGTCCCTCCATGAGCAGTTTTATCGGAGCAGGGGCTTACCATCATTTTGTTCCTGCTGTCGTTCCTAACCTGGTCTCCCGTTCCGAGTTTTACACTGCCTATACTCCCTATCAGCCTGAGATCAGCCAGGGAACGCTTCAGGCGATCTTTGAATACCAGACATTAATGTGTCAGTTGACAGGGATGGAAGTTTCGAACGCTTCCCTGTATGATGGAGCCTCGGGTTTAGCAGAAGCTGTCTTAATGGCCCACCGAATTACAGGAAAAAGGAAAATCCTTCTCTCACAGGCGATCCATCCCGAATATCGAAGAGTGATCCAGACCTACCTTGATCCTGATCAGCAGGAGATCGTTCTGGTCCCTTATCAAAAAGATGGTGGCGGGACAGATAAGAAGGCTTTGTTTGATGCCCTCAAAGAAGACGTGAGCGCGGTGGTGATTCAGAGCCCAAACTTTTTTGGTGTGATTGAGGATTTCCATCCTATTGCAGAACGAATCCACCGACTTGGTGGATTGTTGATTGTAGGATTTAGTGAAGCGATTGCCTATGGAATTCTACAACCTCCTGGTGTCATGGGAGCGGATGTCGTTGCAGGTGAAGGACAGAGCCTGGGGATCCCTGTTTCTTTCGGTGGTCCATATCTCGGTATCTTCGCCACTCAAGAAAGATTTGTTAGAAATATGCCTGGCCGGTTGGTTGGGGAGACCATTGATTTGGAGGGGAAGAGAGGTTTTGTCCTTACCCTTGCCACGAGGGAACAGCATATTCGGAGAGAACGGGCCACTTCCAATATCTGTACCAACGAAGGACTTTGTGCGCTCATGGCAACGGTTTTTCTATCCTGTCTTGGCAAAGAGGGTTTCAAAGAATTGGCCATGATGAATCTGAGCAAGACAGAATATGCAAAAAATGCTGTTTCCCAAATTCGGGGTTGCAAACTGAATTTCTCCGCCCCTACTTTTAATGAATTCGTCTTGCAGATTGAAAAGGAACCTGAGGAAGTTTTGGAGAAACTAAAAAAGAAAAAAATCATAGGAGGTTTCTCTTTGGGAAAATTTTATCCTGAACTCGGTCATCATCTTCTCGTCACGGTAACAGAAATGAAGAGAAAGGAAGAAATCGATCGTTGGGCTGAAGCATTGGAAAAAGCAGTTAAATAGATAAAAATACCAAATGACAAAGTTCAAATGTCAAATGAACTACCCCGCAGCAAGCTGCGGGGCATCAAATTCTCTAAAAAACTTTCCTCCCCCTTGATGGGGGAGGATTAAGGTGGGGGTGATGATAAGATCATTTCCCCCTCACCCTAACCCTCTCCCCCCAGGGGAGAGGGAGGCCATTCATCCCCCCAGCAGAGCTGAGGGGTATTCTGGCATATTTTTATAAAATTCTAAGCTCAAATGGTGTAACTCAAGGCTTCAGCCTTGATTAAATCAGCCCTGGAAGGGTTGATTTACACGATCTTGAACTTCGACATTTTTTAGAAGGTAATTCAATGGGAAGAGTAAAAGATACTGGTCTCCTTCAGGATGAGCCCCTGATCTTTGAACAAGGCGGAGAAGGGAGAAAAGGCTATTCTTTGCCCCGATGGGACGTTGAGGGAGTGGAGGTGAGTCACCTCATCCCCTCCCATCTTTTACGAAAAGAGCTGGAAGGAATTCCCCAACTGAGCGAGATCGATGTGGTGCGCCACTTCACCCGACTTTCTCAATGGAACTATGGTGTGGATAGCGGGTTTTATCCCTTGGGTTCCTGCACGATGAAGTATAATCCAAAGGTGAATGAAGACATTGCAAGAATGAGTGGATTTTCCAACATCCATCCTTACACTCCCGAAGACCTCTCACAAGGGATTCTGCAATTGATGTATGAATTACAAGGTTTTCTTGCTGAAATCACAGGAATGGATGATGTGACATTGCAACCTGCGGCCGGAGCTCACGGTGAACTGACGGGTTTGATGATGATCAGGGCATGCCTTCAGGCCCGAGGGGAGAAAAGAAAAAAAGTGCTGGTCCCGGACACGGCTCATGGAACAAATTGCTCGACTTCCACGATTGCTTCCTATCAAATGGTGGAGATTAAATCGAATGAAAAAGGGGTGATTTCTCCGGAAAAAGTGGACGATCTAATGGATGAGGACGTGGCAGCTGTTATGGTAACCAATCCGAACACTTTAGGTCTTTTCGAGGAGCACCTCAGTAAGATTGCTGAAATTGTCCATCGCAAAGGAGGGTTTGTCTATTGTGATGGAGCCAATCTCAATGCCCTGATGGGAATTGTTAAATTGGGTGATTTAGGGGTGGACGTGGTTCATATCAATCTCCATAAAACCTTTTCCACTCCTCACGGTGGAGGAGGACCCGGAGCTGGCCCTGTAGCCATAAAAAAAGAGCTTATTCCTTTTCTCCCAATTCCGGTAGTCGAAAAACATGGAGAGACCTTTCATCTGAATGACAGTCGACCGCAAAGCATTGGCAAGGTAAAGGCCTTCTATGGGAACTTCGGAGTCTTGATTAAAGCTTATGCCTACATCCTTTCCATGGGGGCAGAGGGGCTCAAGAAGGTGAGTGAGAGTGCGGTGCTTAATGCGAACTACCTGATGAAAAGGCTAAAAGACCATTATTATCTTCCTTATGACCGGCCTTGTATGCACGAGTGTGTCTTTACAGACCGATTTCAGGAAAAACATCATGTTAGCACTCTTGATATTGCTAAGAGGCTGATCGATTATGGCTATCATCCACCCACCATCTATTTTCCCCTGGTTGTTAAAGGAGCACTGATGATGGAGCCCACCGAGACAGAGAGTAAGGAGAGCATCGATCGATTTATTGAAACGATGATCGAAATCGCCAGGGAGGCAGAGGAGAATCC
>DCVM01000006.1:0-6814 GCA_002327985.1 Syntrophaceae bacterium UBA2188 | reverse complement strand
TAGATATGGGTCTCATAGACTACCAGAAGGCTTGGGATCTGCAGCATCAACTCTGGTCAAAGCGAGTCGAAGAAGAATTACCCGATCTGCTGCTCATCTTGGAACACCCCCATGTGATCACTCTGGGGAGGCGTGGGAACCGCCAACACTTGCTTGTTTCTCGAGAAGTTTTGGAGGAGATGAAGATTCCACTTTTCCAGGTGGAGAGGGGCGGGGATGTTACTTACCATGGTCCTGGGCAGATGGTGGTTTACCCCATTCTCGATTTGAAGGAATATGGATATCGTCTCATCCGATATATCGGTCAACTCGAGGAGGTCATTCTTCGTGTTCTAAAAGATTTCGGAATCGAAGGGAAAAGAGACCCTTTGAACCGGGGTGTCTGGGTGAATGGAGAGAAGATCGCGTCGGTAGGAGTCACCATTAAACGATGGGTCTCATTCCATGGATTTTCGCTGAACTACGAGACCGACCTAAAATATTTTGAATTGATCAACCCTTGCGGTCTCGAAGGAAAGAAGATGACCAGTCTAGAAAAGATTCTGGGGACAAAAATCTCTCGGGATGAGTTAACCCAAAGATTAGCTATTTATTTTAAAGAGATTTTCCAGCGGGATTGGAAAGAAAAAGAAATAAAAGACTTCATTGCTCAATGAGCATTGACTATTGATCATTTGAAAGTTGAGGGCCCATGAGTGTCAAAAAAATTGTAGTCATCGGAGGTGGACCAGGTGGATATGTGGCAGCGATTCGGGCTGCTCAACTGGGAGCTCAAGTGACCCTGATAGAAAGAGATAGGATCGGAGGAACTTGTCTCAATCGGGGTTGTATCCCTACCAAAGTGCTTCTTTCAGATGCTAAAATGCTTCGTTCACTAAAAGGTTCCACAGTCTTTCAATCTCTCCTTATTGAAAAATTTAATCCCCTCGAATCGATGATGGAACGGAAGAAAAAAGTAGTTCAGGAGTTGCTGAAAGGTGTGGAGATGCTTCTCGAATCGTATCGTATTACTGTCAAGCAGGCTCAGGCTGACTTTTTAAGACCCAATCAGGTCATTCTTTTATATCGTGATGGGAGAAAGGAAATCCTTGAAGCGGATGTAATCATCCTGGCTCCTGGTTCAAAATCGAAACTCCTCTCAAATATTTCCCCTGATGGTGAAAAGATTATCACTAGCGATGAAGCATTAGAGATCAATGAGATTCCCGAAGAAATAGTGATCGTTGGTGGAGGATATATCGGTGTTGAGTTTGCCACGATCTTCAACATATTGGGTTCAAAGGTGACGATGATTGAAATTCTGGATAATATTCTTCCTGGTCTTGAAGATGAACTGGTTCGGAATCTTCGAAGGTTCTTAGAAAGGGATGGTATCAAGATTTTAACAAAGTCCAAAGTGGAAGGTCTCCGCCAAGCAAGCGAAGGGTTGACTCTGGCCGTAAACACACCTCAGGGAATTCAGGAAGTTTCAGCAGAAAAGTTGCTTTTGGCTGTTGGAAGGTCGCCCAAATTAGAACTCGATTTTCAAAAGGCAGGGGTTGATGTCTCCTCAACAGGAATTCGAGTCAACCATCGGATGGAGACCACCGCCCCCCACATTTATGCGATTGGGGATGCGATTGGAGGAACTCTCTTAGCTCATGTGGCCATGGAAGAAGGTTTGGTTGCGGCGGAAAATGGGATGGAAATTGACCACGAAATCGAAGATCACCTAATACCTCTCTGTATCTTTACTTATCCAGAAATTGCCTCCCTTGGTCTTACAGAAAAAGAGGCTAAAGAAAAAGGAACAGTAAGGATAGGCCGCTTTCCCTTCCGCTCCAATCCAACGGCTGTGATCGCAGGGGAGACGGATGGACTCATTAAGATCATTGTTGGTAGAGAAGATGATAGAATTTTAGGGGTTCACATCATTGGCCACCATGCCAGCAACCTGATTTCGATTGCTTCCAACCTGATGGAACAGAATGTTAAAGCAAAAGAGTTCTCTAAACTCATTCAAGCCCACCCAACCACTCCAGAGGCTCTGAAAGAGGCCTTTCTCGATGTGGATGGTTTGGCCATTCATCTTCCGAAGCCACTACGACGCCCATAGTGCGTATAATCCCTCCTTCTTCCCCCCTTTGGAAAAGGGGGGTGTGGGGGGATTTGGAAAATATTTCTTTATGTAGCCGCAGGCTTTAGCCTGCGATTTTATAGATGGGAAACTATAAATGAACGCAACCTAAAGGTTGCGGCTACCATTCTCAAATAAAAGATATAAAATGTAAAAAGAAATGGAAGTCTTAAAAAAACCCCATTGGTTGAAGAAACGAATTCCTCCTTTCCAGGATATTCAGAAGGTCAAATCAATCCTGGAGCAAACCGATCTTCACACCGTCTGTGAGGAGGCTCGTTGTCCAAACCTGGGGGAATGTTTTTCCAGAGGAACCTCAACCTTTCTCATCCTGGGAAGGATTTGCACAAGGGATTGTGGCTTTTGTTCTGTGGAGCACGGAGTACCCATTTTACCTGATGATACAGAACCAGAAAGAGTTGCCCAAGCTATTCGGAAGATGGGTCTTCAGTATGTCGTCATCACCTCTGTAACCCGGGATGATCTCCCTGATGGTGGCGCCTCTTTGTTTGTGAAAACAATTCGGGCTATTCGAGCATTAGACGCAAAGATTAAGGTTGAAGTATTGATCCCCGATTTCCAGGGTGATTCGACCTCCTTAGAAATAGTTCTAAAAGAGGGCCCAGATGTCTTAAATCACAATATTGAAACGATGGTACGATTCTACCCTGAAGTCAGACCTCAAGCAAATTATAAGAGATCGCTCGAGCTATTAAAAAAATCAAAGCAGCTTTATCCTCAAATGTTCACTAAATCAGGTTTTATGCTTGGGTTTGGAGAGACCCAAGGGGAAGTTTTTGGACTTCTTCGAGATCTAAGAGAGGTCGGGTGTAATTTCTTAACGATTGGCCAATACCTTCAACCCCGTCCGGACCGTTTGCCAGTGGTACGATTTGTCGCCCCAGAGGAATTTGAAGAATATAAAAGGATGGGGAAAGAGATGGGTTTTAGAGCAGTTGCCTCCGGTCCCTTCGTTCGGAGTTCTTTTCACGCTTTCGAGATGTTCAAAACAGTCCCGATTAGATTATCTCCATGACTCACCTTCTATAGTTAAGATAAAAAGTTAAAACTCATTGATTAAAAAGATCTATTGGTATATACTAATAGTGATACCAATCAGGGAGGCTTATCATTATGTCTAAGAATCTTTCTCTTAAGCTTCAAGATAATATCTTCGAAGAGACTGAACAGGTGCTGCGGAAAGTCAGACGCCCTCGCAACGCTTACATCAATGAGGCAATTCATTTTTATAACAAGCTTGTAGCTCGAAGACTGCTGAAAAATAAATTGATCAGAGAATCGAATATTGTAGCGGGGGATTCAATGGCGGTGTTGGAGGAATTTGAAAAATTTGAGGAAGGGTTGCCTGGAGAAAACGGTGGAAATTAAAAAATGGAACGTTTACCTTGCCGATTTGAATCCAAAGTTTGGAACAGAGCCAGGAAAAACGAGGCCGGTTGTTGTTATCCAAACGGACCTCCTCAACCATCGCCATCCCTCCACCATTGTTTGCCCATTGACGACTCAAATCCATCCCAAATCCGATATCCTCCGAGTCCATCTTCGAAAAGGAGAAGCCGGACTTATGGAACGATCAGATATCATGGTGGATCAGTTAAGAGCGATTGACAATAGACGGTTTCTTAAAAAATTGGGAATGATCGGGAGCTTAAGCCAGAGGAAACTTGTGGAAAATATTCAAATCATCCTTAACTGATTTAAAATAAAAGATTGCCATAATTGGTGACAAAGAGAGGGGATCAACGTGGAAAATAGGTGGAGCCTGATTTTAATTTTAACCATGTTATGTAATCTTATCTTAACGGGGGTTCTGCAGGCTAATGAGGTGGCTGAGAAAGCTGCTATTTCGGCATCTAAGGGTTGGCTGTCCCTGGTGGATGAGGAAAATTTCGCTGAAAGCTGGAATCAGGCAGCGGGATTATTTAAGAACGCAGTGACCAAAGAACAGTGGGTGAATTCTATGAAGGCCTTCAGGGTTCCTCTTGGGAAAATGGTGTTGAGAAAACTTAAATCCAAGCAATATACAAAAACCCTGCCCGGTGCCCCTGATGGCGAATATGTGGTCATTCAATATGAAACCACGTTTGAGAAAAAACAATCAGCCATCGAAACGGTAACTCCCATGTTAGATAAAGACGGCAAATGGAGAGTTTCAGGCTACTATATTAAATAAAGAGAACTGATCACTCGATCAGAAGGAAAGGCCAATGAAGAGTTATCGAAAAGAATTGTGGTTTGAGGTGCCGACTCGAAGAGCATTGATCAATATCACTCCAAAGGTTGAGGCATGTCTAAAGGAGAGCGGGATCAAAGAGGGATTGGTTTTGATCAATGCCATGCATATCACGGCCTCAGTTTTTATCAATGATGATGAATCCGGTCTTCATCATGATTTTGAGGTCTGGCTCGAGAAGCTTGCTCCTCATGAGCCCGTCAAACAGTACCACCACAATGTCGGTGAGGATAATGCCGATGCACATTTGAAGAGGCAAGTGATGGGGAGAGAAGTTGTCGTAGCGATCACAGAAGGCAAGCTCGATTTTGGGCCGTGGGAGCAGATTTTTTATGGGGAGTTTGATGGTAGACGAAGAAAAAGGGTTCTGGTCAAAATTATCGGGGAATAGGTTAAAAATTTCCGCTTCCATTTTATCTCTATATCACTTTTTTACACCCTTCACTCTGATCCCTGCAATATCGGTGCGTCTCAAAAACCTCCTAACCTGTATTCATTGCCTTTGTGTTTATAAAAATATGCCAGAATACCCCTCAGCTCTGCTGGGGGGATGAATGGCCTCCCTCTCCCCTGGGGGGAGAGGGTTAGGGTGAGGGGGAAATGATCTTATCATCACCCCCACCTTAATCCTCCCCCATCAAGGGGGAGGAAAGTTTTTTAGAGAATTTGATGCCCCGCAGCTTGCTGCGGGGTAGTTCACTTTGACTAATTTTCATATGACCGGAAAAAAGTCTTGACTTTTTTACATATTTATGTAAAAAAGTCGGCATGGAGAGGTTAGTCGAAAAATATATCTTTGATCCTGAAATCAGCGCTGGGAAGATGATTTTCCTCACAGGTCCCCGCCAGGTTGGCAAAACCACTTTTGCAAAAAACTGGCTTTCTTCCGCAGGGATTGAGGATACTTACTTCGACTGGGATAATCCTGCAATCAGAGGCGAATACAGCCGGAATCCTCTTTACTTCCGAAATATTATCAATGCTAAGTTCAAGGGCAACCCTGTTCCCGTGGTGTTTGACGAGATCCACAAGCACAAAAACTGGAAGAACATTCTCAAAGGGGTCTACGATCCCAACAAGGAAAGAGTGCAACTCCTTGTGACAGGGAGTGCCCGTCTGGGGCTTTATCGGAAGTCTGGGGATTCCCTTATCGGTAGATACTTCTCCTTTCAGATGTTCCCTCTGGGGCTACCCGAGGCGACGAGCGATTTCTCTTGGATCCTTGTAGAAGATCGTCCCATTGCTGATGGTGAATTGCTGGTGGACTACGCAAGGAAGGTTAATAACAAACACACTGAAGGAGTTCTTGAAAAGCTCTTGACTTTCGGAGGGTTTCCTGAGCCTTTTTTGAAAGCTTCGACAAGGTTCCATCAACGATGGATCAAGGAGTATAAGACACTGCTCACCAGGGAAGAGGTTCGGGACCTTTCGAGGATTTCAGACATTAGGGGGCTTGAGCACCTGATTGACATCCTTCCTTCAAAGGTGGGTTCCCCACTCAGTATAAATTCATTGAGGGAAGACTTGGGATACCATCACAGTACCCTTGTCAATTGGATCAATATCCTCAATGAACTTTACTTGGTATTTACCATCCGTCCATGGCACAGGAATATTCTCCGTTCGCTCAGGAAAGAAGCAAAACTCTTCTTTTTTGACTGGTCCGGCCTTGAAGATCAGGGAAAGCGTTTAGAAAACCTTACGGCAGTAAGCCTTGTCAGGATGGCTGTTAGGTTCACAGAAATGGGTTTGGGAGTTTTTGAGGTCATGTATATTCGCGATAAAGAAAAGCGCGAGGTTGACTTCATCCTGATTAAAGATAATAGACCGATGGCCCTCTTTGAATCAAAAGAAGGAGATTCTGAAATCAGTCCTTCAGGAAGATATTTTGGGAAAAGGCTCGGAATTCCTTTTTACCAGATCGTCCACCGCGTTGGAAGATGTGAAGCATTTCCAGATAATTGTTTCAAAATTCCTGCATCAAGGTTCCTGATGCTCACCGGATAAACTTAAAACTGTAAACAGGATTTGTTAGTGAAGGGCTTACAGAACATCGTTCCATTACATGGTGCAAAAGCTTCGAGGGCATCAAGTCTTGACTCCCTAAATATATCAGGACTTTAGACCCTTTTACTTCAACTTTCTAATTGTTTTAGAACCTACGTCCCTTCCTTTTGTCCCTCCCTTTGGCGAATTTGACGGCCGACGAAAAAAGAGGGTTCTCGTCAAGATCATTGGGGAATAGATGAATGAATAATCTTCAATAATTATAACTTTATAATCCTCAACTTTTTAGATGTACTAACCAAACCGCATTCACCACTCTTCCTTCCTGAAATCTTGTTTTTGAATTTCTACTCTTCTATGCAACATTTCAAATCGAAATCGTTTAGAGTCTATCAAGCTGATGAGGACTTAGTAAATATTTATAAAAATATGCCAGA
>DCVM01000060.1 GCA_002327985.1 Syntrophaceae bacterium UBA2188 | reverse complement strand
TGGAGGCGGCGGGAATCGAACCCGCGTCCGAGAACCTTCCGACAGGACATCTACATACATAGCCTATGTTTTAAGTTCATCCCTTCAGACTCCCACAGGCAGGATTCCCAAGAGACTATCCTATGAGGTTTCACCCCTCTCCTATAGGCATCGGAGAAGAGCTATCCTGTTTTTCTGACATCCCGACTCTGCCCTACAGGAAAGGACAGAGAGGACGCCTAACTGCGCTTACGCAGCCAGGGCATAATCGTAGTTGTTTGCGATTATGTTTAACCCCATTTGTTTTACGAGCCAATGGGACCTCGGTATGCAGCCCTGACGTCAACGATCCCCGTCGAACCCTTTTCGCCCCCTTTCCATCTCGCGTTCCATGGTTTTCTTTTTAAGCGTCTCCCTCTTATCATAGAGCTTTTTGCCCTTTGCGAGGGCTAAACCCACCTTTACCTTTCCATTAACAAAAGAAAGCTTGACCGGAATCAGCGTGTATCCTCTCTGTTCCACTTTCCCAATGAGGCGTTTAATCTCCCTTTTGTGAAGGAGGAGTTTTCTCGTCCTCAACGGGTCGTGATTCAATCTGTTTGCCTGGGGATAGGGGCTGATATGAGCATCCACCAGGAAAACCTCACCCCTTTTGATATCGCCATAACTATCCCCCAGGTTGACCTTTCCCTCCCGCAGGGATTTGACTTCAGAACCAAGCAGGCAGATCCCGGCCTGATAGGTCTCTTCGATCATGTAATGATAAAATGCCTTTTTGTTTTGACAAATCAACTTTTCAGCCATCTTACCTATATTTTAGCGGATTTGATCCACTGAATCAACGATTTTGTTAAGGCCGGCACATTCCGAAGGAAGCTTATGTTCTGACGGGCAGTTCGATCAGGAAGGTGGTGCCTTTGGGTTTATTGTCCCGTACCCGGATATATCCATTGTGATCAGAGATAATGGCGTTAACAATGGTCAGTCCTAATCCCGTCCCACTTTTTCGGGTAGAAAAATAGGGTTCGAAAAGTCTCCCTTTGTCTTCATCAGAGATCCCCCGACCATCATCACTCACCTCAAGACGAACCATTTGCAACTTGGCATCGTAATTCGTCTGGATTCTGATTTTCCCTTGACTTTCAATTGCGGTAAGACTATTTTTGATTAAATTGATTATGACCCGCTTCATCTGATCTCGATCGATGTTGAAGACAGGAAGTGGGTTAGGAATAAATTCAAAATGGACCTGTTTTTGGACTCCTTGAAAGAGGACCAAGGTTTCCTGAATAATCTCATTCAAACGGTTGGGCGTGGGTTGACAGGCTGGCATTCGAGCAAAATTTGAAAACTCATTCACCATCCCCTTCAATTCTTCAACCTGTTTTACGATCGTCCCGGTGCATTCATCAAAGACCGTCCCATCGGGCTGGAGCTTTTCTAAATATCTTTTCCTGAGCCGTTGCGCAGAGAGTTGAATAGGGGTGAGTGGATTTTTGATCTCGTGAGCAATCCGGCGAGCTACCTCTCTCCAGGCAGCCATCCGCTGGGCCTTGATCAGTTGGGTGAGGTCATCAAAGACCGCCACGACACCAAGGGATTTCCCCTCCTCATCCCTTAGATTTGTCAGATTGATCAACAGGGATAGGGATTTCCCCTCCAGGTTTACAGTGACCTGTCTCTCAATTGAATCTTTCCCGGAGGCTCTGAGTTCACTTAATAAATGGCCAATTTGCTCCACATATTCTTTTGGCAATACCTCTGAGAAATTTTTTTCTAGAACCCATTCTCCTTTGATCTCCAACATCTGCTCTGCGGAGGTGTTGATGGTCGACACCTGTCCTTTCTCATCAATGGAGATCACCCCGGCCGCCACGTTTTTAAGGACGATTTCCATGTATTTTTTCCTTTGTTCCAACTCGGAGCGGCTCACCTGGAGATCTCCCGTCATTTGATTGAAGGATTGGACAAGCATTCCAATCTCATCAGCCGCCTTCATCTGGATTCGGAAATTGAGGTCTCCCGAGGCGATCCGATGGGTAGCCTCTGCCAAATCTTTGATGGGGACCGTGATATCCTTGGCTAAATGGAAACCAAACCAGGTTGCGGAGAAAACGATCAGGAGGGTCACCATCAGCAGGGCCATCATATAGCTGAACTTGATCGGTTTTTTCAAAATCTTTAATTGTTTGTATTCCACAAAGGCCTGTGAGATCTCCCGCATCTTGACAGTGAGACTCTTAGGAATAAAATGTGAAGCGGCTATCACTCCCACCACCTCCCTCCCCTCCGAAGCATTGAAAATGGGGGCGATGCCAGTGATCATCTCTCCCTCTCCAACCGACAGGATTCGAGAAACCTCCTTTCCTGAGAATCCTGCTTCTAACAAGTCGCTGGGGAGATGGGGAGAAATGATTGGGAGCGTTGGATCCTCGGCTTGAATCGGGTTCCCCTCTTCTATAAAAAAGAGCCCAAGGGCGCTCAGATGGTATTCCTTCCGCCTGGCCTCCAGATGTTCTCTCAATCGGTTCATTTCTTTTGAACCCTTGTTCAGGCTTTGCCCGGAGAGTGATTGGCTGATCTGTTGGGCAGTGGAAACGGTGCTGTTGGCAAAATCTCGATAATAAGTCTGAGCCACTTCCAAAGATCCCTGAAGGGACTGTTCGACTTGAGCGCTAAACCAATGTTCCACGCTATTGGTGATGAATCCGACTGCCACCAGAAAGAGGAGAATGGTCGGCACGAGGGAAAGGCTAATAAAAGCCGCCACCAATTTGGTCCTGAGCTTGGCTCCCAGGACTTTCCGCTTTCGCTCAAAGATCAGTTTGACCAGATTTCGAATTACCAAAAAGATCAGGAGGAGGATTAAAATGATATTGATATTGATGAGGCTGAAAATAACGATATTATTGGCAATAGGAATCTTCCCCCCGATTTGGGGAAATTTCATCTCGATCGTGGTGAGGACGATAATCAGGAGGGAGATGATCCCAATGATGATCAACTCATTACGTCGTCTTCTTGCATCAGGGGACAGTGTTTTCTCCATCGATCGACCTTTTTAATTCCCCGATCTCCCTTTAACCATTCCCAGTGCCTTCCCACGATAGGCAGAGTAGGCAGGAAGGGGGACCGAGGAAGGATGTTAAGGTGGGAAGGGCTCGATGTGCCAATCGGTCTCAAAATCCCACAAGGAGACGAAAAAGAAGAGATATTCCAAACGCAGAGGAAGTCTGACCGGATCCAATTCAGCCTTGATTCGAAAATAGGTCTGAACTCCAGGGGTGAGTTGAGAAGAAGATTGGATTTTAAAATCTCTCACTTTTGACATCCACGTTTTGGCTTCCTCTAAGCTTGGAGTAGCCAGAATGGAATCGTTTTCTCCTAATTTTATTTGGTAGACTTTTTGAATGGGATGATATTGGACCGTGTGACGAAACTCGACAGAGGTCACTTTCCGATCCTTCCACCAACTCCGCTCCTGGTAAAGATGGATATAAAAGGTGAAGGTCGTTCGTATCCCCGACCGGATGGCTTCCTCCATCTTCTCTGTAAAACAATTCTCCACATCGAAACTGACCTTCCAGGCCCCGTTCATCCCCGTGATATGGACATTTTTGATAGCGGCCTTTTGGCTGAAGGCGGAGAGGGGAAAAAGCAGGACCACAAGGAATACAATTCCCCCCACCAACCCTCTTTTATGAATCCAAGATCTCATATCTAAGATCCGAAATTCCGACTTCCCCCCACCCTCTCCTCCCCCTCAGAGATTGTGTCGTAATATGAAAAACCGACTTCTTGAAAAGGGGGAGAGGCAATCGGGTGAAAAAGATTTAGGGCGGTAACCTTTAATCGTTTGGATTCAGTCGTACCAAACATATGAAAACATTTGAATTTATGTAAACGACGATTTCCCATCATCTAAAAGACCCGCATTCTAAATCTTTGGAACCTGACTGCCTCTCCCCCTTTGCTTGCGATTGTGACACAGTTTCTCAAGGGGGGGAGGGATAGCCTGCCTGCCGATAGGCAGGGGAGGGGGTAAAATATAAAAAGGGGGAGTGACGAAGGGAACGATAAGCCGAGTTCTGTCTTCCGGATCCCGCTTTTCAGTGGGAATCTGGAGATGGCCATTTATCTAGGGCCCTGATTGCTCAGGGTCTCAAGCGACCTCACCCGTCCCGCCTCTGCCCCGATGCGAAGCCCCGGGACAAATTTGAATGGGCTTTTCTTACCCCCCTCCTGCGGAATAGGCAAAGTTGCCCATCCACGGGGGAGAAACGGAACCTATTTGGTCTTGCTCCGGGTGGGGTTTACCAAGCTATCCTCATCGCTTAGGATACTGGTGAGCTCTTACCTCGCCTTTTCACCCTTACCCTGTGAAGTGGCGGCTAAGCCTACTTCACGGGGCGGTTTCTTTTCTGTGGCACTTTCCTTACCCCGTCCTTTTTGAAGAACGGAGCAGTCCGTATTACGGACCACCCTGCCCTGTGGAGCTCGGACTTTCCTCCCCTCCTGAGATCCTGTTTCGCAGGAACTCAAGAAGAGCGACCATCTGTTTCCCCTCGATCCCCCTCCTTCCCTGAGATTTCTCAGAACACCCCAAAATCTCTGATTCATCAAGTAAGCTTATCCTATTGTTTTAGCTTTCCTTCTTTTTCGTTGGCCATCCTTCGCTGAATCGCCTGATTCGCCAAACGGTCTGCCTCTTTATTCTTTTCCCGAGGGATGGATTTAATTTCAACAGAAGAAAATGTTTTTAAATTCTCAACCACCGCTTTGTGAAGAACCTTTAAATTCCCATCCTTCACGCGATAAACCCCTCTGATTTGCCTTTCGACCAATTCTGAATCCGTGAAGATGTGGAGGGCCTTACCTCCCAATCGTTTTGCCTCCCTCAGCCCTAAAAGAAGTGCCCAATATTCTGCCTGGTTATTCGTTTTATGGCCCAGATATCGACTGACTTCCGATATCCTTTTTCCTTCCCTGTTTGTAATCCAAATCCCGGCTCCGGCTCTTCCCGGATTTCCTCTGGAGGCCCCGTCAATATAAAGGATCAATCGATCTTCCGGCCCCAAGGATTTCATTTGGTATTTCGTTCTCCATCCCAATAGAGAATTCGGTTACAGTTGGGACATCGGATCAAAGCATTGTTTTTTTGAACCTCAATAAACATTTGAGGGGGCACATTGACAAAGCAGCCCAGGCAGGTCTCGTTTTTGGCACTGACCACACCCACCCCCTGTCTTTTTTCCTTCAGGGTATTATAGAGTTTGAAGAGTTTGGATTCGATCTGCTTAGAAAGAACCTCTCTCCGTTCCGTCTCTTTATCCCAGGCCTTCTCGTGATGGGCCATCTTTTCCTGGAGCCTTATTTGTTCTGTATCAATCTTTTCCAGAACGATCCCCACCTCCTTTTCCCTTTTCGAAAGGCTCTTCTTAAGTTCGTCAATTTCGTCCAGAACCTGAAGGATCTCTTCCTCCATCCGGTTGTTCGCTTCCTTGATTGCATCGATTTCGCTGAGAAGGGCCTGATACTCTTTGTTGGTCTTCACTTCAGACATTCTTGTTTCTGCCCGCTTGATTTTTTCCTGTTCCAAATTGAGTTGTCCTTCTTTCTGCCTCCGCGTCTTCTCCAACAATTCGACCTTTTCCTTCTCCTGATGAATCCTTTCCCTCTCGAGCCTCTGCCTCTCCTCCAATTTCTTCATCTCTTTGGGGTATCGATCTCGGTCTTCCTTAATCCTCTTCAGCTCAAGATCAATCTTTTGAAGTTCCCAAAGCAGCTCTAATTGTTCCCTCAACCGTTACCTCCTATCTGACAAATTTTGTAGGAATAAATCTTAATGGGTTTCCCCCCAAACAAGAAGAGTGCACCAAAGGGGTGCACTCTTCTTGTTCCGTCCAAACCCGTGGAGCATCCTTCCTTTTATCCCAAAAGAGTGCATAACAAACGTTCCCCTTTCCTGGTGGGCCCACCTGGGTTCGAACCAGGGACCTTCCGGTTATGAGCCGGTGGCTCTTCCAGCTGAGCTATGGGCCCTATTTCTTATTATAGGCCATCCCTCAAAGGTGTCAACCCCATCTCCATTTCCGATTTCGGAATGCGGATTTCGCCTGCCTACCGCAGGCAGGGAGTTTAATTCTGCAATCCGCATTGGATATCAGGTTTCAAGGAAGCTTTTCAGTTTCTTGGCCCGGCTGGGATGTCTTAATTTCCTCAGTGCCTTAGCCTCAATCTGCCGGATTCTCTCCCGGGTTACATCGAAATCTTGCCCCACCTCTTCCAGGGTATGGTCATATTTTTCCCCGATCCCAAACCGCATTCTCAAAACCTTCTCCTCTCTCGGGGTGAGGCTGGCCAAGACCTTCCGAGTTTGTTCGGATAAATTGGAGCTGATCACAGCTTCCTGGGGTGAAATAACTCCTTTGTCCTCAATCAAATCTCCTAAGTGACTATCTTCCTCCTCCCCGATAGGCGTTTCAAGGGAGATGGGCTCCTTGGCAATCTTCAACACTTTTCTCACTTTATCCAGGGCCATATCCATCTTCTCGGCGATTTCCTCAGGGGTGGGCTCTCGCCCCATTTCCTGAACCAGGTATCTGGAGGTTCGGATCAACTTATTGATCGTCTCGATCATATGAACAGGGATCCGAATGGTCCTCGCCTGATCAGCAATGGCTCGCGTGATGGCTTGTCGGATCCACCAGGTCGCATAGGTACTAAATTTATAACCCCGCTGGTATTCAAACTTATCCACCGCTTTCATTAATCCGATATTTCCCTCTTGAATTAGATCTAAAAATTGAAGTCCGCGATTGGTATATTTTTTGGCGATGGAGACGACCAGCCTCAAGTTTGCCTTCACCAACTCGCTCTTGGCCTCCCTGGCCTTGGTCTCCCCTTCCACAATGGACTTCACCGCTGTGGCCAATTTGTCAGCCACCAGGCCACATTCTTTTTCGACCTTGTGAGTTTTCCTCTGGATATTCATGGCCGTCCGGCAAATCTCTTGGAGGTCCGCCTTACTCAACTTTCGGGTTTGAAGAAGTTTCTTCTCACTCACGTCCCTCTTTCTCAATTTTTTCAAATAGGTCCGTGCCTCCTGGGCAGAAATTCGAAACTTCTCCTCGACCTTCCTCATTTCACTTTCGCCTTTTTGTAATCGGTTCAACAGCTGCTTCATTTTCTGGATAATTTTATTGATCTGAGTATCCCTCAGGTTCATCTGATGGAAATAATTTAGAATCTCTTCTTGTTTCTTTCTCATCTCTTCTTGTCTCTTCTTGAACCCTTTCTGTTTTTTCTTGGTCTCCTCTTTTTTCTTATTTCTTTGTGTCTGAACCGTTGTCTTCGATACCGCCTTCCCTCTCAGGAGCCTCCGAATGTCCTCATCTCTTTGCTTAATCTTTTCGATGAGGCTTAAAATCTTTTTCCTTTGATCTTCCTCTTCGTCAGGACTTATTTCTTCTTCGTCGATTTCGTTGGTCACTTCCCGGATCTCCACCTTGCCCACCTTAATCGCATTGCCCAGATTGATGATCTCTTTGACGGCCATAGGGCAGTTCAACACGACCCTGAGGGCCTCCCTTTTACCCCTTTCAATTCTTTTCGCAATTTCCACTTCTCCCTCTCGGGTGAGAAGAGAAACGGACCCCATCTCCCGCAGATACATCCGGACAGGATCGGTGGCCCTGCTCAAGGTTCCCATTTCCAGTTCATCGCCTTCCTCCTCTTCCTTTTCCACCGCCTTCTCTTCCTCCATTTTCAATCCCTGGAGGTCATCCACCACATCGATGTCCATTTCGTCGAACATCATCAGGACATCATCAATTTGATCAGAGGAGACAATATCGTTTGGGGGAATATCCGTTACCTCATCAAAGGTCAGAAATCCTTTCTCTCCCTCCATATGCATCAACTGCTCAACCTCTTTGACCTTTCCTCCCTTTGTCATGGACCTTCCCCCTAACCTTTTTGAAAACGATCTTTTCGGAGGCCTCTCTCCCTCTTTGCCAACTCCTGTCGCTCTTTTAAAAGAGGAACCAGTCTTTTTTCCTCCTGCTGGTTTTCCGCCTCTTTAATCCTTCGGAGCAATTCGCCTCTCTCCTTTTTTAATCTTTTCTCCCGAATCTTTTGGATACAGTCCTGCAAGATTTTCCCTCGATCTCCACCCTCCAGCCCGCACTCCTGGAAGGCGAACTCACACAATCGCCCTTGGAGGGCCTCCTCCACATGGGCCAAGACCTCAGGCAGGTCAAGCCTTCCTCTTCTTCCATAAAGATCTCCCAAGGCTCCGGCTATGTTCTGCAAGATCGGACTCTCAAACTCTTTGACGATCCCTTCATTTGAAATGGTTGGGATGAGTTCAGGATGGTGAACCATGAGTCGGACCACCATTTCTTCTGACTTCGGGAAAGGGGTTTCATGGAATGACTTTTTTAAATCCTCTCGGGGCTGGAGGGGTCCTTTGGAAGAGGACTGGAGCATTTCATAGAGAAAGGATTCTTTGATATCCAACTTCTCTGCCAAAGCCCTCGTGTAAAAATCCCGCCGGATCTTATCTGGGATTTTCTTGAGAAGGGCTACCCCTTCCCTCGCCACGTTCACCTTGCCATCGATGGATTTCGCATCATAGGTTTTCATCAAACGTTCAAAAAAGAAATCGATCAGGGGAATGGCACGATCCACCCTCCCTCCAAAGTCTTCCAAATCGACTTTCCTTAAAAAACCGTCCGGGTCTTCCCCTTTGGGAAGAACAATGGTCTTCCCGACTACTTCCTCCTCCAAAAAGAGGGGAAGCGAACGAAGGGTTGCCTGGACCCCCGCCGAATCCGCGTCAAAAAGGGTGATCAAATTTTTTGTATATCGTTTTAGAGTTCGAACATGTTGAGGGGTCAGCGCCGTTCCTAATGTGGCCACACTGTGCTTGAATCCATATTGGTGGAGGGTTAACAAATCAAAATAACCTTCAACGATGATCACGCCATCTTTCTCGGTCGCGTAACGCTTGGCCACCTGGAGGCCATAGAGGACATCCCCCTTATGATAGATGCTTGATTCCGGAGAGTTAAGATATTTGGGTTGCCTGTCTTGGATCACTCTCCCTCCGAATCCAACCACCCGTTGGTGGAGGTCAAAGATGGGAAAGAGGATCCTTCCACGAAAGGCATCGTACCAGCCCAACATCGATTCGACCCGACCTTCTTTCTTCTTGGGAAAAATCAACCCAAGCTCCCACGCCAGTTCGAGGGAAACCTTTCTCTGCTGGAAATGTTGAACCAATCCATCCCAACGGTTGGTGGAATACCCCAATCGGTGATCCCTGATAATCTCCTGGCTGATCCCCCTCTGAGACAAATACTTTCTCCCCTCCCCACCCTCCCGTCCCTGGATCAGGAGATCGTGAAAATAATCTGAGGCGATCTGGTTGATTTGGAAGAAGCTCTCCCTTTTGGACATCTCTCTCTTTTGGGTGGTAGAAAGTTCACGGGCAGGGAGTCTCACTCCATAGCGTGTTGCCAATTCCTCAACGGCCTGGGGGAAGGAGTAGTTCCCCACCTTCATTAAAAAGGTGAAAACATCTCCACCTTCTCCGCAACCGAAGCAGTGAAAAATTTGTTTCTCTTCATTCACCATGAAAGAGGGGGTCTTTTCAGAATGAAATGGACAGAGTCCTTTATAGTTCTTTCCGGTCTTTTTAAGGGTCACATGATCCGAAACGACTTCCAGAATGCTGGAACGGTCCCGAATCTCTGAAACCTTTTCTTCGGATAAAAATCCAACAGCCAAACGCTTTACCCTGTAAGAAGGCCCTGCCACGGATGGCGGGGATGAGATAATCAATGACTTGGGTTCCCGATGGAGGGAAAGATCAACCCCCTGCTCCCTCTAAAGGGAGTTACCTCAATTCCACGATCGTCATCCCACGACCCCCCTTCATCGTCTCTCCGGGAATAAAATTTTTCACCGCCCGATGTCCATTTAGGTATTGACTGATTGCATTTCGCAACCTTCCAGTACCCACCCCATGAATAATGGTGATTTTTTCCAATCCATGGAGGAGTGCCTGGTCAATAAATTTATCCACTTTCGGAAGAGCCTCCTCGATGGTCAGACCGATCACATTCAATTGCACGGAGGGTTCCCCCACCTTCCCCTTTAAAAAAGGGGGCGCGTTCTGAATCCCTATCTCCTTTTTCTCTTCTTCATCCGTGACCTGAACGATCTCAGAGAGGGGGGCTTTGACTTTGGCCTGATCCGTGACCACCTCGGCCCGATTTAACGACTTTAAGACATTTATCAGGATCCCATTGCTTCGCAGGCTTTCAATTCTAACACGTTCCCCCACCTTCAAGCCACCCGGCATTGCAGAACCCCTTTTTCTCTTGACCGAAGGGAAAAATTTCTCCCTGATCTCCTTAAGCTCTTTACGCTGAAGACCCTGATCCACTTTTTCCTCTTTTTTGCGGCGGACCCAGTCTTTGAGCTCATCCTCTATCTTCTGGACTACCTTTTTGGCCTTCTCTTCCGCCTTGGAATAAATCTCCTGTCTTTTCTCCTGGACCGTCTCCAGGATCTTTTTTAGCCTCTGGCGTTCACGCCCAACCTCTTCCTTCATCCTGAAAAATTCAAGTCGCTCTCTCTCCGTATCGTGTTTCAACTTTTCCAGTTTCTCCAGGGTTCGTGATAACGTTTCACCACTTCCATCTTGGTGGGCACGTGCAGCAACGAGAACCTGTTCCGAGATCCCCAGTTTTTCCGCCACTAAGAAGGCATTGCTCAATCCTGAGGATCCGTAGGCAAGGGTATATCGGGGCTCGAGCGTCGCCTCATCAAACTCGACCGCCACGTTCTCGACATCCGGATGAAGGTATCCATAAGCCTTGAGCCGATCGAAGTGAGTGGTCACCACGATCGAGGCCCCCTTCTCTCGAAATCGGTCTAAAAACCCCATGGCCAGTGCACATCCTTCCTGGGCATGGGTTCCCACTCCCAGTTCGTCCAGGAGGATGAGGGAACGCAGGCCTGCCTTGGCTAAGATTTGATTCACATGAAGGAGATGGCTGGAGAAGGTGCTCAGATTCTCTTCGATATTCTGTTCATCGCCAATCACCGCAAAGATGTCTCTGAAGATTCCCACCTGGCTTCCCTCTGAGACAGGAATGGGAAGACCCGATTGAACCATCAGGGTGAGAAGCCCCAAGGTCTTTAACGCCACGGTCTTACCTCCTGCATTGGCTCCACTCACGATGAGCACCTTGATTCCCTTTCCCATCCGCAGATGGACGGGAACCACCCGATCTTCCTGTTGAAGCCAAAGAAGAGGATTTCGGGCTTCCTTCATCTCAATGTTTCCCTCTTCATTTAAGCGAGGTGGAACCCCCTTCAAACGAATGGAGAGTTTTGCCATGGCAGAGAGAAGGTCCAGCTCTCCTAATAGGTCCAGGTCACTCCATAAGTGTTGCCTTTCCTCCCGAACCTTATCCGAAAGAGCTGCCAGGATCCGATATTCCTCCTCCTTCTCCTCTCCCATGAGGAGACTGATCTCATTGTTGAGGGCAACAATCTGAAGAGGCTCTAAAAAATAAGTCATCCGGCTCTGGGAATGATCGTGAATAATTCCATCCAGCCGATGCTCGGCATCGGATTTAATGGGAAGGACATATCTCCCGTTTCTAAGGGTAATCAACTGCTCCTGATAGATGGACTGGAGATCTTCTCGATGAAGAAGGGCTTCGAGCATTCCCTTTGTTTTTTCTCTTACCCCCCCTAATCGATGGCGTATGTCTAAAAGGGCTGGACTCGCCCGGTCGAGAATCTCACCTTTTATATTGATCGCTTGAAGGATTTCTCTCTCCAGCACCTTTTGGTAAGATAACCTGGAAATTTTTTCTTGAAGATGAGGGGTTTTGATAGACTCCAGCTTCTGAGAGAATCGTCTGAGTCCCTTGCATAAGACCATCTGTCCATGGACATCCAATAACTCTTCAACCTCCAGAATCGATCCTTCGACCTCTAATTGATTCAAAATCCCCTCAATATCCTTCAAGCCCCCCAGAGGGAGGTCCCCCTCTATTTCAAAAATTTTTTTAAGTTCCATCACTTCAGTGAATCTGGATTGGATAAAAGGAAGGTCATCGGAAGGTCTCAAGGCCTCACAGCGCCTTCGGCCCAAGGGGGAGATTGAATATTCTTTCAAGATATCTAATAAATGGTAATACTCTAAAAGCTTGAGGGAACGATCGTCCATAAAGCGTAAAAAAGGATTTGGATAAACGACTATGAGGAGGCATTCATGGGGAAAGCCTTTCTTTCACCAACTGATTGACCCATTTTCCATCGGCTTTCCCCCCAATTTTTGGCATGACTGATTTCATCACTTTTCCCAAGTCTTTTAAAGAGGACGCTTGGGTCTCTTGAATACTTTGGTCAATCATCTTTAATATCTCTTCCTGGCTCAGGGATTGAGGTAAAAAAGATTTTAATATGTCGATCTCTTTATTCTCTTTTTCGACCAGGTCCATCCGTCCACCGGTTTGAAATTGTGCAACCGATTCCTCGCCCTTTCTGACCATTACCTGGATCACCTTGATGACTTCGTCTTCCTCCAACTTTCTTCTCAGCTCAATCTCCTTATTTTTCAATGCGGAACGGATCATCCGAATGGTCGAAAGTCGCAATTTATCGTTGGATTTCAGGGCTTGTTTCATCTCTTCGAGCAGTCTCTCTTCCAAGCTCATCCTCTATCCCCTCTCCATTATTTTTCTCATTCTTTTCATTGCCCTTTTCTTGGCGGCCAACGCTTTCTTCTTTCTTTTTATACTGGGCTTTTCATAATGTTCCCGTTTCCGAACCTCTGACAAGATCCCTGTCTTTTCGACCTGTTTTTTGAATCGCCTGAGTGCGTTTTCAAAAGACTCATTTTCTTTAATTTTAATCCCTGGCATCCATTTTCCCCCTCCTTTCACAAATTAATTTAAGCAGATAATTATATTATTTTATATAAGAAAGTCAAATCTTTTTATCGTCTC
>DCVM01000106.1:17157-17767 GCA_002327985.1 Syntrophaceae bacterium UBA2188 | reverse complement strand
AGCAGTTCAACCATCAGGGGGCTCATTCAAAATGGGGAGGTTGAAGAGGCCTCAAAATTATTGGGAAGAGATTATCCTATCATTGGAAACGTAGTGAAAGGGGCAAAGCGAGGACAAACATTAGGCTTTCCCACAGCCAATTTGGAAATCTCAGATGAGCTTTATCCGAAGGCCGGAGTCTATGCCGTAGAGGTGGAATGGCGCAAGCAGCGTTTCCACGGCCTTGCCAATGTCGGGTGGAATCCCACCTTTTTGCCTGAACAGACTGTCAAGGGAACACCGATTTCATTAGAGGTCTATATCCTGAATTTTAATCAAGATATCTATGGCGAAGAAATCCAGGTTGATTTCAAAAGGAGAATCCGGGACGAAGTCCGTTTCGATTCACCCTCCCAGCTCATCTACCAAATTCAAAAAGATATTGAGTGGGCCCAACAACATGTGTTTTTCAAACAGGAACAATGAACATAATCGAAAGGTGACGGTAAGGGTTAGGAGGTCTGAACATTGAAAATGCTACCGGTGTTTGGGCAACGGTGACGAAGCTTGTTTCGGTCATCGGTTACGGTTACGCACAAAGAATTAAAATACGACAACCGGTGTCTTTTAT
>DCVM01000106.1:14754-17040 GCA_002327985.1 Syntrophaceae bacterium UBA2188 | reverse complement strand
CTGCGCCTCTCCATTCCAAGAAAAGTAAATGATAAGGGCTTTTCCCTTTACCTCCTTGATATTGACAAAACCCCAAAAACGGCTATCTTGGCTGTTATCGCGATTATCTCCTAAAACAAAGAGAGAATCTTTCGGGACTGTTTCGGGGCCATACCTTTCCTTCGTTTGAAAATATTTTGACCACTCGCTCTTTTCATCATAATGTCCCCATCTGTCTTCCAGGAGCCGATCATTGATATAAATTTTGTTATGGATGATCTCAATTTTTTCTCCCTCTGTCCCGATCACTCTTTTGATAAAATCCTTTGAACGATCCTTGGGATAGATGAATACAATGATGTCCCCTCTTTTGGGTTTGTTAAATTCAAACAGTTTCACATTGGTAAAAGGAATTTTGATTCCATAAATAAATTTGCTGACGAGGAGATAGTCGCCCACCTGTAAGGTGGGCTCCATCGAACTCGATGGAATTTTGAAGGCTTGAATGATGAACGCCCGTATGAAAAGGGCGATCAAAATAGCGATGACAATCGGTTCTACATATTCTTTAATAAACTTTTTCTTCCCCATGATCTCCTCATTTAAAAAGGCTTCGGCTCCAAGGTTAAGGTAAAGATGCCTGTTTCGTAGAATGGTAATGTCGTTGGTCTTTACTGCTTTTCACTTCGCCTTTTGACTATTGACCAAACTGGCTTCCTTGCGTTAACCGAAAGACCATCCTTATGGTTTGTCAATGGACGTATTAGTATCCTGGATGATTTCTTTATAAATTTCGGGTCTCCTGTCTTTAAAAAAAGGCCACTCCTTCCTTGCCTGATCGATCTGTTTCAGGTCGATTTCGAGCAACGCAATGCTATCTTTCATTCCAGTCGGTTTGTCCAGATAGTCTCCTTCCGGAGAGATGCAAAATGACCTTCCATAAAAATCCTGTTTCTCTTCGCTCCCCACTCGATTTATCCTGAAGACATAAACCCCATTAGCCATGGCGTTGCTTGAAATCATGGCTTCCCATTTTCTTTGCGAAGCGAAAGCCGCGGCGGTGGGAGCAAAAATGACCTGTGCTCCTTTCAAGGCCAATATTCTTGAACCTTCTGGAAAGAAATTGTCCCAGCAGATCTGGACACCAATGGAAGCGAATTGAGTGCGAAATACGGGAAACCCCTGATTTCCAGGAGAAAAATAATATCGCTCCTCCCAAAGGGGAATCTGAGGAACATGAATCTTTCGATAGCTCCCTAAGATTTCCCCGCCCGCATCGATGACGATGGCTGAATTATAGAAAGAGCCTTCCTCTACTTCAAAAATGGGACAGATTAATGCGACCTCGTATTCTTTTGCCAGCTTTTGCATACGAGAGATCGTGGGCCCGTCCATGTTTTCAGCCAGAGAGAAATAGCGTTTGTTCATTTCTCTTGGAAACCAATGGGTGGTGAATAACTCTTGGAAACAGATGAGGTGGGCGCCCTTTTCAATGGCAATTCGAGTAAAGTGAACTGCTTTTTCTATGTTTCGCTCTTTTTCTTCGCAGCAGGATATCTGTATCCCTCCCAATTTGAGCAACGGTTTCTCTCTCTTCATCATCAAAATGAAATTTGTGAAATGCTAACAAAGTTAAGATGAGGTGTCAAGGTTTGGGCCCATTATTTCCTTATTGCTTTTTTTTATAATAAATTTATAATGTTGTTGTTCATTCTTAAACCATTATACAAAGCTTGGGAGGATAACCCCTTCTGAAGTGAATGGATAGAGATCAGGGATGAGAATTTTAGTGATTGAAGATGAGAAAAAAGTAGCCCAATTCATTAAAAAAGGATTGGAAGAGGAACACTATGCGGTAGACAATGCTTATGACGGAGAAACGGGCCTTTATATGGCAGAAGTGAATGAGTATGACTTAATCGTCCTGGACCTGATGATCCCCAAAATTCATGGCCTGGAGGTTTTAAAAAAAATTCGAGGGAACCGAAACAATGTCCCCATCATGGTGTTGACCGCCAAGGATACGGTGGAGGATATTGTGAGAGGGTTGGATGCCGGGTGTGATGATTATTTAACCAAACCATTCGAATTTTTAGAATTTTTAGCCAGGATCCGAGCCCTGTTACGGCGCGAAAAAATAGATAAGGAGCCCATTTTAAAAATGGCGGACCTGACGTTATCCCTGGTGACACATAAAGTGATGCGCAGAGAAAAAGAGATTGAACTTACGGGGAAGGAATATTCCCTCTTAGAATACTTCATGAGGAATCCGGATAAAGTTCTCACCCGGACAATGATCTCCGAACA
>DCVM01000106.1:7870-14707 GCA_002327985.1 Syntrophaceae bacterium UBA2188 | reverse complement strand
TCTGAAGACAACACATGAAAAGGATCCGAATGCATTTCAGGAGTCTTCGATTCAAACTTACCCTTTGGTATGTCCTGATATTAGGAATTTTATTAATATCCTTCAGCAGTTTTTTATATTTCACCCTCTCAAAAAGTCTGCATCAAGATGTGGATAATAGATTGAGGTCTCTTGCTGAACTCGTCGCCTCGGAATCTTCCTCTCCCTTATCAAAATTTAGTTTCGGAAATATTGATCAGGCCCTTGAAGCCTCCATGAATCTTAAACCGATAGGTAAATTTATTCAGGTCTTGGACGGGTCGGGAAATGTGGGAAGAAAATCTGAAAATTTAAAAAATGTTCAACTCCCGATCAGTTTAAATGCTTTGAAAAATGCCTCTAAAGGTCTCACCACTTTCGAAACCCATTTCTCTGTTGAAAATACCCCATTAAGAATGATCATTTTCCCTGTCGTCGAGAACAATCATGTCACCAAAATCGTTCAAATCGCTTCCTCGTTAGAGGAAGTTGAGCATGCCCTCAACAAGTTGTTCCTCATCCTCATCATCACCGTCCCTTTAGCCCTCATGGTGGCCATCTTGGGAGGGCAATTTCTTGCCCATCAGGCACTAAAACCCGTTGATCATATCACACAAACCGCACGAATGATTACCTCCCAGAATTTAAACCAACGGATTACCCCCACCAAGATAAAAGATGAAATATCGAGGTTGATTGAGACCTTCAATGAGATGATCTCCCGGCTTGATCAATCGTTCCGCCAAATCAAACAGTTCAGCTCCGACGCATCGCACGAATTAAAAACGCCTTTGACCATTCTCAAGGGAGAGGTGGAGGTGATGCTTCGAAAGGAACGGACTTCCCAAGAATATCAACAAACCCTGAAAAGTAATTTAGAAGAAATTAACCGAATGTCTCAAATCGTAGACGATCTGTTACTCCTTTCAAGAGCCGATACCGGTGAAATACGGTTAAATCAGGGGAAGGTTAACTTAACAGAGATCCTTAATGAAGTCGTTGCTCAAATGGAGATTTTAGCGGCGTTCAAGAAACTGCGCCTTTCCACCTCGAACCATCAACAGGATATTCATCTTTTTGGGGATGCCCTGCGTTTGAGAGAGCTATTGATCAATTTGATCGAAAATGGGATTAAATATACTGAGGAGGGAGGCTCGATCCATATCGCCCTCACTCAGGAAAATGAATTCCCTATGAAAAACCACTCAGATCGGGTGGATGAGTCAAAGGGAAAATTTGCCAAGCTCGTTATCTCGGATACGGGAATTGGAATTTCCAAGGAGGACCAGGAAAAAATATTTAACCGATTTTTCCGGGTAGATAAAGCCCGGTCAAGGGAAGAAGGAGGAAGCGGTTTGGGTCTGAGTATTTGCAAATGGATCGTTGAAGCTCATCAAGGTGAAATCAAAGTAGAAAGCGAATTAGGAAAAGGAAGTTCCTTCATCGTTAAATTGCCCCTTGCACCCCTTCTTAGTGTCAAACATCTATAAAACTTTAAAAGTTTAACGGTAAGGGTAACGAGGCCCCTGCCTACGCCTGCCTGCCGGTAGGCAGGGCAGGCAGGCGTATCGTTTATAAAAGGTTACGTTTATCGTTTCTTAATTCTCTATCCTAAATCATTAGATCCCATAATATTGGCTAATTATTAACCATTTGAACCATTTTTATGCACTATTTTGTAAATAGAAGAATATAGATAATAAAAAACCTATTTAATTTCAAATGATTTAAAATAGGCAAAAATTGGCACTTATTTTGCTAATACTTATTTTACTCTTGACAAAAATTTATCTTCTTTAATATTTTAAATTATTACAAAAACTTAAGAGGGAGCAAAAATTGACAGAGCGTTTAGGAGACCTCCTTGTAAAAAGGAATTATATCACTCCTGACCAACTCAAAAAGGCTTTAGATGAACAGAAGATGAAGGGGGGGCGTTTGGAGTCGAACCTGGTCAAATTAGGGTACATTAAGGAAGACGAATTATTATCTTTTCTCAGTGCCCAATACCGGGTTCCCTCCGTTAAAATCTCCAAAATGGAAATCAATCCGAGTGTAGTCAAATTGATCCCCTCCAGCCTTTCAAAAAAGTATTTTATCATTCCCATCAATCGAGTGGGTCCTAAATTGACCCTGGCCATGGCGGACCCCAGCAATATTGTTGTTATCGATGAAATTAAATTTATGACAGGTTTCAATGTCGAACCGGTGGTCGCCTCAGAGACAGAAATTATCGATGCGATCAAGAAATATTACGGCGGGGGAGGAAATGTGGCAGGGTTGGGAACCATTTCATTCCAAGCCAATGATTTTGATCTGGATGATGCAAATCCCACCGTTCAGGCTGACGGCATTATGCTCGATGAGGATGTGGTCGATGTCGATGACTTTAATAAACTGGTTCATGGAGCCGTTGATAATGTCGAAGTCGTCGAAGGCCAGCAAAGTTCAATGGATGAAGCCTTTGAAATGGAAGGCCCGATCATCAAGATCGTCAACGGCATTCTGATCAAGGCAATCAAATTGGGGGCCAGTGATATCCATTTTGAACCCTATGAGAGGACTTTTCGGGTCAGATATCGCATTGACGGCGTGTTGAGGCGCGATATGGCGCTTCCCATTCAAATCAAAAATGCGATGGTCTCACGTCTAAAAATTATGGCCAGACTGGATATTGCCGAAAAAAGACTTCCCCAGGATGGCCGCATCAAGTTGCGTTTGGGAAAGGGACGGGAAATGGATTTTCGTGTCTCGACCATTCCCATCCTTTTCGGCGAAAAAGTTGTTCTGCGGCTATTAGATAAATCTGCCCTACAATTAGACATGACCAAATTAGGATTTGAGGAGTCGTCCTTGGCAGATTTACAGGCAGCCATTCACAAGCCTGTGGGAATGATCCTGGTGACGGGTCCGACAGGAAGTGGAAAGACGACCACCCTCTATTCTGCTTTGTCTGAATTAAACAAAGAGACTGAAAACATCATCACGGCAGAAGATCCCATTGAATATAATTTTATGGGAATCAACCAAGTCCAGATGCATGAAGAAATTGGGCTCACCTTTGCCTCAGCCCTACGGTCATTTCTCCGCCAAGACCCGGATATCATCATGGTAGGTGAGATTCGGGACTTTGAAACCGCTCAGATTGCAGTGCAGGCGGCTTTAACCGGACATCTCGTTCTCAGCACCGTTCACACCAATGACGCCCCGGGTACCATTACAAGACTGATTGATATGGGCATTGAACCCTTTTTAATTTCCTCTGCCGTGATCCTCATCCTGGCCCAACGACTCATTCGCAAAATCTGTATGGAATGCAGGGAACCCGTTAAAGTCCATCCCCAGCTTTTAATTGATTTAGGCATTCCTCCCGATGAGGTTAAATCCTTTCCGGTTTTCAAAGGAAAGGGGTGTCCGATATGCAACCATACTGGATATAAAGGTAGGGTGGGGCTTTATGAAGTCATGCCGATGAAAGAAGAGATCAAAGAGCTGGTCTTATCCCGGGCGTCTACCTCTGAAATTAAAAAGGAAGCCATCCGTTTAGGCATGAAGACATTGAGGCAAAGTGGAATTATGAAGATTAAGGATGGGGTGACAACCATCGAAGAGGTTCTTCGGTCAACCATTGAGGATCGTTAACCCATTCAGGGGAAGATTGGGAGGAAAAAAGATGATTGAATTACAAAGATTACTTGAAATCGTTATCGAGAAAAAGGCTTCTGATTTACATATTACCACCGGGGCTGCTCCTCAATTCCGTATTGACGGAAAGTTGACGAGTTTTGACAATACCGTCCTGACGGCACCCGATACGAAAAGACTCTGTTATAGTGTATTGACCGATGCCCAGCGACATAAGTTTGAGGAGGAATGGGAGCTCGATTTCTCTTTTGGGATTAAAGGATTAAGCCGTTTCAGAGGGAATATCTATATGCAGCGGGGTGCGGTGGCGGGGGCCTTTCGGGCCATATCTTTCGACATCCTCAATTTTTCTGATTTGGGAATCCCCCCGGTGGCGAGTGAACTGCTTAAAAAACCCAAGGGCCTGGTCTTGGTGACCGGGCCAACAGGAACTGGTAAATCAACCACCTTGGCCGCCATGATTGACAAGATCAACAATGAAAAAAGCTCTCACATCGTCACCATCGAAGATCCCATCGAATATCTTCATCGGCACAGGACCTGCATCGTCAATCAAAGAGAGGTGAACCAAGATACAAAAAGTTTTACCGCTGCGCTCCGACACATTCTCCGCCAGGACCCGGATATTATTCTCATCGGCGAAATGAGGGATTTGGAAACGATCGAGGCCGCTCTGATCTGCGCCGAGACAGGCCATTTGACCTTTGCGACCTTGCACACCAACTCCTGCGTGGAAACGATCAACCGTATTATCGACGTCTTTCCTCCCCATCAGCAGACCCAGATACGGACACAACTTTCCTTTGTTTTGGAAGGGGTGTTAGCCCAGCAACTTATTCCGAAGATGGGGGGCAAAGGACGCGCCTTGGCCATGGAGGTGATGATTCCCAACCCGGCGATTCGAAACCTCATCCGGGAGGATAAAATTCAACAGATTTACTCACTCATGCAGGTGGGACAGGCAAAATTCGGGATGCAAACGATGAATCAATCCCTCCTTTCCCTGGTGGAACGTCACCTCATCTCCTTAGAGGATGCGATGGAAAGGAGTCATAATCTCGACGAATTTCGTCAAATGATCTCCACCTCCAATATTCCATCGATGAGGAGGGAGAGACCGGTCAGGACCGCTTGAACATCTTTCGAATCAGGGGAATATAGTTACGGTGACGAAACGAGCCTTCTTACCTTTACCGTAGCCGTGAGACAAACTTTTAACAGAAGGGAATGAATTATGCCAATTTATAAATGGGAAGGAAAAACAGGAAAGGGAGCGATCAAAAAGGGGGAGATGGAGGCGCCCAATGAGGCAGCTCTCCGAATCCATCTTCGGCAGCAAAATATCGTCCCGACCAAAGTGGTTTCAAAAGCGAAAGAGATCAATTTTTCCCTGCCTTTTGGGAAAAAAGTGAATCAGCGATCGATTGCTGTTTTTACGAGACAACTCGCTACCATGATCGATGCCGGATTGCCATTGGTCCAATCCCTGGAAATTCTCTCCCAGCAGCAAGAGGGGAAAGTCTTCAAAAATATTATTCGTGAAATCAGAGAGGATGTCGAAGGGGGATCGACCTTTGCAGGAGCCCTTAAGAAGCATCCCGCCACCTTCAATGAGCTGTATACGAATCTGGTCGTCGCGGGGGAGGAAGGCGGAATCTTAGATAATATTTTAAACCGTCTGGCAAACTATATCGAAAAGTCAGAGGCCTTGAGGAAAAAAGTGAAATCGGCGCTGATCTATCCGGCCACCATTGTGGGGGTGGCCGTCATCGTGGTAGCGATATTGATGATCTTCGTCATCCCTGTCTTTGAAACCCTGTTTAAATCAGGAGGGCAAACGCTACCCCTCCCCACTCTGATCGTTATCACCTTAAGTAAGTTGATAAAAAAATATGTGGTCATTATTATCCCCCTGCTCATTCTTTTGTTTTATTTAGGCAAAAAATATTATCAAACCCAAAACGGCAGGGCGGTCATTGACAGTCTTCTTTTGAAGGTGCCGGTCTTTGGACCTTTATTCAAAAAGATTGCCGTGGCTCGGTTCTCACGCACATTAGGAACCCTCGTCAGCAGTGGGGTTCCGATCTTGGATGGATTAACAATCGTGTCAAGGACCTCAGGAAATCGAACCATTGAAACGGCAATCCTCAATGCACGAGCAAGCATTCGGGAAGGCGAGACCATTGCGGAACCCTTGAACCGAAGTAAAATTTTTCCTCCGATGGTCATCCAAATGATTTCCGTGGGCGAGTCCACCGGAGCATTGGATAATATGTTGTCTAAAATTGCAGAATTTTATGAAGACGAAGTGGATATCGCCGTGGCCAATTTGACCTCTCTTCTTGAACCATTCCTCATGATCTTTTTGGGAGTGGTGATCGGAGGCGTTGTCATTGCTATGTATCTTCCCATTTTCCAAATGGCCTCGGCGGTGGGCTAAAGCTTTGCTGGGTCACGCCAAAAGGGATATCTCGTGGAGAAGAATTCCACCCTTACCATGGATAGGATTGATACACATCAAAAAATGTTAAGAAATCTGAAGGGTTTGATGTTGGGTCGCATCATCATCATTACCCTCCTCCTTGCTATCGCCCTCCTTTTCCAAATTTCTGAAAAAAAATATTTTTTCCTCCCCTTAACCAGTAGCTTCTATTATTTTATAGGCCTTTTTTACCTGGTCACGATTGCTTATGCCCTCCTCCTAAAGAGATGGAAGGCCCTCTCTCATTTTGCCGCTCTCCAAATCGTGGTGGATCACCTGTTCATCATCGCCCTCATCTATTTTACGGGCGGAAAAGAAAGCTTTTTCCCCATCGCCTATATCTTCTCGATTATTGGAACCAGCATGATCTTTTACAAGCGAGGAGCCCTTCTCTCCGCCTCTCTCTCCTCGTTTCTCTTCGGCCTCCTCTTGTTGCTCCAACTCCATCATTGGATTAATCCTTTGGGCCAACCTCCCCTTTACGATGCCAGCCAAATCTTTTACGTGTTGATTGTCTACATGGCCGCTTTTTATATCGTAGCCCTGCTGAGCAGTGCCATTTCCGAAGAGCTGAAAAAAAAGAAAAAAGAGCTGATCCAAAAACAAGTGGATTACAATCAGTTAGAAACATTTAATCGAAATATCATTCAGAGTCTAGACAGCGGTCTTCTTACCATTGATCTCTCCGGAAA
>DCVM01000106.1:0-7849 GCA_002327985.1 Syntrophaceae bacterium UBA2188 | reverse complement strand
GAACAGGGGGGAAAAAAGGCCTCGGAGCCCTCTTCCGACTATCAACGTTATGAAACGCTTTTGACCAATCAGGAGGGAAGAAAAATCTATCTTGGATTTTCCATCTCTCCTCTGACCGACCCCGAGGGATCCCTGATTGGCCACACCCTCATTTTTCAGGACATCACAAAATTTAAAGAACTGGAAGAGCAGATGAAACGAGTGGACAAGATGGCGGCGGTGGGGGTTCTGGCTGCCGGGATGGCCCACGAAATCAGGAATCCATTGGCCTCTCTAAGCGGCTCCATTCAACTCTTGAAAAGCGAACTCATCTTAGACGATCACCAACAGCATCTGATGGATATTACGTTAAGGGAGTCGGAGAGGCTGAATGCCTTGATCACCGACTTTCTCCTTTTTGCCCACCCACCTCAAACTCGTAAAATGCCCTACCCGATTGGGAGGATTCTTGAGGAAACCCTGGACCTATTGATTCATTCCCCTTCTTTTCATCCAGGAATCCGAATCTCACGACCGGTATTTCATGAAGAGATCCGAGCCTCGATCGACACGGATCAAATGAGACAGGTGTTTTGGAATCTTTTAATGAACGCGACTCAGTCGATGTCCAATGGCGGGGAAATCCGTGTTCAGTTAGGGACGGGAAATGGCGAGGGGAGCGCTTTTGTCTCTTTCTCCCCCCCATTCAGAGGAAAAGATTGGATCAAAATCTCGATTGTCGACTCCGGAAAAGGAATTGCCCCGGAAGAGAAGGAAAAGATCTTTGAGCCCTTTTTTACAACCAAGGAGAATGGAACAGGGTTGGGCCTTTCGATCGTCCACAAGATCATTGAAAACCACCATGGATTCATCAAAGTAGACAGTGAGTTGGGCCGGGGTTCGACCTTTACTATTTTTCTTCCTGCTGAATAGAAAGAGGAAAAGAGGATGATCAAGGACAAAATATTGGTGGGTGACGACGAACAAAGCATGAGAGAATTTTTAGAAATCATGCTGAAAAAAGAAGGGTACAAAGTTTCACTGGCTTCGAATGGAGAAGAAGTTGTCAAACTGACCGAAAATGATCTCTTTGACCTGGTTCTCTTGGATATCCGCATGCCGAAATTGGATGGAATCGCGGCATTAAAAAAGATTAAATCCGTTTCTCCGGAAACCGTTGTGATCATGATCACCGCGTACGCCTCTGCGGATACGGCCATTAAGGCAATGAAAGAAGGGGCGTATGATTACATCACCAAACCGTTCAAGGTCGAAGAGATCAAACTCATTATAAAAAACGCTTTGGAGAAAAAGAATCTCCAAAAGGAAAACATCCTTTTAAAGCAGGTGGTCAGGGATCGCTATCATTTTGGGAACATCATCGGGCAAAGTCCTAAGATGGCGGCTTTGTATGATCTTTTAGAAAAGGTCTCCCCTACCAAAACCAATATTTTGATTACCGGAGAAAGCGGGACAGGCAAAGAACTGGTGGCCAAGGCCATCCATTATAACAGCCCACGGAAGGACAAACCCTTTGTGACCTTGAATTGCGGCGCTATCCCGGAGTCCCTCATCGAAAGTGAACTCTTCGGGCATATGAAGGGGGCATTCACGGATGCCATTGCGACCAAAAAAGGGCTGTTTGAAGTGGCAGACGAAGGGACCATCTTTTTGGATGAGATCAGCGAACTCCCTCTGCTCATGCAAGTTAAATTGTTGCGAGTCCTCCAGGATAAAGAATTTAAAAGAGTGGGGGGAACAGAAGACCTCCGAGTGGATGTCCGGATCATCGCCGCCACCAATAAAGACCTCGAAGAGGCGGTAAAAGAAAAACGTTTTCGTGAGGATCTCTTTTACCGTCTCAATGTCATTCAGATCAAACTCCCCCCCCTCCGAGACCGAAAGGAAGATATTCAAATTCTCACCAACCATTTTTTAAAAAAATATTCGGAAGAGTTAAATAAAAATATCGTGGGGATCTCCCCTGAGGCTCTCCAAATCCTGCTCCAATATGAGTATCCGGGAAATGTGAGAGAACTCCAAAATATTATCGAAAGAGCGGTTGCTTTAGAGAGCCAAAACGAGCTCACTCCCTACCATTTGAGCTCCTATTTAAGCGAACAGCCCCTACAGAGAAAAGGGCCCATCGACATCGATATTCCGACCGAGGGGATTGACCTGGAAAAGATAGTGGAGGAGCTTGAGCGAACCCTTTTGCTGAAAGCCCTCGATAAAACAAAAGGGATTAAAAAGAAAGCGGCCGAACTCTTGCATATCAACTTTCGTTCTATGCGCTACCGATTAGAGAAATACGGCTTGAATCATGACGCCGATTCTGATTTCCAATAAAGAGGAGGTCGCCTCCCAGCATCGATACAAACTTCGACCACCATTAATGTTTCAAAAGTTTTCCGGTGACGATGCTGGTATCGAAACTCGAAGCTCGAAAAACGAAGTTCGAGTAGCCAGTATCATCAGACATACCTCCCTGACAACAGACAAGAATACAAGCTTCGAAAATGATCAATGTTGATTCCTTTTGCTCAACCCGGATCATTTTCTTTTAAACTGTTTTTTTAATGTCTCCAGAGGAAGGATAAAAAAGATGGGTCGCCCATGGGGACAGGTGGTAGAAGGATAAAAGGGAGTAAGATTCTCTACTAACTGATCCATTTCTTCTCTCTTCAAGACAAAGTTCGCCCGAACCGCCGAATGACAGGCCAAGGAAACCAAGATGGTGTGGATCATCTCCTGCCCGTTGCCCTCTTTTTCTATAAAAGAGAGTTCATCCAAGATCCCCCGGACGATTTCTTTCGGGTCCTTCTGGTTGATCCAAGAGGGGACCGATCGAATGGCAAATAGTTTTTCGCCTACTGGCTCAATTTCAAATCCCATCGCCTCCAAAGCCTCCCCGGCTGATTCAAGAAGATAGGATTCCTCTGCCGACAACTCGATAAGGACGGGAAGGAGGAGTCTTTCTGAAACCATCGACCTGCGTTCATACTCTTTTTTGAACTTTTCGAAAAGGATTCTTTCATGGGCCGCGTGTTGATCAATAAAAATTAAATTCTCTTCCCCCTGGCAGAGAAGATACGTTCCCTGAATCTGGCCAAGAACCGTATAGGGCCGTTTCGACTCAACCGTCCATTTCTCCCCCTCTCCTTCCCGAACCCCAAAAATGGCCTCTTCTTTTCCTCTTGAAGAAGAGAAGAAGGATAACGTATCCTGAGCAGGAAAAACAGGTTGACCCCCTCCCTGGAAAAAATGCTCCTCCTTTTGGATTCCATCATTGCCTTCCTGCCTTGGGGGAGCCTCTCCTGCTAACCCCAGGCGGATGGCTGCCAGAACGGCCTGATAGATTCTTTCCGTATCCTTAAACTTTACCTCGGCTTTGGTAGGATGAACATTCATATCCACCGCAGAAGGAGAAAGGGTGAGAAAGAGGATGACCATAGGAAATTGATGGCCGGGAAGGGAATGGCGATAGGCATCCATGATCGCTTTAACCATCACCCTGTCCTTGACAAAGCGTTGGTTGACGTAAAAATAAATCCCCTCTGCATTTTTTTTTGAAAAGGAGGGGAGGCTGGCAAATCCTGAGATCCGAATCTCCCCCTCTTCGAATTCTATCGGCTGGAGATGACGATAGATCTCTTTTCCAAAAATGGTTTCGATTCTCACCAGAGAGGATTCTGTTTTGGGATGGTTATGAAGCATTCGGCCATCGTGAATCAATTTAAACGAGATCGTCGGGTGAGAAAGGCTTAATCGGAGAAATGTCTGTAAGGCATAGCGAAGTTCCGCTCGAATCGATTTTAAAAATTTTCTTTTAACCGGTAGATTGAAGAAGAGATTCTTCACCTCCACTTCTGTTCCGACCGGGCAGCCCACCTCCGAAATCCTTTTGAGGTGGCCTCCTTCACAGATCACCCCTGTTCCACTGAGGGAAAGGGACGTCCGGGTCTGAAGGGTGATTTGGGAAACCTGAGAAATGCTGGGAAGAGCCTCTCCCCTAAATCCTAAGGTGTGAATCGCATAAAGGTCTTCTGACTTTTTAATTTTACTGGTGGCATATCTTTGGAAGGCCACCGGGGCATCCTCGCGATCCATTCCCTCTCCGTTATCCACCACCCGGATCAGTTGGAGACCTCCTGCCTTCAATTCAACGGTGATGTCAGTACTCTCGGCATCGATGGCGTTCTCCATCAGCTCCTTGACGACGGAAGCGGGTCTCTCCACCACCTCTCCTGCGGCAATGATCTGTGAAACGGATTCTGGCAACACCTCAATTTTTTTCGACATGAAATAACCAGGCGCCCGCTACCCTCCCCCATCATCCATGAAGGTCCCCATTTTTCTAAATTTTTCATATCGGAGGCTTAACAACTCCTCCACCTCCATCTTTTCCACCTCTCTTAGGTGACGGACGATCACCTCTTTTAACGTCTCGGCCATAACTTTTGGGTTTCGATGAGCTCCTCCCAATGGTTCTTTGACGATCTCATCGATCACCCCCAGCCGAGAGAGATCCGCAGCCGTCAACTTCAATGACTCTGCGGCAGCTTCCTTTCCTTTTTCACCATCTTTCCATAGAATGGCCGCACACCCCTCTGGGGAGATAACGGAATAGATGGAATGCTCTAACATCAATACTCGGTCCCCCATTCCAATGGCCAAGGCACCTCCGCTTCCCCCTTCCCCAATAACGGTGGCGATGATGGGGGTTCGAAGCATCGCCATCATTTTAAGGTTTCTGGCAATGGCCTCCGCCTGGCCTCTTTCTTCAGCCCCCACTCCGGGAAAGGCACCAGGGGTATCGATCATGGTCAGGATAGGCTTTTTAAACACCTCCGCCATTTTCATGAGCCTCAATGCCTTACGATATCCTTCTGGATGAGGCATCCCGAAATTCCGATAGGCCATTTCCTTGGCATCGGCCCCTTTTTGATGGGCGATCACCGTGACCGTCTTTCCATTCAACTTGGCTAATCCGGCAAGAATGGCGGGATCGTCTCCATAATTTCGATCGCCGTGAAGTTCCAAAAAATTCTCAAGCATCCATTGAATATAATGAGAAGCTTTGGGCCGATCAATATGTCTTGCCAATTGGGTAACTTGCCACCCCTTTAAGTTGGAAAATATCTCTTTTTGCAAACGGTGGAGTTTTTCCTCTAAGGTCTTTAAATGTTGGCTGAAATGGGCGGGTTTCCCTTTGGAAAACCTCTTCAGATTTTCGATCTCTCCTTCCAGTTCAATGAGTGGTTTTTCAAATTCTAAATAATGTTTGACCATTTCAATCCTTATTTATTCTAAGGAGAGCAGAGAGGATTTAAAAAGATGTTGAATCGCGCTCCTAAACCCTTGAGAAGGATCGACCATGTATTGATCAGAAGGAGCCACTACGGTCTCCCTCTGGTTTCCATCAATAAAGTGAAGAAGGACCTTGGAAAATCCTCGATGGGCTAAACATATCTCTTTTAAATCTGCCAATTGAGAAGAAGTGAGTGGGGAGAGTGCTATTTTTAAATGGACAGGTTTCGCGGAGGAGGATAACTCGGATAAGGAGTGAACCGCTGTTCCTTTTATCTTGATATGTTCTTCGGCAAGATCAAGTATTCCCTTCACCAGAAGGGGATCGCCTGTTCTTAAATAAGGCAGGGCCATTTTAAACACCTCTGGGAAAAGAATGACCTCCACAAATCCTTTCATGTCTTCGAGGGTCAAAAAGGCCATCCGATCCCCTTTTTTGGTTACGATCTCTTTTAACCCGCTGACCAGACCACAGATGTTGACCTCGGCTCCGTTTTGAAGTTTGGGTAAGAGGGAGGTATCCGCCTCCGTATGTTTTTTAATCTCCTCCTGATAGCTTGACAAGGGATGCCGAGAAATATAAAAACCGATCGTTTCCTTCTCAAAAACGATCCGTTGATTTTCCGGAAATTCTTCAATGTCCGGATAGTCGTCCTTGAACTCCACGGAGGCATCCATGAGCATACTCAATTGAGGTTTCCCTTTCTTTCTCTGTGCGGATTGGGATTCTTCAAGGATATCCCCGAGGACCGTTAACATTTGAGATCGATAGGCCTTTGAAAAATCAAAGGCCCCACATTTAATCAAGCTTTCAATCACCCTTCGATTGACCTTCCTTAAATCAACTCGGTGACAAACATCGTATAACGATTTGAATTTTCCATGGGCTTCTCGTTCTGCCAGGATGATGTCAATGGCCGCATCCCCCACATTTTTTACTGCCGTTAAGCCAAATCGAATCCGGTTCTCGATGACCGCAAAATGTTTAAAACTTTCATTGAGGTCCGGGGGCAATATCTCAATTTTCATCTCCCGACATTCCGAAATATATTTGACTATTTTCTCTGCGTTCTGGGCCTCGCTCGTGAGCAAGGCAGCCATAAATTCAATGGGATAGTGAGCCTTCAAGTAAGCGGTTTGGTAAGCCAGCAAGGCATAGGCAGCGCTGTGGGATTTGTTGAAGCCGTAACGACCGAACGTTTCCATTTGTTCAAAGATTTTTTCCGCTTTCTTGGCAGGGACCTTATTCCTTTTGGTCCCTTCAAGAAACTTTTCTTTTTGCCTCTCCATCTCGAGGGTGTCTTTTTTAGACATCGCCCTCCGGAGATTATCGGCATCTTCGAGGCTAAAATTGGCCAGCGTACTGGCGATGCGCATCACCTGTTCCTGATAGACGATCACCCCGTACGTATCCCTTAAAATCTCTTGCAAAGCGGGAAGCTCATATCGAATGGATTCTTGTCCATGCTTTCGTTTAATAAACTCACCCACCATTCCACTATCCAGAGGTCCCGGCCGGTAGAGAGCCACCAGGGCAATGATATCTTTGAAACTCTGCGGTTTCAGTTTGATTAAGAGATCCCGCATCCCTGAGCTTTCCAGTTGAAAAATGCCGAGGTTTGAGCCCGCTCCGAGAAGGGCATAAACCTCGGGGTCGTCCAATGGAATTTCTGAAAGGTCAACCTTTATGCCTCGGTTCTTTTCAATCTCCTGAATGGTCTGGTCCACTACCGTGAGGGTTTTTAGCCCCAAGAAATCGAATTTAACCAAACCGATGGCCTCTACTTGCTTCATCGCATATTGGGTAATCACTTCACTGTTCTGACCCCGCTGAAGGGGAAGATGCTCCATTAACGGTTTATTGGCAATGACCACACCAGCTGCATGGGTCGAGGCATGACGTGCCAAGCCTTCCAAAGATTTTGCAATTTCGAACAGAGAGGCGATCCGGGTATCTTTTGCAATGGCCTCTCTGAGCCCGGCCTCCTGCTGGAGGGCCTGTTCGAGGGTAATATCAAGTTTGTAGGGGATGAGTTTTGCAATCCGGTCTACTTCTGCATAAGGAATTCCAAGAACACGGCCCACATCCCGAACCACTGCCTTCGCTTGCATCTTCCCAAAGGTGATGATCTGAGCCACATTTTCTTTCCCATACTTTTCCGACACATATTGAATGACCTCATCCCTTCCTTCCATACAAAAATCAACATCCACATCGGGCATACTGCTCTTTCGTCCAGGATTTAAAAAACGCTCAAAGATCAAATCGTACTCCATGGGATCCAGATCGGTAATGTTCAAGGCGTAAGCGACCAGACTTCCAGCGGCCGATCCCCTTCCTGGCCCCACCGGGATCTTGTGGTTTTTCGCATAGTGGATGAAATCATAAACAATGAGAAAGTAACCCGGGTAGCCCATGGATCGGATGATCTTGAGCTCTTCCGCAAGTCGGGCCTTATACCGGGCAGAACGTTCCTGAAACTCCTTCTCTCCCTGATATCGACTCAGTCGACGTTCCAGCCCTTCTCGGGCCAGTTTCTCAAGGTAGCTTTCTGGGGTC
>DCVM01000130.1:31186-38730 GCA_002327985.1 Syntrophaceae bacterium UBA2188 | reverse complement strand
TCACAGGTCAGCAACTGATGAGAACATTCATCGCTTCAGGGAGAGCAGGATCAGTCATGAGAAGAAGTGCCCTTTTCCTGCGTCAAGAAATGGAAACGGAACTCGAATCAATGAGAAGAAGGGCGTTGGATCAAATTGACTTTTTAGAAAAAGAATTGAATCCCATTCAAAAGAGACTTGGGGAATTTCAATCCCTCTATAAGTTGGGCGCAGTTACTAAGCCTGACTTTGTCAGAGAGAAAATGGATTTAAGAAGGGAAATGAAATCAAGGGATAAAAGTTTAAAAAATTGTCGTCAAATCCTATCCCTTTTACCCAACAAGAGGGAGGAAAATTTTGTTTTCTCAGAAATCAAAAGAAATCCCCTTCGGCCTTTCCCTGGGTTGATCGCAGTTGCCATCCTCCTGATCCTGGCCGGGGGAACCTTTCTCTGGCAATACTACTCTCCCTCAAGCAGAGGGCTTGGAAAAGAAATGGCACCTTCCCCCTCTGCCTCAACCCTTCCCATCCTGCCCCCCGCGCTGACCGAAGATCAAGAAGTCGAAAAGATTAAATCACTTTTTGAAACCATTAAACAGGCTAATCTTAAGAAAAATATTGACCTCTTTATGTCCTGTTACTCTCGTGACTTTAACGATCGGGAGGGCAAACGGCGGGATGCGCTTGAGACGTGGGGATTCTTCAATTACCTTGATCTCTCCTATGATTTGAAAGATCAGAAGATTTCCGGGGATTCCGCAGCGGTTAGATTAGAGTGGTTGATCCGAATTTCAAAAAAAGCGGGGGGTCAGCGGAAGGACAAGAGAACCCTTCTCGACGTTACCCTAAAGAGAGAAGAGGGCTACTGGAAGATAAAAGAGATCAAGACCGTAAGTTAACATTCTCGGAAGGTTGGAGGAGGACAGAGATGTTTTGCACAAATTGTGGTACTTCCAATAAGGTAGAGGCAACGTTCTGCGTCCATTGCACCGAATCGCTCAGCGATGTCCAAATAGAAGGAAGACTTTCTCGTCTATCAGGATTTAAGGAGGTCTCCGTTCTGAAGAAGCTTGATTTTCTTAAGGCCCTCTTCGATCTTTCATTCGGTCAGTCCGTCGTTCCCAAAATAATGGGATATCTCTATGGGTTATCGATGCTTTCCGCTACCCTGATCGCCTTTTTTCTTGTCCTCCTCGGATTTCATGCCTCAATGTGGCTCGGAATGTTTACCCTGCTCATCGGGGCTCCCTTGATATTCCTGATCACGGTGATTTACAGCAGAATCCTCCTGGAAACAATCCTTAGCATTTTCCGATTGGCCGACCATCTCGCCGACATGGATGTCGCCCCCTTAGGTGTGATCGACACAAAAGAAAAGCCTCCATCCAGTGATAGCATCCAATGGAATGTCTAAACTATTTTTCTTCCTTCAGAATGACGACTGATGAGCAGAAGAAAGAAAGGCTACAACCTCTTTCTGAAAAGGGCGAAAAAGTGTTCTTTGATTTTCTCTAAAAAAGGCCTTTTGCGCCAACCCTCCACATCTCTTTTGACTGAATGATTTAGATCTTCCTCAAAAATTCCATTCATCTTTGAGGCAAAAGAGACATCCAGGATTCCGATATTCCCTTCATCGTTATACCTGAGAGATTGATAATCGAGGTTAGTGGAACCAATGATGCTCCAGGATTCGTCAAAGAGATAGGTTTTGGCATGAAGCATCTCTCCCAGGTAAGTATAAATCTCAACACCAGCCTTTAAAAGTCTTGAAAAAAAAGCTCTTCCGGCATAAGAGGCAGCAGGAACATCGCTTTCCCCTGGCACAAGGAGCCTCACCCTCACCCCACGCCCGACCGCTCCCTCAAGCTTTTCGATCAACCTGNNGGGTCTCCTCAAAAACAATTTTTTCCCCTCCCCAGGTCCTCCAGCTTTTTTGGAAGGTATCAAAAAGTTCTTTGACGACTGGACCTTCCACCAAAATTCCTGTGTCGCGCCAACCCCTGCTTCGCCTCCGAAGATGAAATCCACTATATTCATTGGCGATGTTGAGTCCCCCGGTGAAAGCCTTCCTTGAATCAACTACAATGAGCTTTCTGTGATCACGATGGACATAATGAAAGGGGTCGGTCCATTTAAAGGGACGGGAAGCCCTGATTTGAATACCTGCCATTCTCATCTCTTTCCAAAAACTCTTTGGAGTCCCGAAGGATCCAAAGTGGTCATACAGGACATAGACCTCTATTCCATCGCGGCTTTTTTGTTTCAATAATTCGGATAAGGCTGCCCCGGTTTCGTCATTTCTGAATATATAAAATTGGAGACAGATAAATTTTTCTGCGTTTTGGATGGCATCAAAGATCGTCTGAAACGAATCTCTTCCCTTCCACAATAAATGAATTCGAGTGGCGTATGAGAATTTGTGTTTAAAGATTCTTTCAATGGATGAAATGCTAAATCGGTTTTTCATACGAATGAAACCTTAGCTCAAATTGGTTACAAAATGATCTCAGGTTAAAACAGATGGACGGCGATCCGCCCATGGTCGGGCCGATTCGAGCTGCCCTGCCAAACGAAAAAGGGTGGCTTCATCTCCAAACCGTCCAATAAAATGGACGCCCACGGGAAGTCCCTCAGCATTCCAGTATAAGGGAACGGACATCGCCGGCTGACCGGTGGCATTGCAGATCGGTGTAAAAGGAACAAAAGCAATGGCCCGGCGGAGGCCTTCAAGAGGATTCTCCGGAGGTGAATCAAAGGTCCCCAGAGGCACGGGTGGTTCCCCAAGCGTGGGGGTGAGCCAGACGTCGTGCGTCATAAAAAATCGGGCAATATCTCTGGCAACCCTTTGAAGAATGGTCAGCGAAAATAAATAGGATGATCCACTTTGCTGGCGGCCCATTTGATATAAAGCCCAAGTGAGCGGTTCGAACTGATCTGGGGCAGGAGCCTTCCCCATTATCAACCCCAATCCGTCTATGGTCCAGGCACACCCTACTGCCCATAAAACCATGAAGTTCATAGTCACCAATTCCCCATTGACCTGTGGTACTGCCTCGACGACTTCATGGCCTAATTCGGAACATAGAGCCGCAGCATCCTCCACTGCGCTGATGCAATCTGGATGGACCTTGACCCCTCCCGGTGTGGTCTTGGTGAAAGCAATACGAAGCCTGCCGGGATCCGCCCCAACCTCTTGAAGAAAGGGACGTGCCGGAGGGGGAGCCCAGTAAGGATCACCTATATCAGGACCAGCCGTAGCATCGAGAAGGGCGGCACTGTCCCGTACCGTGCGTGTGACGGCGTGATCGATCACTAATCCGCTGAAGAGGTCCCCAAAATCAGGCCCCAGAGGATTTCGCGCCCGGGTGGGTTTGGCACCAAAAAGCCCACAGCACGAGGCGGGAATGCGAATGGAACCCCCACCATCATTAGCATGAGCCATTGGGACAAAACGGGCCGCCACCGCAGTCGCTGACCCACCGCTTGAACCGCCCGGGGTCCGATCGATGTCCCACGGATTATGAGTAGGGCCAAACAAGCGGGGCTCGGTGGTCGGGAGGATTCCCAGCTCAGGCGTATTAGTCTTTCCAACGATGATTAAACCGGCGCGTTTCAGTCGGGCGACTAATTCATTATCATGATCTGGGACGAAGTGACGCATAAAGACCGAACCCATAGTCATTCGTACTCCAGCAAAAGGCGCTCCCAAGTCTTTTAGCATAAAAGGGACACCGGCAAAAGGTCCATTGGTAAGTTTTCCGTTGGCTGCCTCCCGAGCTTGTTCATACATCGGTGTAACCACCGCATTGAGTGTTGAATTCAAATGCTCAATCCGCTCAATGGCAGCGTCCACGAGCTCAATGGCCTTGACCTGCTTTTGCTTCACCAATGCAGCAAGGGCTGTCGCATCAAGGGAAGGATATTCATTTATTTTTGTCATGACCATGCCTCCTTTAATAACCCTGTATGAGCAGACTCGCCAGGAACACTTCCAGATCCTTGTAATGCGGGTTTTTTAGAATGGAATGGGTCATAGAGACTTTCACTAAAAGTGAAATCCGGCAAAGTTGTTGAACCCTTGTGCTCAATCTTCAAAAGGGTCCGCTACAAGGCTCTTACCATGCCCCAGCCGAGTCTGCTTTGGCATTCTATCAACGTTAGACTCAAACTTTAACCTGCTTTTCATGGAGGACCTTAAGGAGCTTGACCAGCATTTGGTCTCTCCAGTTTTCAATTTCTTCTAAGGTTTTGGTACGAACCAATTCCATTCCTTTGACATCCCTGATAATCTTCTTCGCTGCTGAGGGAGGGATGGAGGTCCATGTTTCCATTGTCTCCCACCGGTGGCGGTAGGATTGAGAAAAATTCTCGATAAACCGCTCAACACCACCACCGGCCAAATGGATCCGTAGGAATGGACCAATGACGGGATCGCGAAGGCCAATCCCCATACAAAAGGCTTGATCGATATCTTCTGCGCTCGCGACACCTTTATCAACGAGATCAATGGCTTCACGCAATAGCGCTGCCTGCAATCTGTTGATAATGTAACCGGAAACCTCCCGCTTTAATAAGGCTGGGAATTTACCTACCCGTTTCATGAAATCACAGGTGGCACGCACTGTTTCGGGAGAGGTCTGGTCTCCTCCTGCGATCTCAACAAGGGGAATTAGGTAAACCGGAAGAACAGGGTGGACTAACACACAGCGCTGGGGTCTCGTCGTCACTTTTTGAATCTCTGTCATCAATAATCCTGAGGAACTGCTTGCCAAAATGGCATGATCAGGAGAGGCGATATCCATTTCTCTGAAGACTTGCTTCTTAAAATCATAGTGATCAGGGACGGATTCTTGAACATAGTCTGCGTTCCGTACCGCCTCACTGATGAGCAGGCTCATTTTTATCCGTTTCAGGGCGGCGTCCGCTCCGCCTTGTTGCAGAAGGTTGTTTGCCTCAAGAAACCTGAGGTTTGACATTATCCCTTTCATCGACTTCTCCAGGACAGTTTCCGAGACATCCTGAAGAATCACTTCAAGCCCTGCTGAGGAAAAGAGAGCCGCCCAACCTTGTCCGATGAGACCTGCTCCAACACAAGCAACCTGATGAATATCCATTGTCATCCCCCTCCTATAAAAGGATTCGACTTCAAAACCTCTTTCATTATTATATTGGACTTGAAAAGAAAGATAAATGGTAATATTCCTTTTGGCTTCGTAAAAAGCAAGGAGAACGATGGAGTTGAAAAGTTTGAGCGAATCTGTTAATGTCTCCAGCAAATCTTTCCAGACCGAAAGAAAGATTTGAGGAGTGAGGGAAGGGTCAGAGAGTGAAAATGAGGACACTGGTCATCATCAATCCGAATTCAGCAGGTGGCCGTGCTCAAACGATATTTAAAAAGATCGAAAAGAGATTGTCCGATACCTTTGGCGAGCTCTTGATCGCTGTCACCCATGGGCCGCAGGACGTGGCCGGACATCTTGATGCGGCTGAAAAAGCCGACGTCTGCCGCCTGATCACCATCGGCGGGGACGGAACCAATCACGTGGTACTCAACGCCTTGGCGGGACGGTCTGACCTGAAGGTTGCTCTGGGCAGTATCCCTTTAGGAACCGGCCGCGACTGGTCACGGTCGTTGGGCGTACCTGAAGATCCCTGTGAGGCGGTCGACTGGCTGGCTCATGCCCGTCCGTTTCCTTGCGATCTCGGAAAGGTTGAGTCCCTGAACAGGCAGATGGATGATACCTATTTGCCGCGTCTATTTCTAAACATCGCCAGTGCCGGCGTCAGCGGTGAAGTCGTCCACCGGGTGAACCGAGCACGCCGTCGCTCTTCTTTCACCTTTCTCAGCGCTACTCTTGCCACGCTCACGAAGTATCGGCCTCAGTGGATCAGTGTCCTCTGCGATGGAAAGGAATTTTATTCTGGGAGCTGCTACTTGGTCGCTGTGGCCAACGGGCAATATTTCGGCCGAGGGATGTGGATCGCTCCCAAGGCCCTGATCAATGACGGGATGTTTGATGTGATAGTAGTTGAGGGGATGCCTCGCCTTCGCATTCTCCTCGCCTTAAAATCAGTTTATAGCGGAACGCACCTTGAGAGGGAGGATGTCAAACACACACGCGCCGCCTCGGTCCTGGTATCTTCCAAGGAAGGACCTCTAAGGCTTGATTTTGATGGCGAGGAAGCCCTGGGGCAGGAGGTTCGTTTTTCCATGATGCCGGGGGCGGTGAATATTTTGCTCCACTCTTCCGCAGCAGCCGTGAAAAGGGGCGTAAATTAAAATACCTTCTTCTATCCGTCCACCATCAGGGCTTTGACAGGACATCCTTCCAATATTCATAAATTTTCATATATCCGGCTCGAACCATGGCTCGCGTGAGTGGATGGAGCCGTCCTTTTTCAGCGCCAAGCTCTCTCATGGCATCCTCTTCGGACGAAACCCGAATGGCCCAGCCTCCCACCATATCGGCCAATTCAAGAGGTCCCATGGGCAGATTATAGCCAAGCTTGAGAGCCTTATCGATCTCCTCTGGAGAGGCAACTCTCTCCCATACCATTTGGGTGGCCTCTTCGACCATAGCCCGATAGGCCCGGTTGGCTAAAAACCCGTAGCTGATATCTCGGCAGACCACCGGTTCCTTGCCTAAGGCCTTTGCCACATCACAGGCCGTCTCTATGGTCTCATTAGAGGTGCGCCCCCCTCTGACCACCTCCACCAATTGCATAACAGCCACTGGATTAAAAAAATGAATCCCCACTACCTTTTCGGGTCTCTGAGTGGCAGAGGCCATCTCTGAGATGTTCAGATAAGAGGTATTGGAAGCTAAAATGGCGCGGGCCGGAGCACTCTCATCCAACTTCTTAAAGATTTCTTTTTTCAAAGCCATTTTTTCTAAGGCCGCTTCAATCACCAGATCAGCCCCCTTGGAAGCTTCTTCGATGCTCGTGCTCCCTTTGATTCGATTTACAATATTTTTCTTCTCTTCTGGGGTCAGTTTACCTTTCGAAACAAAGAACCGCTCCAATCGTGCATCGATAGATTGAAGCCCTTTCTTGACCAGATCGTCATTGATATCGACGAGGTTCACCTCATAGCCCCCCATACGCGAAAGGACTTCTGCAATTTGTGCCCCCATGGTACCTGCACCGATGACGGTGGTCTTCTTCATTTCTCCAATCTTCATATTTCCTCCTTTAAATTAAAATTGAATTTTAGAGGTGGGCTCGATGGATCTCTCGCTTTAACTGACGGATGGTTTTTTCGTAGTTGTTGGTCTTGAAGATGCCTGTGCCCACGACGAAGATATCTCCCCCGGCTTTTGAAACCTCTCTGATGTTTTCAACTTTTATTCCTCCATCCACTTCGATTTCCAGCGGATAGCGGTTTTGATCAATGATGTTCCTCAGGCGTTCGATCTTTTTCAAGGTCGAAGGGATAAAGGATTGTCCGCCAAACCCGGGATTAACTGACATGATTAGAACTAAATCAATATCGTCCAGAACAGGGTAAAGGGTTTTTAGGGAAGTAGCGGGTTTGAGGACGATCCCTGGTCTGACCTTCAACT
>DCVM01000130.1:0-31144 GCA_002327985.1 Syntrophaceae bacterium UBA2188 | reverse complement strand
CTTCCTCAAGCCAGCCACCACCAGAGGGCCGATCGTAATATTGGGGACAAAATGCCCATCCATGACATCGACATGAATCACATCCGCTCCAGCCCTTTCAACCGACCTGACCTCTTCACCAAGACGACTGAAATCAGCAGATAAAATCGATGGCGCTATTCTTATCAAGTTAATTCACCTCTATTCTTTTGATCCCAATACTAAAAAATTCTAAAGATTTTTTCAATCCTATTTTTTTCATCACTCCATCTCCCTATCCCCTCATCTCCCAATATTTTTTACCATTCTCGCGACAAAAAACCCATCCATCTCATTTTTTGGAGGAAAGGTTTTAAAATATCCGGTCTGAATAAACGGGTGGTATTTTTTTGAGCGGACTTGATCCATCCGATCCAATCGGAACTCTGGATGCTCCTCTAAGAACTTTTCCACCACATCCTCATTCTCCTCATGGAAGACTGTACAGGTACTGTAGATGAGGAAGCCTCCCTCTGTCAAATAGTTTGAAAGATTTTTCAATATCGAAGCCTGAAGCCCGCTCAGTCTTTTGATATCTTCCTCACCTCTTCTCCATTTTAAGTCGGGATTCTTTCGGAGGGTTCCAAATCCAGAGCAGGGAACATCCACCAGGATTCGATTGAATTTCATTCCTTGAGGAACAGGGAGAGGTTGAGCAGCATCTCCCCTGATGGTCTTGACTATCTTTACCCCCAATCGTTGAGCGATCTCTTCAATCAGACCTAACTTCCCCTTACTGAGGTCCAGGGCATAAATTTCCCCCTGATTCCCCATTTTTTGAGCGACATGGGTGGTCTTCCCACCCGGGGCCGCACAGGCATCGAGGATTTTTTCACCCGGTTTCGGGTCCAACATGGAGGTCACCAGTTGAGAGGCTTCATCCTGAATGATGTAAAGACCTTGTTGAAAGAATGGAAGGTCCGAAGTCGGCAGAGGATGTTGCAGTACAATCCCTTCTTCTGAATAAGGGGCCGGATATGAACTTAATTCCTTCTGTCTCAACTTTTCGATCAGATCCTCTCGATTCGTCTTTAAGGTGTTCGTCCGAAGTGTTTGGGGGGCGATCCGATTGTTGAACAGACAAATTTTAATCGTTTCCTCTATACCCAACTCCTTCAGCCATCTCTGGACTAACCAGAGGGGATGGGATTGGTTCACAGAGAGATGAAGTACGGGCTCCTCAGCGAGGTCTGGATAATGGATTTCATCTTTTTGCCGGAGGCTTGAACGAAGCACTGCATTGACAAAACCTGCCCCGCCTTTTCCACGGATTCGCTTCGCCAATTCGACCGATTCGTTTACCGCTGCCGAAGCAGGGGTTCTCGTCAAGAACAGGATTTGATAGAGCCCGAGGCGGAGAATATTGAGAGGTCCTGACTCGATTTTTTCCAAAGGGATTTTCGAAAAATGGCGGATCACCCAATCCAGCTTCCCTCTCCAGCGGATCACTCCATACGTTAATTCTGTGAGGAATGCTCGATCAAGCGCGGTGAGAAATCGGTAGCGTTTAAAAGAATCGGTGAGCAAACAATCCAGGTGAAAACCCGCCCCTTCTATTTGGTTCAGGATATCGAGGCAGATCGCCCTGGGAGTTTTTTTCCTCAAAACCTTCCTGTCCTCGCCATCTCCTCAAGTCTGGCGATTCTTTCTTCAATCGGCGGATGGGTGCTGAAGAGAGAAAGAACCCCTCCCCCTTTTAAAGGATTAACAATGAACATGTGGGCAGTAGAAGGATTTGCCTCCATCGGAATTCTTTTGGAAGCTACTTCCAATTTTCCAAGGGCCTTGGCCAAGGAGAGGGGATGGGCAAGCCGGGCTCCACCTTCATCGGCCAAATATTCCCTCGAGCGAGATATCGCCATCCGAATCAGCATGGCTGCAAAAGAACCGACCATCGTAAAGAGGAGAACGAAAAGAAAATTACCACCCCCACCCCCCCCTTCTTCATTCGATCGGCCTCCACCAAAGATGGCTCCCCAGCGGGCCATCGAAGCGAGCATGCTGATCGCCCCAGCCATGGTGGCTGCAATCGTGCTGATGAGAATATCCCGATGTTTAATATGGGAAAGTTCATGACCGATCACTCCCATCAGTTCTTCTTTCGTTAAAATTCTTAGAATCCCAGTGGTCACCGCAACCGCTGCATGTTCCGGATTCCTTCCTGTGGCAAAGGCATTCGGTGTGTCATTTGCCATGATATAAACCTTCGGCATGGGGAGGCTGGCCTTGCTTGTTAATTCCGAAACAATCCCGTATAGTTCAGGAGCTTCCCCTTGCGTCACTTCTTTCGCCCCGTACATCCGAAGGACAATCTTGTCACTAAACCAGTACATCCCAAAATTCATCAGGGCGGCGAAGACAAAAGCATAAACCGCCCCGCTCCTTCCTCCAATGGCAGTCCCTATAAGTATAAAAATACCTGTCAAGGCCAACATCAAAATAAATGTCTTAAAGTGATTCATTGATAAAATGACCTCCTTGATTGACATAGAATATAATAATAAACATACATTTTGTCAAATGGTTACGTTGCGTTGGGGTTCGAGGAAGTCTAAGATGGCCTCCCTCACCTTCTCAATATCCACCTTGGTATTGATACAGGGACCGTTCGGCCTCTCGTTTAGAATTCCGATTACCGGAATCGGGTAACTGTCCTGGATTCCACTGGTCAAATCGAGTTCGCAGGCTACGGCCACAATGGCTTCGGGCCTGTTATCCACGATAATTCTCCTTGCCAGCGTCCCCCCGGTCGCCACCGCGATCTTTACCTGATATTGATCGGAGAGTTCGTTCAAATCTTTAATTTTGCACTTCCCACAGCCTCTGCAGTTTTTAACGTTCCCCGTAATTTTGATCTCACAGTCAAAATCCTGAATGCAGTGTGGAAGAAGAATCAATAATTTACCGGGACGTGTCCGGTGATGGTTCGACCGAACCAAATGGTTATTTAACTCAATAAACGATTGTTGTACCTTTTCTTTCGACACCCCTACCAATCGTCCCATTAAAATCATAAATGGGAAAAGCACTTTGGCTACGATGCCTCTCAGTTTATGGGAGAGGAAAATGTCCTTTCCTCTGAAGATGGTAAAGACAAGGAGGAGTCCCCCCGAAAGCATGAAAAAGACTAAGACCGCTAAGACAATGGTAAAGAGGAGGGGAAGGGAAGGATGAATGCCCTTCAACCCCACCATTGGAACATACCAGAGCAGAAAGATAAGAAAGAAGAGGATCAAACAGGTAAAAACTAAAAGTCCGATAAAGATTCTCTTTTTAGGCCTGATTTCCAACGGTTACCTCTTCAATTTGGCCCAATGAGTTGCATAGTCGATTGGTCTGTTGGTCGAGTAGTTCCTGCCTGCGACAGGCAGGAGAGACTATGAGACTATCGGACGATAAGACTACGAGACTATCAATGAAAGACTGTTCCCACAGGAATGGAATGTCCGGAAAGAAATTCCCGAATGGCCATTCTCCTTCTCCCCTCTAATTGGACTTCTCGGATGAGAAAGGAATCCTTTCCTGTTTCCACCTCAATAAAATCCAACCCTACCCAGGCCACTGTCCCTGCTTTCCCGGTGGCCGCTTTTTCCCTGATGTCTCCTCTATAAATTTTCAATAACCGTTCACCTAATTTGGTAAAGGCTCCGGGCCACGGATTAAAGGCCCGGATTTGCCGATCGATTTCCCAAGCTTTCTTTCTCCAATCAATGTGTCCATCTTCCTTCTTAAGAGGAGGGGCATAGGTCGCCCTTGAATGATCCTGCGGGATCGGTCGAATCTCTCCCCCTTTCATTTTCTCCAGAGTGGCTAACAGTAATTGGGCTCCTAATGAGGCCATCTGGTCATGGAGCGTCTCACAGGTCACCTCATCGCCGATGAGAATCTCCTTCTGTAAAAGGATATCTCCTGTGTCCATGCCTTCGTCCATCATCATGGTCGTCATTCCTGTCACTTTCTCCCCATTGAGAATGGCCCATGCAATGGGAGCAGCCCCTCGGTATTTGGGAAGTAAAGACGCATGAACATTGATAGCCCCATACGGGGGGATGTTTAAAATGGGTTTCGGTAGGAATTGACCAAAGGCCACCACGACAATGATATCGGGCTGAAGCCCCCTCAGGGTCTCCTGAAAAAGTTCCTCCTTCACCCGCTCAGGCTGAAGGGGAACGAGACCATGCTGAAGCGCGAGTTCCTTGACCGGTGAGAGAACCACTTTTCTTCCTCTTCCCTTTTCCCGGTCTGGCTGAGTGACTACAGCGACCACTTGATCCGGTCCTTCGTATAGACGTCGCAGAGTCGGGAGTGCGAAGAGGGGTGTTCCAAAAAAAATAATCCGCCAGGACGATGGGCTCAAACCTTTTCTTCCTTACGTTTTTCTTTCCTTAATTTATTCCGATAAATTTCTCTTTTCAGCCGACTCACTCTGTCTAAGATAAGCATCCCGTTGATGTGATCGATTTCGTGTTGAAGGGCAATGGCCAGAATTCCCTCTCCTTTGATTTCTGCTTCCATGCCTTCGGGAGACAATCCTCTCACACAGATCTTTGCTTTCCTCTTCACTTTTTCCAAACAGTCCGGAACGCTCAGGCATCCTTCTTCATGTTCAACCTCCCCTTCTTCAGAGACGATTTCGGGGTTGATCAGGGCGAAGAAGTGATGCTGGGGATCCATAGGGCTGACATCGAGAACGATCACCCTTTGAGGAACTCCAACCTGGCAAGCCGCCAATCCAATTCCACCTGCTTCATACATGGTCTCTTTCATGTCATGAATCAATTTTTTCACTCCCTCATCAATTCGGCTCACCTCCTGCGACCGCCTCTTCAATACAGGATGAGGGAATTTAAGGATTTCTAAAACCGCCATGTTTCGATCATCCGACCTTTTTTTTCATATAGAATAACATAAATATGGAAAAGATGGCTAATAAGATTCCTACCCCTTGAGAGGTCGAAAGGAGATTTCCAAAGAAAAATCCCCTCGGGTCGCCTCTCACAAATTCAATGAAAAAACGCGTGGTCGAATAGAGAAAGAGAAACAGCCAGAATATCTGACCATCGAAAGCCTTTCGCTTTTCCACCCAATGTAAAAAGAAAAAGATGGCTAAGCCACTGGCCGCTTCGTAGAGTTGGGTGGGATGAAGGGGAACATTCAACCGCGCTAACGAATCCGGATTTTTAAAGACGACTCCCCAAGGCAGAGATGTCTCCTGACCATAGCAGCATCCCGCTAAAAAGCAGCCGATCCTGGCAAAGAAGAGGCCCAAAGCAATCAGAGGAGAAAGCAGGTCAGCCAGTTTCCAGATGGGCAATTGGTGCCGTTTCATGTACCAGAAGGCAACGATGATCGCAAGGATCAGTCCGCCAAAAAAGACCAGTCCTCCTTCCCAAATTTTAAATATCTGCAGAGGATGTCGCCGATAAACATCCAAATGGATCAGGGCAAACAGTAGTCTTGATCCGATCAGGGCGGATAAGACTGTGAAGAAGAAGAGATCGATTAAATTCTCAAAAGAAATCCCTGTATTGGATGTCCGAATTTTAAGTCTGGCAAGAACCATGGCTGCGATAAAACCCAGGACGAGGAAGAACCCGTAAGCGTAAATCTTGAAACTGCCGACCTGAAAAAGGATGGGGTACATGATTTCATTCAAATTCTAAATCCCAAATGTCAAATGAACAACCATTCCAAAGCTCCCATTTCAAAGGGCAAAAAAACTTTTTGACATTTAAAATGGATTTGGGATTTAGTGCTTGAGATTTGGCGCTTTTTTACGATCTCCTTTCAGCAATTCTAAAGCCATCAGACCGATACCGATACAGATAGCGGAGTCTGCGACATTGAAGGCAGGCCAATGGGTTGACGACACGTAGAAATCGAGGAAGTCGATCACCTCCCCAAACCGGAGGCGATCGATGAGGTTTCCAATGGCACCGCTCAACACCAGAGAAAATGAGAGGGCAAGCGTCTTCTCCTTTTCTCCTAATTTAATGAAAAGAAAGATCAGGATTGCAATGGCAATCAGGGAGACGACCACAAAGAGGATGGAGCCTATTCCCCCTTTTTCTCCACCAAAAATTCCAAAGGCACCTCCGGTATTCCTCACATGGATGAGATTAAAAAAACCTGAGATCACCTCTACCTTTTGGTGAAGCATTAATTTCTGGACGATCAGGGATTTGGTCCATTGATCCAACAACAGAATTCCGGAACAAAATATGAAAAGGACCCAATACTTACGCTTCATCTCATAGACACTTAGCTTAAAGTTCAAGGTTCAAAGCAGAACCTTTCAGCTTTGAGCTTTCAACTCAATGTTGGATGGCTTCGATACACCTCTGACAGATGGCTGGATGCTCTGGATGGCGGCCCACACTGCCGTCGTAGTTCCAGCATCGTTCACATTTCTGACCCGCTGCCCGGAGGACTTCTACCCTCACCTCTTTTTCGGCCTGGGCGACATGGAGGGTGACCGAGGAGACAATAAAGATCGACTTCAACTCCTTCTCATAACCTTCAAGAAATGAAAAGACCTTTTCAGGAAGATGGAGATGGACCTGAGCATCCAATGAAAGTCCTATCTTCTTCTCCTTCCTGGCCTCCTCCAAAGCTCTGGTCACATTGGCCCGAATTTCCCAGATTCGTTCCCACCGCTCGTTCAGGGCATCGTCCAAATATTCGGGTTTTACTTCGGGGAATGCTGTCAGATGGACGCTGTCCGCCTTCCCCGGTTCTTGCGGAAGGTAGGTCCAGACCTCTTCCGCCGTGAATGAAAGAATAGGCGCCATGAGGCAGGTCAGAGCATTTAAAATCTCATGTAGAGCAGTCTGAGCCGATCTCCGGCCAAGAGAGCGGGCCGAAAAGGTGTAAAGTCGATCTTTCAAAATATCAAAATAGAGGGCACTCATCTCCACGGCACAAAAATTCTGGACGCTATGGTAAACCGTGTGGAACTCAAACCGTTCATAGGCCTCTCGAACCCTAACAATGAGTTTCTGAAGCCGATGGAGAGCCCATCGATCCATCTCCTGGAGATCCGAATAGGCGACCCGGTCTTGTTCAGGATGGAAATCATAGAGATTCCCTAAAAGAAAGCGATAGGTGTTTCGAATTCGAAAGTAACTATCGGCCAAACGTTTCAGGATCTCTGTGGAGATTTTAATATCATCTTTATAATCCTCCGCTGCAACCCAGAGCCTCAGGACATCCGCTCCCAACTGGTTGATGACTTCCTCAGGGGCAATCACATTCCCTGCTGACTTGGACATTTTTTTCCCCTCTCCATCCACGACAAACCCATGAGTGAGGACTGAACGATAAGGGGCGCATCCCCTTGTCCCGACAGAAGTGAGCAGCGAGCTGTGGAACCATCCCCGGTGCTGATCACTTCCCTCTAAATAGAGGCTCGCCGGGAACTCAAGCTCACTTCGCTTCTCCAGGACAGCAGCATAGGAAACCCCTGAGTCAAACCAGACATCCAGAATGTCCATCTCCTTGGCAAAATCTTTTCCCCCGCATTGGGGACATCGGGTTCCTTCCGGTAAAAGATGGCCTACCCCCTCTTCAAACCAGATATCCGCCCCCTTCTTCTCAAAAAGGCGGGCGACGTGATCAATGGTCTCCTGATGGATGATAAGGTGATTACAGGTGGAACAGTAAAAGACAGGGATAGGAATCCCCCATGCTCTCTGTCTGGAGACGCACCAATCGGGTCGATTCTCAATCATCCCATAGATCCGATCTCTTCCCCAGGGAGGAATCCAAGTCACTTCATTGATCGACTTCAAGGCGTCCTGCCTCAATCCCCTTTTATCCATAGAGATGAACCATTGCTCTGTGGCTCGAAAAATGATCGGATCGTTGGTTCGCCAGCAATGTGGATAGGAATGCACCATCATCTCTTCTTTGAGGAGCGCCCCCACCTCAGCAAGCTTTTTATTCACAGCCTCATTGGCATCAAAAACGAACTGTCCCGCAAAGAAAGGAACATCCTGGGTAAACCGGCCATCATCATCGACCGGACTGTAAACCTCCAAACCATATTGCACTCCACTTTCGTAGTCCTCCTGGCCATGGCCAGGGGCTGTGTGGACGCATCCCGTCCCGGTATCTAAGGTCACATAAGAGGCAAGGATGATAAGGGAATCCCGATCCAGAAAGGGATGCCGGCATTTGAGTCCTTCCAATTTCCTCCCTGAAAATTTTTCCAATAGTTCATAATTCTTGATTCTGAATTTTTTCATCACCTCTTCCAAGAGGCCCTCTGCCATGATATATACCTCTCCACCGATGTCCACGGCCACATAAGTAAAATCTGGATGGAAGGCTATGGCTAAATTGGCCGGGATCGTCCAAGGCGTGGTCGTCCAGATGATGACAAAGATCGGCTTTCCTTTCAGACTTGGGAAGATATCCCCAATCCCTGCCTCCCCTTTAACTTCTCCCTCAATAGAGGGGGTGGAAACCATTTTGAATTTTACATAAATGGAGGAGGAACGGTGATCCTCATATTTCACCTCTGCCTCGGCCAATGCCGTTTTGCAAGTGGGACACCAGTGGACTGGCTTCTTTCCTTTGTAAACTGATCCGTTCAGAAGAAACTTTCCAAACTCCCGGACGATCGTTGCCTGGTATTCAAAATTCATGGTGAGATAGGGATTCTCCCACTCTCCAAAGACCCCGAGACGTTTGAATTCCTCTCTCTGAATCCCTACAAATCTGGCTGCATAATCCCGGCATCTTCGCCTGATTTCAATGAGGGGAAGTTCTCCCTTCTTCGAGCCGAGGCTCTTCTCCACTTCATGTTCAACGGGTAATCCATGACAGTCCCATCCTGGAACATAATGACTATCGAACCCCGCCATGAACCTCGATTTGACGATGAAGTCTTTGAGGATTTTATTCAGGGCCGTTCCAATGTGAATGTTCCCATTGGCATAGGGGGGGCCATCATGAAGGATATATCTCGGCCTTCCTTTTGCCCGCTGGCTTAACTGTCGGTATGTCCCTTTGGTCTCCCACATCTTCAGGATATCCGGCTCTCTCTTCGCCAAATTGGCTTTCATAGGGAAGTCCGTTTTGGGAAGATTCAATGTGTCACGGTAGTCCATTGCCTTTCCTTCCTATCTGTTTAAGGTTAAAACAAACCCATTGAACAAAAATTGAAAATCTTTTATTTTTAAAGGTATTTAAATAACATAAAAACAGGAACTTAGCAATCCCTTAATCACCATCTGGAGGGTTCGCTCATGACCAAAAAAAAGAGGGTAAAAGGTATCGAATGGCCTTCTGTTTTAGAGGGAGTACCCAAAGATGCTCCTTCCCTGTCCCAAGCCTATCAATTGACCCAGAGGGCCTCTCGGGTGGGATTTGATTGGCCTAATGTTGAAGGGGTGCTGAATAAATTGGACGAAGAAATGAGGGAATTTAAGGAAACCCTATCTCTCCAAAATAGAGAGAGGGTTCGCGAAGAAATCGGGGACCTCCTTTTTGTCATGGCCAACATTTCGCGATTTCTTCGAATTAATCCAGAGAAGGCATTGAAAAAAACCTTGGACAAGTTTATCTCCCGATTCCATTATATTGAGGTCTCCCTGCATCAAAAAGGGAAGTCTTTCCATCAGTCTAACCTCATTGAAATGGACCGATTGTGGGAGGAATCGAAAAGAAGGCGGAAAAGATCTAAATAAGGAACTCCGCGACGTTCATATTATATTCATTGGGGTCAAGGGTCTTCACAATGCCTCTTTTAAAATCCCCGGTTCCCTCATCCATCTCTCTGAGGTCCACCACTTTTCCCTTTCGATATTCTCCGTCGCTATAATAAATAAGGCAGACTTTGGGGCGGTCGATCAGCTCGGGATCCTCCTGGATCTGAATGACAATTCCCATCTCATTGGTGTTTAATAAAACCAGGGTCCCAAGGGGAAAGATTCCGATCATGTTGATAAAAACCTTGACGATGGCAGGATCGAAGTCTTTCCCGCTGCGTTCCAGCATAATCCCCAAGATTTTTTCGGAGACATAGGGAAATCGATTGTAGACTCTCGGCCTCACCAGGGCATCATAAAAATCAGCAATGGTGATGATGCGGCCAAAGAGGGTAAGCTTTCTCTTCCGGGTGAGTCTTGGATAACCTGCCAAATCGTATCGAAGGTGGTGTTCAAACGCACCATCGATCATCCGGGTAGAGAGTTCTCCCCATTCCTTCATTCTCATGATGATCTCCGTTCCGACCAGAGGATGAGATCGCATCATCGACCACTCTTCCGACGACAATTTTCCTGTTTTATTAAGAATCTCCTTCGGAATCCTCGTCTTTCCCATATCATGGAATAAACCCGCCATGCCGAGATGGGAGAGGTGCTTTTTGGGAATCCCTATCCTCTGACCCAAAGCAATGGCTAGGATGGCAACATTCACAGAATGATTGAAGGTGTATTCATCATAATTTTTAATATTGGCCAAACCCAGCAACGTGGAATCATCCTGCATGATGGCATTGACGGCATTTTGCATGAGGCGTTTGGCCTTTCGGATATTGAGCGCTTTTTGTTGATTAATACTCTCCACCACTTCCTTAACCAAACCAATGGTTTTAAAATAGACCTCTTTTGAATATTTCTTCTGATCCTCGGAATCGATATAGATATCCTCGTCTTTAAAAAACTCCAATCTCCCCACCTGAACGGATTCGATATGTCGGTATTCTAACTGCTTTTTGACATAGAGGTAATTACTCTCATTATTTTCCTCCAACTTCGAAAGGAGATAGATGAAATCTTTAAGATGCTCTCCACTCACCTCTTCTGAAAACTCCACCTCTCCGATCCACCGCCTCCGCATTTCCTGCCAGAATGCTTTAAAAATGGCATACTTGTCCGCTTTTACAATGATTCGGATATTGTTGAAAAAGAAATTATCTCGAACAATTTTTAAAAAAAGATTGCCTTCAGACTGGATGATGCGATGGATCACCTCAAGGCATTCCTGGGTAAGGCGATCGATGATGGCATTTTTCCGGTCATAAATCATTGTCCCTTTGAGCAACCGGTAGAATTTTATAATAAATTCTGTCCCCAATGTCGTCGGGAGATGTTCGTGATCCAGGTTGGGTTTTTCTTCTGGCATCAGACCATTGGCTCCTTAGGAAGATTGGCTCTTCAATGCCTGTGTACAGGCATCCCGAACGGTTTCGTCCTTTGAATTCTTTGCTTCTTCCAAGATGGCCTTTGCCTCCGGGGTTCCTATGGTGGCCAGAGCATTGGCTGCTCCCGTGCGGATTTCATCGATCTTCCCTCGACCAAACCAACTCTTTCGCTCCAAGAGCTGCTGCAACACAGGAACCGCTTCGTTGGAACCCACCATCCCGACCGCATTGAAGAAGGCCTTAATTTCCGCCGGTTCTCTTTTGTAAAAATCCTTAGATTGCACCACTTCCAGAAGAGGAATGAGCCCTGCTCTTTTCCCACCCTTCCCTAAATTAATGGCAGCCATACACCGGATTCGAACATCATTATCCGTGAGAGCCTTCACCAGTAATCCGATGGCCTTGGGATCACCGATGAGTCCAAGTGCCTGGATGGCTTCTCTTCTTACCCGAATGTCCTCATGATTGAATGCCTTCTGGATGTACGGGAGGGACTGTTCCTTTCCAATTCGGCCCAAGACATAGATGATATTTCGAACCAGGTACCATCGCCGATCCTCGATAAAAGGGGTAAACAGTTCAATGGCGTTCTTTCCAATCTCTGCAAGCCCATCGCAGAATATTCTTCTTGCTTTAGAATTTTTAAGTTCCCCTAACAATTTGATCAACGGTTTAATGGAGTTTTTTTGAAGGAGTAAGAGATAGGCGTTGACATCTTCCAGACGAGCTTCCTCTCTCTCAAGAACCTTCCCAATCCGTTCGATCCGGGTCTCCTCACCCGCTTCGGTGATGATTTTTTGGATGCTCTCAATCTGCCAGTCCTGCAGGTCGTAAGTTTTGAGGGTGATGTAAACGCGTTTCAGTAGATCACTGGCCTTGGAAAACTCGCCAAGAGTCAAAAAGGCGTCCAATACTTTGATCAGAATATTGACCGCGTCTTGATAGGGTTCCCGTTCTTTTTCCAAAGCCAAAATTTCAAAAAGGATATCCGTGATATTGAATACAAACGTGGGGTCCACCTCGGATTCAACGTCTTTTCTCAATCCTTCCACTTCTTCGGAGGTAAGGAAATAGACACTTCGATCTGAAACGAAGGGAAGTGGTTCTTCGGTTCTTTTGGAAAGGAGGCCATCCAGATCCACTCCTTCCTCTGAAGCTTCCTCTGCAAGATCCACCTCCACATGGTGGGCTAAAGGTTTGAACACCAAATTTTTCCTAAATTGGTCGACGTCCTCCGGGATGACGACCGGCGTCTCCTCCAAGAATTCATCGGTCGCCAAATAACCGATGTGTATAAAATCTTTCTCCCACATGAGGGTGACGATATCGTCTTCTAATTGATTGATCTGTTCACTCTGCTTGAGGATATCGATGATCCCCTGTACCTCCCACTCTTCCAAACCCTTCATAAACCGGATTTCCCTTAATCCATCCTTATAGAGTGAAAAGGCGAGACTGGTCTTCACATCCCTGTTCTCATATAATGTTTTCCCCTTAAAGGAGAGCGCATATTCTCCAACCTGAATGATGAAGGACTGATATTTATTTAAGAAAAATTGGAATTTCTTGATTAGTTGGTCTCGAAATCCTTTGAGGGTGGGATTATCCGGTGGATAAAACCGAAAGGCCTTGATCACTTTGATAAAGGAACTGGTCAAATCCCGGGCGAGAAGGAGTTCCTCATCCGTTTCCCCACCTTCGATGGATGGCATTTCCACGCTGAGATCTGGAGCCTTTTTATCTGATGAAATGTCTTCGGCCATCGTCATCCTTATTAAAAAGCCCAAAGGCTAAATGATCCATTCTCCCACCTTTCTGGGCAGGACCCTCCAAAGTTTTAATGTTGAAGGATAACCTTTTGAGATGATGTTATCTTTATGGATTTTAGTATGATTTGTCAACCTATTTTTTGAAATTTCTAAAAGGGTTTGGAAATCTCTGAAAATGGAGGAATTCTGTGGAATCTTTTCTTTAATCGGTGTAATCAGGAAAACGCATGGAAGTTTCTAAGAAACTCCCTTTCCACCTTGATCAATTTATCAATAGATGCTATTTTGCCCATTAGTGAAGAATCTTAAAGAATGATGATACCTTCTTCTCTCAACCCATCAACAGGTATCCTCTATATCGTTTCCACTCCTATCGGGAACCGAGAGGACATCACCTTGAGGGCCCTCCGTATCCTGAAAGAAGTGGATCTTATTGCTGCAGAGGACACCCGGCATACCGGCCTTCTCCTCGGGCATTTTGGAATCCAAACCCCACTCACCAGTTATTTTGAAGGAAATGAATTGAAAAAAAAGGAATTCATCCTCTCCAAATTGAAGCAGGGGGATCAAATCGCCCTCGTTTCAGATGCTGGAACGCCCGGCATTTCCGATCCTGGATTCCGTCTTGTTCAGACAGCCATTGAAAACCGAATTCCCGTTGTTTCCATCCCCGGCCCTTCTGCCGTGATTGCTGCTCTGAGTGTTTCGGGTCTCCCAACCGATGCCTTCCTGTTCAAAGGGTTCCTCCCTCATAAATCAAAAAAAAGAAGGGATTTGTTGCAACAATTGGAGGGCGTCAGGGAAACCCTTATCTTTTACGAATCCCCTCATCGCCTTTTAGAAACATTGAATGACATCTTCGAAATTCTCGGAGACCGTGAAATGGTTCTCACCCGAGAGCTAACAAAGATTTATGAGGAGGTTTTAAGAGGAAAAGTGAGTGAAATCCAAAATCAGGTCTTGCCAAGAAAGCTGAAAGGTGAGATCACTTTGGTGATCTCAGGAAAAATCCGAAAGAAACATTCTCTATCGACGCCAGAAATGCCCCGTAAAGATGACCAGTACGGTAAAGATCTCTAACCGCCCGATGAGCATCAGGACCGAAAGTCCCCATTTCCCGGCTATGGGGATGTGTGAATAGTTCTCAACCGCCCCAACCGTCCCAATTCCAGGTCCTACGTTTCCGAGGGTGGCGGCTACCGCACCCAAAGACGTATCGAGATCGAGTCCCAGCCCAGCCATGAACAGCACCCCAAGTGAAGCGATCAGGAGGTAAAGGGCGATAAAGGCAATGATATTGGAAATGACGTTTTCCGGGACAGGTCTGTCCCCGATTTTTACTGGGAAAACACCATGATGCTGAAATATCTTTCTCACTTCAGACCCAATAAATCTGAAAAGAACCTGAATTCTTACATTCTTGATTCCCCCTCCTGTTGAGCTTGTGCACCCGCCGATAAACATGAGGGCCAGGAGGACCAGGCGAGTGACAAGAGGCCATTTTTCGTAATCCTGGGTCACAAACCCTGTCGTCGTTACGATCGAAACGGTATGAAAAAGCGAGCTTCGGAGTAAGTCCTCCCCAAAAGTTTCTCCATGGAAGAATCGAATGGCCATAACACAAACAAATGCCAAGATGGTTACCCATGTAAAAAAGCGAAATTCCGCGTTTGCAATATAAGGCTTGAACCTCCCTCTTAATCCCCAATAGTGGAGTGAAAAATTGACTCCTGCGATGAACATAAAGAGAATGATGACATAATGGACATAGGGTGAGGCGTAAGCGGCAATACTCGCATTCCGAGGACAAAATCCTCCTGTCGCCAGTGTTCCAAAGGTCGTGCAAAGGGATTCGAAGAATGAAAGACCTCCCAGCATAAGGAGAATGATTTCTGCTAAGGTAAAGATGAGATAAACGCCCCAGAGGATCTTGGCCGTCTCACTGATCCGGGATGAAATCTTTTCTTTAACCGGGCCAGGCACTTCCGCTTTAAAAAGTTGGAGTCCCCCAGCTCCCAGGAAAGGAAGAATTGCAACGGCCAAGGCGATGACCCCCATCCCACCAAGCCATTGCGTCATGTTTCGCCAGACGAGGAGGCTTTTTGGGAGGGCCTCGATGTCCTCCAGGATGGTTGCTCCGGTGGTGGTAAACCCAGATATTGTTTCGAAAAAAGCATCGGTAAAGTCCGGAATAAACCCTGAAGCCATAAAAGGAACAGACCCAAATAGCGATAAAGTGACCCAGCTGATGCTAACCGTTAGAAAACCCTCTCGAATCGTCAGCTCTGTTGGGGCCCTGGCAAAAAGCCTGAGAATAAGGCTGAGCAATGCCATCCCAACCATCTGGAGGATGAAAAGGAGGTAAAGCCCGTCCTTTTCATAGATAGAGAATCCTAACGGGAGGAGAAAAGATCCACTTAAAATCAACCAGAGGCTGGACAGGGTATAAGCAACATTGGAGAATCTCAAGACACGGCCTTTCAACTTAGGAAAACCGTTTTTCAACGGCGGGAACGGCTTTTGGCAGAGCAAAGACAATCACTTTATCTCCAGATTCGATAGAGCTATTTCCATAGGGGACGAAGACCTCTTCTCCACGAACAATCGCCGCGATGAGCGCACCTTCTGGAAGCCCCAGTTTTTTCAAAGGTGCTCCAATGATCTTATTCGTTTTCTTCATCTCAAATTCAATCGCTTCTGCTTCGATGCCGTGAAAGGTGGCTACGGAAAGAATCGATCCCCTCCTGATAAACCTTAAAATAGCATTCGCTGTTGAAATGCGGGTGTTCACCGTGGAGTCAATGCCGATCACAGGCATCAGGGGAAGATAGTTGGGTTTATTGACCAATGCAATGGTTTTTTGAATCTTGAGATGCTTGGCCAGCAAGCAGGAGATAATATTGGTCTCATCATCAGAGGTGACCGCCACAAAAGCATCCATATGGAGCAGCCCTTCTCTGGCCAGCGTATCGATCTCTGTACCATCGGCTTGATATACTGCCGTTCGCCTCAACTGGGAAGCCAGTTGAACCGATTTTTCCTTATTCGATTCGATAAGGGTCACATCAATCTTCTCCTCTAACTTCTCGGCCAACCCCCTTCCAATTTTACCTCCCCCCAGAATCATGATCTTATCGAGTTTCTGGTCTGCCTTCCCGGTGAGGGAAATGACCTGTGGAAGGCTTTCTCTCTTGGTGACCACAAAGACCTGGTCATTCTTGGAAAAATAATCATTGCCGGTGGGAATAATCGTTTTTTCTCCTTTCAGCATGGCCACAACTCTAAAATTTTTTCTCTCCTCTTCATTGCCAACTTCCTTCAATGCCTTATTGAGATTCGGACATTCGGCATCGAGTTTAAGCCCCACCACCAAGATCTTCCCGTTTTCAAATTCGATCACCTCCGAGGCAGAAGCCCGCAGGAGAAGTCTTGTGATCTCTTTAATCACCTCCTCCTCCGGATGAATAAATAAATCCACTCCCACATCCTGGGGTCGGAGGAGGGAGGATTCAGTGTAGTAATCTGGATTTCTTACCCGAGCAATTTTTCGTTTGACTCCTATTTTCGAAGCAACCATGCAGGCTAAAATATTGATCTCATCAATGGCAGAGGCTGCAATCAACATGTCTGCCGATTCCAGACCGGCTTCCTTTAAAACACTTTGACTGGAGGCATTGCCTTGAACGACGGAAACGTCCAGCGCCTCCTGAGCATTGGCGCATTTCTCAGGATCAACGTCGATGATGACCAGATCATGTTTTTCCTGTGAGAGCCTCTTGGCTAAATAGAATCCAACCTCTCCGGCTCCAACAATCACAATCTTCATGGATGGATCCTTATGAAAGGGTTAAGGGTTAATGAAAAAGTTAACAAAAGGGAGTTCAAGATGTCAAGAAAGAATGCGAGAAGATGGAGGGATCGTCGACATTTATTTTATTTTTTGAATATCTCCCTCTTTTCCGATGACTACCAAAATATCGCTATCTTTAATTACAAAATCGGCTCGGGGAACCAGGGTCAGTCGTTCTGGCAACATCTCCCTGACGGCAATGACTTCGATATGATATTTGCTCCGCAGATGAAGTTCTCCAATGCTCTTTCCAAAATAACTGGGGGGGGGGGCTATTTCACAGATGGTATAATCCTCGGAAAGAGGAAGGTAATCGAGGACATTCGGAGAGATCAGGCTTTTTGCTAATTTATCTGCGACCTCCCTTTCGGGAATAAGGAGCTCCGTCGCCCCCACTTTTTCCAAGACTCTCTTATGATCCTCATTGGGCACTTTCACAATAATGGTTTTAACCTTCATCTCTTTGAGGTGAAGAGTAATGAGGGTGCTGGCCGATAGGTCCTCACCGAATGAAATGATCACCACATCATCAGGCTGAATGCCTATGGATTCCAAAACCTCTTTATCCGTTCCATCGGCAACAATCGCCTTGGTGGAAAAATCCTTAATCTTTTGAATGATCTCTTTATTTTTATCTACAGCGATGACTTCTATCCCATTTTCATAAAGGTCTTTTGCAATATTGAAACCAAAAATCCCCAATCCGATCACAATCACCCTTTTCATTCAATACCCTCCTCACTTGGAACGACAGTTGTTCTTCTGCTTTTTGCCTACTGCCTACTGCTTTCTGCTTACTGTCATTTTCCTATCCTACCATGACTCCTTCTTCCGCATAAGTTAAACCTTTTCCTCCGGTGCTTCGGGAGAGAGAAAAGGCGAGGGTCAAGGGCCCTACTCTTCCCGTAAACATGAGCAAGATAATTGCCAGCTTCTGGATGTCATTCAGAGCTGAGGTCGCCCCCATGGAGAGTCCCACTGTTCCGAAAGCGGATACGGCTTCAAAGAGATATTCCACAAAAAAATGGCGGCTTTCGGAGGGCAAAAGGTTCCCTCCTCCCAGGATGAGAAGAAGGGAAGTAATCAGGGCGACTGAAAAACCTGAAGCAATGATAATGGATATGGTCCGGCCAATGACCTCCCTGGGAATGGTCCGATTGAAAAGATTCACCTCCTCATTCCCTTTCAGGCGATTCCAGACCATCAGAATGAGAATCGCAGCACTGGTTGTCTTGACCCCCCCACCCGTAGAACCAGGGGACGCCCCAATAAACATGAGCACAAGCATCAGGAGAAGGGTTGCGTTGGTTAGGGATCCGATATCGACCGTATTGAAACCGGCTGTCCGGGGAGTGACCGATTGGAACAAGGAAGCCAGGATCTGGTTCAGAACCGGGACATCTTTGATAAGGTGATTCCTCTCAAAAATAAAGAATAAAATCGATCCGGACAAGATGAGGACGGCTGTAGTGATGAGTACCATTTTAGAGTGAATGGATAACTTTTTCTGAACCTTCTTGAATCTGGAAAGGACTTCATATTGGACAATGAAACCAATACTTCCGTGGACGATCAATCCCATCATTGTCAAATTGATGATCAGGTCTCCCTGGTAGCCCACCAAACTATCTGAAAAAAGAGAAAACCCAGCATTGTTGAAAGCAGAGATGGCGTGGAAGAGAGCCTGGTAAAGAGCGGCTCCGATAGGAAGGTCAAAGGAAAACCGGGCCAAAAGAAAAAGCGTGCCAAGGGCTTCCGTGATGAAGGTAAACCAGAGGACGGATTTGAGAATCACAAAAAAATTTCTGGTGGGAGTATGAAGAAAGGTTGATTGAACGATCTCCCTTCCCTTGAAAGATATCCCTCGGCCCATCAGGACAAAGAAGACGGTTGAAAAAGTAATGATCCCCAATCCTCCAATTTGAATAAGGAGCAAGGTCACCACCTGACCCATGGTGGAGAGATCCTTCCCTGTGTCCACCACAATCAGTCCGGTGACACAGACAGCGGACGTCGAGGTAAACAGGGCATCCACAAAACGGAGAGGTTCTCGGGGGGCCGAAAAAGGAAACTGCAGGAGAATAGCCCCCGTAAGGATCACTCCTGCAAAACTGAGGATAAAAATCCGAGTGGGCGAGAGGAATCTTAGTAAGGCTAATTTTACGCGGAGCCAAAAGGAACTCGTCATGGATGGAATCCATTTAAACGCAGAACCCTATTTCGACAACGACAAACTTCATTGTTAATTAAACGATACGGGCCTCTTAGCCCTGAACTGTGAAAAAATTTCTTCACCCCAATTTTTTCACAGATTCTGATCGTATAACGGAAGACCTATTTTCAAGATACTCTGATTGGCCTTTATCACCCTATCTCATAATAAAGGTCATGACCAGAGCGAAAACGGCATAGGTTTCGGGCATCGCTCCAGACACCATGGCGTTGGCTAAGGTATTCTTCCCCTCTAAAATGCTCCTGATTCCCGCTGCGCAGACAATCCCCTGATACCAGGCACTGAAGAACATCGTAAATCCGAAGGCCGCCGCCTTTCCGGCAACGGCGTAAGGATCCATCTCAAAATTACCCATGTTGGCGAACAGGACTACGATGGAGTAAATCCCCTGGGTGGATGGCATCAGCGCAACGGCGATGTTCTTAAAAAAATTCTCAGCCCCCCCACCCAGAAGGGCTGAAAAGGAAATGGCGAGACCAACGGCCGACCCCGCAAGGCCTAAAGATAAGCTGAAACCCATCACAATTTTTGCCACGAGAATTCCCCAATCCTTCTGACCTGCTGTTGCCTGCGCAAATGCGGAGGAAACGGATATAAGCATGAGTGTCATGGTAAAAAGACCTGCAAGGACGATTCCTTTCTTATTCATGTGATTAACCCCTTTCCACTTTGAATGGTTTATACTCGATGCCTCCTCCCTGGAAAAAGTTCTTGAAAGCCTCAACGAAATGGAGGCGGGCTGAGTGAACGGTACTGCCCAGAATAGAGAGAGCCAAGTTAAAGGTATGGCCCATAATCAGAAGAAGGATAGCAATAAATGTTCCGAGAATTGGACCCGCTGCTTGATACACCATCCCAGCAAGTTGGTTCATCACCGCTGCGATTGCGGTGGTAGCGATCCCCAAACCAAACAGACGGGCATAGGAAAGCAGGTCCCCGATCAGTCCGGTCAATCCATAGACACTCCATAACCCGAGCCCAATCCGGATCGCCCACCTTTTACTATCGGATGCAAACCAAAACGTCAGGAAAAGTCCCAAGCACAGCAATCCCCAGCCGCCGTAATGGAATAGCACGTTTGCAGACGAAGCGGGGCTGGAGAACCAGATGCTCCGGCTGATCAGGAAGGCTCCTCCCCAGAGAACTCCCACGAGACCCAACTTCTGAAGCTGGTCGTGCCGAGAATGAGCCTGCAACACCCCTAAAAGATAGGAGAGGGTCAGGTGCAGCAAACCCAGACCCAGACTGCTATAAAAGAGGATCATGGGGTTTCCGACATCCAAATCCAGATCCACCAAAACCCATTCTCGATTTGTAAAGTTGTAACCAAAGACTGACCCGGTGATGACACCAATGAGGATTGAGGAGACGGAAAAGGCCTGACAAAGGTTCATGGCAAGGGGTAACTCCTTGGCGAGATGCCCCCATTTTTTCTTGATCCAGGTCGAGGCCAGCAAAAAGATAAGGCCATAACCGGCGTCCCCCAAACAGATGCCGAAGAAGAGGATCATAAAGGGGGCGAAGAAGTAAGAAGGATCGAGACTCTTGTATGCCGGTAATCCATATAGCTTGAGGAGGGGCTCGATGCGACGAATAAACCAATTATTTTTTAGTAAGGTGGGAGGGGTTTCTTCCTCCAGCGGTTCCTGTGTCTTCGCCAGAAGTGGCAAACCCGATCGCTCTATTTTTTTCAGTAACTCTGCTTCGAGGTCCGCCGGCACCCAACCCTGAAGTCCGAAAAGAAGGTCTTCCGAGTAGAGCGTTCCAAGGTTTTCCGTATAACTGGCCTCATTGAGTGTATCCAGGTACTGCCTTTTCAGAAGTTCGATCCGGTCTCCTGCCCCGGCGAGTTCAGCCATCACCCTCTCTTCTTTTTCAATGACTTCCTCGAGCTCCTTCTGGGCCTCCTTCAGCCCCTTTTCGGGGGGGCGAAGCAAGGTTGCCTGCGGAATATCAACTGGACGACCCAACTGGACGGTGTAAAAATGAGTAATCGGTTTTTCGGTCACCACCTCCATGAAGGTGCTTTCCGGTAGTTTCAGGGGGATGCCGGGTTTGCCCTCCATCCGGAATCGCTGGACATAGATCCCTTCCCGCTCCAGATTTCGAAGTCTTTCCGGATCAAAATCTCCCCAAATCCTCAGATCCGAAATGAGCTTGAGGAGAGATTGTTTTCGATTCTGCCGTTCCTGGAGGGCTGCCAACCTTTCCTCACAAAAGGAAAGAAATTCGGCATCCGGAACAGATATTGGAATCTTCTTGCCCCTCTTGCGAAACCGATTGACTCCTTCATAGATTTGTCCGATCCGCCTCACCTCTTGAAGGATTGATGCATTTTTCTTCTCCAAATCCCCTGCCATCTTTGCCGCCGGTTCAACATGGATGACACCGGTTTCTTGCAGGAACTGTAACGTCGTCTCTTTTTGGTTGGAAGGGCCGATGATAAACACCCTCCTCATCTTAGCTAATGTCAAAGGAATCCTCTCTGCTTGCTCGTAATAGAACAATCTCCGATATCTCTGCGGGGTTCTGGTTACTAAACGGCCGCATAATAGGATGCCTCTTCGCTGAGGGCCTTGGCCACCTTAGCCACGCCCACGGCCGCAGCCTGCTGATCCTGGAGATAAACCGTAATCTTTCGAATGGCTTCCCTGCACCCCGGAATAAGCTTCTGTTCATACAGGTTGATTCGTTGGCTCGTCTTCCGAAACCCTTCCGAGAGGATATGCTCCTGCTCCTTGAGAATGAGGGTTCTCTCTCGGATGAAGATCGCCTCCCGGGTCTTTTGAACCACTTCGTCGAAACTGTAGGGTGTGGCGAAGAAACTATAAAGGGGCTCGTCAAAAATAACGGTCTGAAACTCAGGGATCCTCAAACCAGCCACATTCTTCCATCCTAAATTGACCTGACGGATGGAAATGAAAAAGGGAAGAATCTTTTCCATATCCCAATAAAGAGGCGACCACAAGGAGATCTCACGGATCTTTTCGTTCATGACCCCCTCTTGTTCTCGTATCTCCTTCCGAATAATCGCCAACTGCATCAGAAACTGCTGTTTCCTCGCCTCCAAGGCAGGAAGGAACCGTTCATACATAGCCAGTTTCTGTTTCTGCTCTCGGAGCGAGACCTTATTGAGCCTGATGTGTTCAGCCATGGATAGACTCCCACCTTTGCTTAGGGATTTTTGGGCCAATATTGATCGATCAATTCCTGTTTGATACCGACCTCATCGGGATGGAAACACTCTGCCAGTGTCTTCCAGCCGAGATTAAGAGCCTCGTTCAATCCGATATCCACCTTCAAATTCATGAAGCGTTTGTAAAAAAGGTCCCCATAGCGGAGATATCGGTCGTCATCCGCTGTCTTATCAAATCCCATGGCCAGCTTCTGCTCCACCTCACGGCTTTTTGCGAAGAGCCGGATCATGCTATTCATAATATACCCGTGGTCGCTTCGGGTGACTTTCCCGATCACAAGCTGCTTCAGTCGGGAGAGGGAACCAAATGGTTCAATGACCCCCTTCCGGAGATAGAACTGCCCCTCGGTGATGTATCCTGTATTGTCTGGAACGGGATGGGTGACATCATCTCCAGGCATAGTCGTCACTGCAAGGATCGTAATACTCCCTGCCCCTTCGAAGTCAACCGCCTTCTCATACCGGGAAGCCAAGTCACTGTAAAGCGATCCCGGATATCCCAGGTTTGATGGAACCTGGTCCATAGAAATAGCGATCTCCTTCATGGCGTCGGCGAAAGCAGTCATGTCCGTCAGCAAGACGAGCACCCGCTTTCCGATGACCCCGAACTGCTCGGCAGTGGCCAAAGCCATGTCGGGAACAAGGAGTCTCTCCACAACCGGATCCGAGGCCGTATGGATAAACATAACTGTCCTTGACAGCACCCCTGCTTCTTCGAAGGCATATCGAAACTTCAGATATTCATCAAACTTCAGGCCGATCCCACCCAAAATAACAATATCGGCGTTCGCCCTCATACCGATCCGAGCAAGAAGTTCATTGTAGGGCTCACCGGCCGCTGCGAAGATAGGGAGTTTTTGGCTTTCAACCAGGGGATTAAAGACATCAATCATAGGAACCCGGGTCTCGATAAATCCCCGTGGAATCACTCTCATGACGGGGTTCACTGACGGTCCTCCGATCTCCAGCCGAGGTAGGGCTTTCAAATCCGGCCCGCCGTCAATTGGTTCTCCTGATCCGTTGAAGATCCTTCCCAGGAGGGCATCTCCAAAGGCGACCTGCATGGGGTGACCTAGGAAACGGACTTGATCCCCTGTCGAAACCCCTCGGGCCCCAGCAAAAACCTGGAGAAACACTTCATCTCCCCGAAGTCGTATCACCTGCGCCAAAGAGGCCCTAAGACGACTCTTCACGACGGCGAGTTCTCCATAATGGATGCCTGTGGCCGGAACAGAGATGATGTCTCCCTGAATGCGTGTAATTTGCGAGTGTTCAATGATCATCCGGAAGCTACTCCTTTCCCAGGATGGATTCGATTTCTCCTCTGTATTTCTGGTATGGTCCACCCTTAAATGGACAGTACTTCATTTGGAAGAAGAGGTTCTGAAGATGGGCCATCTCTTTTCGGGCTTCTTCCTTGTCTTGGAAGGGAAAGGGATGGTGGACCATGTCCATCAACAGAAGGAAATCAGACACCTGTCTCTCCAAAGAGGTAGCCCGCTCCACGGGATCGAAAGAATCTTGCTGGAGGCAGACCGCATCCATCATCTCCGATTTGAGGTAGATGACCAGATCTTCGACGCTCACACCTTCCTCACCGACCACGAGCATCATCTGATGAATTTCATTTCCCCGAAACAGGAGATTCTGCGCCTCCTCGACCAGGGAAACCCATTGGGGGTGACGGCTGTCCAGGGATTCCCTCATCTGATTCAAATAGAGACTCCAAGAGATAAGAGGATCGATCGCAGGATAACGTCTCTGATCCGATCTTGTCCTGGAAAGACCATAAAAAGCACCGACCACTTTGAGGGTGTTCTGGGTCACGGGCTCCTCGAAATTTCCCCCTGCGGGAGAGACATTCCCCACGAGTGTCAGCGATCCCGTGACTCCGTTATAAAGCCGAACCAGCCCTGCCCTTTCATACAAGGATGCAATCCGGCTCTCAAGATAAGCCGGGAAAGCTTCCTCCCCAGGAATTTCTTCCATCCGCGCCGAGGATTCCCTGAGGGCCTGAGCCCATCTTGAAGTGCTGTCTGCGAGAATAAGAACCTTAAGCCCGATCTGACGGTAATATTCTCCCAGGGTCACCCCCGTATAGATGGATGCCTCACGGGCAGCAACTGGCATGGATGAGGTGTTACAGATGATGATGGTCCGGTTCATCAAGGATTTCCCGGTTTTCGGGTCTTCAAGCTCGGGGAATTCCCGAATTGTCTCAACAACCTCCCCCGCCCTCTCCCCGCAAGCCACAATGATAACGATATCGGTTTCGGCATACCGTGAAATGATCTGCTGAAGCACTGTTTTTCCTGCCCCAAAGGGTCCTGGAATACACGCCGTTCCACCCTCTGCTAACGGGAAGAAGACATCAATCAACCGGCATTGGGTGAGAAGCTGTCTGTTTGGGAGGAGCCTCTCCTGGTAAGTTCGGACGGGTATTTTGACCGGCCACCGCTGACTCATTGTAAGAGTCACCTCACGCCCATCTTCTCTCCTCAAGATGGCAATGGGATCTTTGACGGTGTAGGCGCCCGGGGGCTTAAGATCGGCGACCTCCCAGACCTCTTTCAAGGATAAAGGGACCATGATGTAATGATCGAAGATCCCTTCCGGAACCTTTCCGAGGTAATGACCTCCCTTGACCCTATCGCCACGGTCAACGATGGGAGTAAAATCCCAAGTCTTTTCTTCATTGAGAGCCGACAGATATTGTCCTCTTTTTAGAAAATAACCTTGGTTATTCTCCAATTCGCGTAGGGGATTCTGTAATCCGTCATAGATCATTCCTAACATTCCAGGACCCAGAGTGGCAGACAGAAGCTCCTCGGAGAAATCCACATGATCCCCTATCCTGAGACCGGTTGTGCTCTCAAAAACTTGCATATCGACGAGGCGACCCCTAATTCGAATAACCTCGGACTTGAGAGGAATACCATTCCATATCACATAGGCCACCTCATTCATCATGACTTCCTGATTCTTGAACAGTTCGACGGTAATCAACGGGCCATTCACGGCAACGATCCGGCTGTCCTTTGAACTTCCCAACGTTTACCTCCTCTCGAAGATCTTATGAACTTCATAGGGAATCGTTATCTTCTCCCAGCGGCTGTATAGGCTGGCTCTAGCAAGAAGCGCGAGAACGGCACTGATTGAAAAGGGGTCGCCCCCTTCATAATGAAAAATTGCTTTGAGACGTTCTTCGTCGATCAGACGCTCGGCCATGAGTGGATTCCTCTGAATTTTAACCTGATTGACCAAGGTTGAGAGGTCATGGTATCCTGCTTGAGGCAGAATCAGGTAATCCCCCACTTCAACCCCTCTTTCTTTTCCCCTCATCATCACCAGATGATTTCGCAAACCAATTTCCCATGAGAGGTAATCGACCAGAAACCGGCAATCCCTTTCCTGAGCCAAGGTATAGGCATATGTATAGTACCGCTCCCAAAGAGTATCAAAAAGGTAGGGACGGCGAATTCCTCGATCCTTCTCCTCCAAGAAAACCTGGATAAACAGGGGAAGATTTCTCTTTCTTTCGATCTCTTCCAGGGTGAGAATGCCTCCTTCAATAAAAACGGGTCTGCCTTGATAGAAATTCTCAAAATTGGTCACATCGATCGCCAAGAGCAGGCTCTCAACCAGAGGGGCATCCTCCGGTTCGATATTTCTCCGAACGATTCTCGAAAGTTCCACAAAAGGGAGAGGTAACTTCTCTCCAAGAAGGGCTGGCAAGGGAGGGATGAGACCAATTAAAAAGTAATACTTTCCCATCGGGAATCAGTTTTCTTTCCCTGTAAAAAAGTGTTTGCGAAAACGGGGAGAGCAGAATTCGGTAAAGACCTCCACCAACCCTTCGCCAAAGTTGAAGTGGCTTCCTGTCCCTTCAACACCGATTTTAAATCCGAAAGACACTTTGTCGGTAAAATGAACCACCAAAGGTCTTGTCGTTTTCTGTCGAAACTTTTCAACAAACCACTGTCCCAACTCATCTCTCATCTTTTCTGGAAGAAGGATTTCAAGATTGTTCTCTTCTCCCTCAAACCTGCAAAATCCAGTGATCAGTTCTTCAATCATCCCTTCCAAGAACTCGGGCCTGTTCAAGAGAGGTTTCAGTTCCGCTTCAATAGTTGGCTGAACAATGGCCTTCTCCAACCGTTCCTGGACCATGAGAATGAAGTTGCGGGCGGCTGTGTTCATATCGCTCTCCATCTGCTTCAGAACTGTCTCGGCCTCCTTTTTTGCCGCCTCCTGAATGCGTAAGGCCTCCCGTTCGGCATCGGTGGTCATCCTCTTCGCATCTTCTCTGGCCTCCCGTAGGATTTGTTCCGATTCTGCTTTTGCAGGTAAAAGGATCTTTTCTGTCAATTCTTTTGTAATGTCACCCAATGTTTTTGTCATCGCTTACCCTCTCGTCTTCTGTATCCACATTACACTCTAATATGTACATAATTTCACAGGTTTAAACTAAAACGATTCTAATCGAATAAAAATATTTTTTCAAGTTTTTTGGAATCTGGGTATATTAAAAGATATCGGCAGAGAAGATATAAATTTCGGTATCTTTCTCCTTCCATGCATGGGAGGGAAGACCTGCCTTTTGACAGGTATGTTCCAAAAAGGTCTGACGGTCCCAGCCATATTCTGTTGCTACTTGGGGCAAAAGAAGGCCTGAGTACCATCCCTTCTTTATATAGATTCCATGTTTCCCAACCTGAATCTCATTCACATCCATAATTCTTTTAAGAGGGGTTAATACGGATATTTCAAGTTCTAGTTCAGGAAGTTCTTTCTCTTTCACAGGGGTGAAGCGAGGGTCGCGAAATGCCGCTGCTTCGGCCATCTCTTCAATGGTTTTATGAAGAGGCCCATGGCCTTCAATGTATCCGATGCAACCTCTTAATTGTCCCTTCTTGTGAAGGGTCACAAAAGCCCCTCGATTCTCCTTCAGAATAGGCGATTCAATCTTGAACTCTGGAACGGCCTTCCCTCTCGACTTCTGCTCAATCACAGTCCTGGCAATATGATGGAGGGTCTTTTTCTCTTCCTCATTTAACCCTAAATCAACACCTACTTTCTTCTCTTCTTTCATCTTTTCTTTCCCCCCAGCGGTCTTATAAAAAACACCGGCGGCATACCCCACGACACGGCTCCGATCTCCTGTCACATCCCCGGAATTGAGGTATTTGAGAACTCTACCTTGATTCGCTCCCAAGGCTTTAGCCGCCAGCATGATCGAAATGATGGGACCTCCTCCACAGGCCTCACAACGATTACCTCTTAGGTCTCGGTTTAACCCTTCTGGATCAAATCGTTCGATGTGATTGAGGACGATTTGATCAAGTTTAACCGCCTGACCATAAGAATGAAAATGGGAGAGGTCTGAACTGGCGACCAGTAGAACGTTTTTTCCTTTCACCGTCTCCGCAATGGCCGAACCCAGAGCTTGACAGGTTTCCCAACTCCAATAGGGTTCCATCACAATAGGGATTAGATTAAATGTTTTTAAAACGGCCTGTAAGAAAGGGATTTGAACTTCTAAGGAATGCTCTTGAGAATGGGCTTCGGGAAGAAATTGAATCTCCTTCCTCCGTTCCATCATCTTTTTGGCGAGGGTTGTGTCAATGGGAACCACACCCAGAGGGGTTCTATAACCACCCCGGTCATAGAGAGAAGCCCCTTTAAAAAGAGCCCGATGGCTGGGCGCAACCACGACCACAGAATCAAAGGTTCTGCCCTCAACTAATTTATAGGCGTAGGCGGCCACCTGGCCCGAGTACATATATCCCGCATGGGGCGAGACCAACGCAACCACCTCACCGTCTATCTTTTCCTTTTTTGCATTTTCTAAATATCTTTTCACATCCCGTAAGAGAACTTCTGGTTTATCGGGATAAAATGCCCCTGCCACAGCCGGTTCCCTGATCTCTTTCATCCCCATCTCCTTTCCTCCCTTCGAAATCTGGGACCATGCAATAGACCCTGCAAGGAGAAAAAAACCGATCGAGAAAATGAGGGAAATAAACCTTTTCATTCTTTCCAGCCTTATTCCTATCTGCTATTTAATAGGAGCGTCACCGGTCCATCGTTGATGAGATGAACCTCCATCTTCGCTTGAAATTCACCTGTCTGGACAGAAATGCCTTGTCCTCTCAATGTTGAAATAAATTGTTCGTAGAGATGGTTGGCGAGGACGGGTTCTTCCGCCTCTGTGAAGGAAGGTCTGCGACCTTTTCGACAATCACCATAGAGCGTGAACTGGGAAACCACCAACACCTCCCCACCTATTTCTTTTAACGAAAGATTAAATTTTCCGGAGGTATCTTCGAAGATTCTGAGTTCAGGTATCTTAGAGGTCAAAAAAGAGAGATCCGTCTCTCCATCTCCTTTTCCCACACCGAGGAATACCAGAAGGCCTTTTCCAATCTTTCCTGTAACTCGACCCTCCACGCAAACTTCAGCGGATTTTACCCTCTGAATGACAGCCTTCATAAAAAATCAGTGCAAAATATAAATTGCAAATTGTAAAATGCAAAATGTATGAAATTTTTTAAATTTGAATTGCTAAATTTGTACTTTGCAATTTTCAATGATCCTTTTTAATCTTCTTTCTCTTTATCTTTTTTGGCCTGAGCAATCACCTTCTCTGCCAGTTGGGCAGGAACTTCCTCGTAATGGGAAAATTCCATGGTGAAAGTCCCCCGACCCCCTGTTTTGGAGTTGAGATCCGGAGCGTACTTCAGCATTTCTGACATGGGGACATTGGCCTCAATCATTTGATAATTTCCTTTGGCATCCACTCTCAACACTCTTCCCCGGCGACTGTTGAGATCACCAATCACATCACCGATGTTTTCATCCGGTGCCGTGACCACCACCTTCATAATCGGTTCGAGGAGCACGGGGTTGGCCTCTTGCACTCCCTTTTTAAAGGCCATGATCGAAGCGATCTTGAAGGCCATTTCCGAAGAATCAACCTCATGAGATTTCCCATCATAAAACCGGACTTTTACATCCACCACAGGATAGCCAGCGAGGACTCCGCTTTGCATCGCCTCAGCAATTCCCTTTTCCACGGCAGGAACAAAATTCCTTGGGACGTTCATCCCGGTCAAGGCATTCTCAAATTCGAAACCTCCACCCCTCGGGAGCGAAGAAACATCGAAATGAACTTCAGCAAACTGTCCCCGGCCACCGGTCTGTTTTTTATGGCGATAGATCACCCCTGTCTTCGATCCCCGGATGGTCTCTTTATAGGGAACTTTCGGAACACTGAGATTGACCTCCACTCCGAATTTCCTCTTCAATTTTTCAACAATGACCTCCACATGGGTCTGTCCCACACCGGAGAGAAGGATCTCCCCGGTCTGTTCGTCTCGGCCTAACATCATCGTCGGATCTTCTTCGTGGATACGCGCCAGAGAGGCAGTGATCTTATCCTCATCCCCTTTGCTCTTTGGGGTCAGCGCATAGGAGATCACGGGAAGAGGGAGTTTTGTTTCATCAAACACAATAGGTTTTTTCTCATCAGAGAAGGTGTCCCCGGTCGTGGTCTCCTTTAATTTGGCAACCGCTACGATATCCCCTACGCTGGCAAAGCCTACCGGTTTCTGCTTCTTTCCTTCCAATAAGAAAATCTGGCCGATTCTCTCCCTCACCTCTTTTTTAGAGTTGTAGAGGGTCGAATCTGCATTCACGGACCCTGAATAGACGCGGAAGAGGTTCAGCTTTCCTGCAAAGGGATCGGCGATGGTCTTAAATACAAAAGCAGAGAAGGGGGCCTCTTCTTTGGGTTCACGGGTTTCGGGTTCCCCAGTCTTAGGATTCTTACCCTGAACAGAGCCCCTTTCTAAAGGCGAAGGGAAACAGGAGATCGCCAAATCCAGAAGAGGTTGGATCCCTATATTCCGGAGGGAGGATCCACAAACAGCAGGCACCAATTTTCCTTCAAGGGTGCCTTTTCGAAGGCACCGAACGACTTCCTCGGTGGATACCTCCCCGGACTCCAGATATTTCTCCATCAATTGATCGTCCATTTCAACAACGGTCTCAACCAGCTTCTCACGGAGTCGCTCTACCTCTTCCTTCATGTCAGGTGGAATCTCTTTGACTTCGAATTGGCCGCTGCCATCTTCACGGTAGAGATAGGCCTTTCTCTGAACCAAATCCACCACTCCTTTAAAACTTCCTTCGCCTCCGATAGGAAGCTGAATGGGGACGGCAGGTTGCGAAGGAAAAATCTTTTTTGCCTCCCCCACCACTTTGAGAAAATTAGCTCGTTCTGTATCCATCTTGCTGACATAGAGAATCCGTGGGACTTGAAACTCATTGGCATATCCCCATACGGTTTCGGTTTGTACCTTCACTTCTGAATTCCCACCGACCACCACGATGGCTCCATCCATGACTCTCATGGAGGCCTTGGCCTCAGCAATGAAATTGGCATACCCGGGTGTGTCAATGATATGAAATTGGTGCTTATTCCACTCAAAATGAGAGAGGGAAGCACTGATGCTGATTTTTCGATTAATTTCCTCCGGTTCAAAATCCATCAAAGCGGAGCCATCGTCCACACGGCCAAGGCGGGTATTCTCACCCACATCGAAAAGAATGGCCTCAACCAAGGAAGTCTTCCCTTCTCCACCATGGCCAAAGGTTCCGATGTTGCGAATATATGTCGGTTCAACGCGTTTCATCTTTTCTCCTTTCCACGACTCGCTCCATTAAAAGAACAATACAATAAGTTACTTTTTTCTCAATCAAAAGTCAACCCTCCCATCCCTTTTTCGTCACCTTTTTCAACTCTTTTAACCTTTCCCTAAAGGTTGGAGTTTGTCATGGTCTCATAGATCAAACTTTTACTACCACCTCGATCATTGACACAAGAGAAACATTCCCATAGAATGGTTCCCAAGGAGGTTCAAAC
>DCVM01000108.1:8023-8581 GCA_002327985.1 Syntrophaceae bacterium UBA2188 | reverse complement strand
GGACGATCCTCCAAGATGACACTCCAGGTTCCAAATTCTTTAAAGAAGAGGATTCATCGAATCATACGGACAAGAGAAAGTGAATTGGAGGCAAACAAAGAAGGCAAATCCACTCGCTTTTTGTTTGCTGCGATGGTGATCGGCTTCATCGTCACCCTGTTGCAATCCACTTGTACAAGCCAGGTCTATCTCCCCACCATCCTATTTGTTACCAATATCCCATCCCTTCGAGACAGTGCTATGTTTTACCTCATTTTATACAATATCGTTTATATTTTGCCCTTGGTGGCTATTTTCATTATCGTCTACTGGGGAACCACCTCTGAACAATTATCTTTCTTTCTCCAGAGGAGGACTTCGACCATCAAACTGTTCACCGCCCTGTTCTTCTTTGTATTGGCCGGTATATTGATTATCATTCTCTTCTGAGGAAGCCATGTTACTACATTCTTACAAAATCACTCGAATCCTTCCTTGCATTGCAGACCCGGAGAAGATTCGTGTGATCGCAGAAGTGTCGGACCAAATTCACGAAATCTTTCCCTATCTCAATGCGAT
>DCVM01000108.1:6715-7929 GCA_002327985.1 Syntrophaceae bacterium UBA2188 | reverse complement strand
GCTTTCAAATTAGTTGATGAGAAGGTCGAGATTGTAAAATGCCTTCCCCTATTCTCAGACCAATTTAAACCGAAACGAAAAGTGCTTCTTGAAACCCTCCAGAACGCGGGGCTTAACGTTCCCCTGGAATTCTTAGAATCCGAAAAAAAATAGTGAAATGGAGGAAAAACATGGGAGTCAATAAAATTCTGTCTGGTATTCTCATGTTATTTGTCTCTTTGTTTATAAATACTCCTCCCTGTATCGGGGAGGAAACCTCTCTCACATTGATCTACACTTCGAATACCCTGGGAGAGGTAGAACCTTGTAGCACTTGTCCTGAGGGGGGAGATAACGGAGGTTTACCCAGAAGGTCTAACTACCTCAAGACAATCAAGGAAAAGGCCAAAAATCTCCTGATCCTCGACGGAGGGGATGCCTTGATCATCAGTTATTTCGGTCAACCCAGCGAAAGAGAAAAAGCCCGGAGAAGAGCAGAGTTTGTTCTAACATTATATGAAACATTAGGTTATCAGGTCCTCAATATTGGGGATACCGATCTGGGATTGGGAGTTGAATATCTAAAGAATCTTCAAAAAAATTCGAAGATTTCATTCATCTCGGCAAATCTCAAAGAGAAAAAGACGAAAAACCCTCTTTTTAAACCTTATCTCTTAAAAGAAATAGAGGGTGTTAAAATTGGAATTCTTGGTCTGATCACAACTGAAATTTCCCCTAATATCCAAAAAGAATTAAAAAACTATTTCATCGAAAATCCGATCAAAACTGCCAAGGAGACAATCAATCGCTCCATGGCTTCCTGTGACCATATCATCGCCCTTGCCCATTTAACTCCTCTTGAGATTGAATCCCTTGCTAAAGAAGTGCCACGCCTCTCGATCATCATTGGAGGGAACGACCGCTCTTTCATTTTCCCTAAACAGATCCACCGCTCCATCTATGTCCAGACAGATGCCTTTGGCGCTCATATCGGCAGGATGAATTTAAATTTAATTAGGGGATCTTCTGAATTTATAGATGTCTTATCCAAAACCTTAATTCAGAAAAGAATCGAGGAAACCCAGAAAAAGATAGAAGACCCAAAATATGAAAAAGACATAAAGGGCCTTAAGGAGCTACAAGCCATATTGATTGAACAGAAGAAAAAGATGCCAAGCTCCGAAGGGAAAAACACTTATGAAAATTATTTAACGCTGATGCACCCGAAAATGGAG
>DCVM01000108.1:6365-6650 GCA_002327985.1 Syntrophaceae bacterium UBA2188 | reverse complement strand
CCTGTTTCGTTTAGCGTCAAAGGGCAAGGAAAAGAGTTTAAGGCGATTAATATAACCGAATAACGAAATGGGCCTTGAACCTAATATAGTACAGGGCGGGCATCCCTGCCTACCGGCAGGCAGGGTTACCGTTAGACTAAGCCTTTATGCTCTGAGCAATTAAGGTCAATTTGAAGTTTATACCTGCTTAATAATAGAGAGAAGGAGGATATCAAAATGGCTCAGGAACAAGTTGCTCGAAAACTCTCTTTCCTGGATCGCTATTTGACGTTATGGATCTTCCTG
>DCVM01000108.1:3348-6287 GCA_002327985.1 Syntrophaceae bacterium UBA2188 | reverse complement strand
ATTGGTCCAATCCTCATGTTCATTCTGGCTGCCCTCCTCTTAGGAGGGTATCCCGACTACATGGTGGGACTCATCATGATCGGGCTGGCTCGCTGCATTGCCATGGTCATCGTGTGGAATGACCTGGCTTCAGGAGATAGAGAGTACTGCGCTGGCCTTGTAGCTTTCAATTCGATCTTCCAGGTTCTTTTCTTCTCGATTTACGCTTACATCTTTATCACGGTCCTCCCTCCGATGCTCGGTTTGAAAGGGGTCGTTGTCAATATCACCATCGGTCAAATTGCTGAGAGTGTTTTCATCTACCTTGGGATTCCCTTTATCGCCGGTGTTCTTTCCAGGCTGATCGGCCTGAAAACGCTGGGACGGAAATGGTACGAGGAAAAATTCGTCCCGAAAATCAGTCCCATCACTCTGATTGCCCTTCTCTTTACCATTCTGGTCATGTTCTCTCTCAAAGGGGAATACATTGTTCGATTACCGCTCGACGTGGTCCGCGTGGCGATTCCGTTGTGTATCTATTTTGTGGCCATGTTCTTTGTCTCTTTCTATCTCTCGATGAAGGTGGGGGCAACGTATGAACAATCCACCACTTTGAGCTTTACGGCCGCATCAAACAATTTCGAGTTGGCCATTGCTGTGGCCGTTGCCGTCTTCGGCATCAACTCCGGTCAGGCCTTTGCGGCAGTCATTGGTCCGCTGGTTGAGGTTCCTGTTTTAATCAGTCTCGTGAATGTGGCCTTATGGCTTAAGAAAAAATATTTCCCCTATGCCATAGAAACCCCTACGGGTGTTTGTCATGTCGCCTGTGAACCATGAACTCATCGTCATGGTAATCGGTATCTGGTCGAACATTTTGTATATTAATTTTTCATTATGAGTATGACGTTTCTGAACCATGGAAGTGAACTACCCCGCAGCAAGCTGCGGGGCATCAAATTCTCTAAAAAACTTTCCTCCCCCTTGATGGGGGAGGATTAAGGTGGGGGTGATGATAAGATCATTTCCCCCTCACCCTAACCCTCTCCCCCCAGGGGAGAGGGAGGCCATTCATCCCCCCAGCAGAGCTGAGGGGTATTCTGGCATATTTTTATAAAGTCCATAGGTTAGGGTTAAGAATCCCGTTTGGGCAAGGTGAAAGGGTTAAGTAAATTCTTTAACACTAAAGACCTAACCCATTAACCAAACTGGCGTCTTAGCCTTAGCCCACAAACTAACGACTTTCATTTTCTCAGCAATGGTTGAACTTTTGAGGAAATATATTTTTTCTATCTGATAGGGAGGTATATTATGTCAGAATATAAAATTTCACAGGTTGAAGTGGAAGGATGAGTGGGCTGAGAGCCTGAGACGCCGACAGTTAGTCGGCGCATGCTGAAGTTCCCTGATAATACACGGGTCCGTGTTAATGGTTTGAACGAGATACTGGCTGACCTTTACTCAGAAGGTAGAAAGCCGAACAGGGAGACTGTTGAAGAGATCCTCGATAGGCTGGAGAAAAATAACAACTATATCCCGCCCTCCGCCCGCCGGGAGTACAAAAGTATCCTGCTTAAAGAGTACAGGGACTATGTTGCCAGTCAAAAAAATAAAGCAACATAAAAGGAGGCTAAGATGAACCAGGGGAAAAAGGTAAATGATTTTGTAAGTAGTTTTAAGAAGTTGTCTAAGGACGAGCAAAAAGAAGTGATGAAGAAGTTAATTCCCGAATTTTGCCAGATCGCGATGAAGGATAAATCTTTGGTTCAGGAAATGATGCCCCACTGTATGGAAATCATGAAGGGAATGGATTTCCCTATGAAAGAGATGATGTCCAAGATGATGGGTAAGGTCTAATAATAAATTAGCCCTCATTTGTTAAGAAAAAAAAGGGGGATAATTTATTGCTTTTATTAAGTAAAAATTGGAGAATTAACTGGGATGATAAAAGATCTGCTTAGGGATCGGCCGAAATTCCTAAAAATTAGCAAAAAGGATTGACATTTTCCCCAGTGCTGAGTAGCTTTAATTTGGTGAACATTGAAGTTTTAAAAAATTACTTTAAAAGCAGGAAGGATGTTGCCTTCGCTTTTCTATACGGCTCCCAGGCGAAGGGAAATGCAACTAAATTATCGGATGTAGATATCGCCGTCTATTTCTATCCTGAAAAGAGGCATCCTGTGGAGTTTGAGGAAGCAGTTTTTTACGAAGGGGAAGATGGAATATGGTCTGATATGGGAACGTTGACAAAGAAAGAAGTTGAGCTCCTTGTTTTAAATAGGGTTCCTTCCACTGTTGCGACAAGTGCAATCAGGGGCATCCCACTCGCGATCAATGACTGGGGGCTTTATCTTGATTTTATGGATGTCGTGACAGAGGAGTCCGAAGATTTCATGAATTTCATCATCAACGATTATAGAGAAAGAAGTAGCCTTGGAAAAAGAGATTCGATTTAGACTGATCAAGCATCTTACCTTTCTCGAGAACGAGTTAAAGGATTTTGAAATATTCCACATCCTTTCCTGGAAGGAATACAATGTGGACAGGGGAAAGAGAAGGAATGTCGAAAGATGGATTGAAAATATCATCAATTCATCCATTGATATTGCCAAATTGATCCTGACTTCAGAGGGCCATCCCCTTCCGGATACATATAAGGATGTGGTAAAGAACCTTTCCCTTGTTTCAGACTTCAGCAAATAGAGTATCGAAAAACTTTCCAGATGGGTAAGCCTAAGAAATATCATCTCTCATGAATATCTCGATATTTGTTGGACCTCCATCCAAAAATTTATGTCAGAATCAAAACCTTTTTATAAAGATTTTTTAAAAAAGATTGAAAATTACCTTAAAGAACACCCGGAGGAGAGATAGTTAATCGAATAACACCCACCCAAGATCCTATGACAGAGAAAGATTCACAAGCAAAAAAACTCAAGATCGGTTTCATTTGTGTTGAGAAT
>DCVM01000108.1:0-3305 GCA_002327985.1 Syntrophaceae bacterium UBA2188 | reverse complement strand
CCGGACCCCAAAGGGAAGCCGATTGAATTTTATCGTGAGGTCAGGAATCTGATTGAGGGTGAAGTCAGAACTCTGTTTAAAGAAATCAATTGAAGACAGCCGGACTCTTCCATGATTTTGAAAAAAACACTCTGGGAAAAAATCAAAGAGCTGGAAATTGAGATATGAGGATGAAATACCTTCCGACTTCAATTCTTTTTTGCCACGGAAATGTAAAAAAGCATATTTTGGCTGTTGTTTTCGCCCTCTCTATTTCTTTAGCCACCGATATCTCTCCCCTATTCAGTGGAACCCTCCCCCAATCCATTACCATTCTATATAGCAACAATATCAATGCTGAGATTGATCCCTGTCCTGTTTGAGGACCGACCATGCGTTTTGGCGGTCTGGCCAGAAGAGCAGCTTGGATTAAAGAAATGGGAGAAAAGGAGAAAGGGGTAATCCTGTTAGATGCCGGGGATCTGTTTTTTAAAAAATTCTCAGGCTCCCATGCAGAGGGTGAAACAGAGAAATTAAGCCAAAAAGCGCATCTCATCCTGAAGAGTTTTGAATTGATGGGTTATCATGCCATTGGAATCGGAGATGATGATTTAAGCCTCGGTAAGAAATTTCTCTTGGAGCTTTCAAAAACATCTCATGTGCCCTTCCTTTCTTCTAATGTGATAGATGGAGATTCCGGGAAGCCGCTTTTTCGGCGTTATGTCGTAAAAGAAGTCAACGGGCTAAAAATAGGTGTTTTTAGCCTCCTCTCTCCGGATGTATTTTTACGCCCCTCTGATCCAAGGAAAAAGGATTTGATCTTTGGGGATCCTGTCGAAACAGCAAAGGAAATGATCAAAGAACTTAGGCCTCAAACCGATCTCATCATCCTTCTAAGTCATCTCGGTTATCCCAAAGATGTCGAGTTAGCCCAGAAAACTCAAGGGATTCATATCATCATAGGAGCCCATACAGGGATTCATCTCTCCAACCCTCCTGTTTTCAAGAACACGATCATCCTTCAGACTTCCTCGAAAGGAATGTATGCGCAAAAGCTCAATCTCACCTTCACCCACAGAGAAACCTCCTTCTACAATGTGGCGACAAAACATAACTATGAACTTAATCTTGCGAAACTCCGACAACAGCTCAAATCAGCACAAGCTTCAGAAGCTGAAAAAAATCAATGGCGAAGAGCTGTGGAAAATATAGAACTTACCCTTCAACAATTTGAGCAGAACAATCCTTTCGCAATCAGAATTCTTCCTCTCTCGAAGGAATTTCAAGAACACCCCGATATCAAGAAAATGGTCGAGGACTACAAGTCAAAATTTCCTGAAAANNATCCCTCAGAAATAGTACCTCACCCTGAATTCAACCCTGTAGTCATTCGGTTTTTCTCCATACTCGCTTCCATTTTGCCCCACCAGAGCTATCCCTTTTAACCGCAGCTCTAAATTGGTGATCCCGGTATATAAGAGTTCCGGAGAAATGGAAAGGCTTCGATCATTGAGGTTCATGATCGTTGTGATGGCGGGCGTAAAGTATAGGATATTAAAAGGTTCTTTCTGTGTCACCCGGAGGTAGAGATAATCTTGCATCGGATTGGGGCGTCCATAGTTGCCTTCGGTCACGCTTGTTGCTTTCTTCAAGAGAGAATCATTGCCTGTGATGAGAAAAAGGTCATACCCTTTATCGATGAATGTGAAGTAGTCTTTCATCTCAAGATGGGTAAACCCTGTTCCATTTCGATAATATTCAAAGATGATTGTGGTATCCCATGGCGTGAGGTATCGGATTCCCAGCAAATAACTCTTTGCATCAAATTTCGACTCAGAAATTTTCCCCTGGCGATCGATCACCTTCTTTGTTTGATTATTGATAAAGGCAAATTCTCCGTGGACTTCAAAATTGGTTGTAATGTTTCTTGAAAAATCCATCCCGAAGCGATTTGTTTTGCTCCCTCCTGTAAGCCCCATCAGATCGATGTCCGTATCATAGAGAAGAAAATAGATCTTCCCCGCGAAATTGACTTTGTTGATCTTTCCAAAGTCGTCGTTGATATGGTCATAAACCGGAAAGATGACCGGAGTGATGGAGAACGTTTTCAAAGGGCCGCTGAAGCTCTTGATATAATCCGCCGAAGCCATGATAAACCCTTCTAAGGCAAGTTCGGGTTCATCGGGGTCCTTGGGCCTGCTGACAAAGGCCACAGGATTGAAAGCATACCCTTTGCCCCAGAGCTGGGTCTGCTTTCCAAACTTGAAGCTGAGGAAGGACGAAGGTTTAAGGGAAAGATACCCTTCATAAATCATTCTTTTGGATTCAGTGTGTTCCCAGCCAAGATAGGAGTATTTCAAATCGAAATTGGTCCTGATAAAAAGGCGGGCGATCCCCTTTTCGAGACTGCCCTCCAATTGAAGCTTCCCGTTGTATTCCTCGATGGTTTTTCCTTCATCACGGTTAAAAAACCTGAGTTTGTATAAGGCAGCATCCTTATCAAGGACGAACAGGATAGGTTTGAATTCCACATACCCACCGATATGGTAAGGTTTCTTCTCTATTTCCGAGACATCAAATTTGTACTCTTCTGCAAAGGAGACAGAAAAGATAGCAATAAATAGCGCAGCCATTAGAACAAGCCATCTTTTTTTCATGATTTATGCTCCGGGTTCCCTCACCCTATCCCCTTTTTATAAAAATATGCCAGAATACCCCTCAGCTCTGCTGGGGGGATGAATGGCCTCCCTCTCCCCTGGGGGGAGAGGGTTAGGGTGAGNNAAATGATCTTATCATCACCCCCACCTTAATCCTCCCCCATCAAGGGGGAGGAAAGTTTTTTAGAGAATTTGATGCCCCGCAGCTTGCTGCGGGGTAGTTCACTTTCTTAAGGACTCTATATTGGGCATAAAAGTCAAGGTAAAGACTTCATCCTTAAAATCCCTCTTTTTGATATTGGCAAAGAGCATGATCGATTTATAGCCCTCGTAAAGAGGACTATCCGTTTCCATGACCGAGGGCCTGACAATCCCCCCTCCAAAATCCTTGACTTCCTTAAAATAGAGCGTTTTGATCAGCATCGAGGCTTCTGTCAGGCATTCGATCTTTGTGGGGATCTTCCTGCTTTTATCAGCCCACAGCTTCAGTCTGTCGTAGGCAACGGTTTTGGTCTTTGCCTTGAGATGGAGGAGATACTCGTTCCCCTGTTCTTCGATTTTTTCGACGTTATATTCATCCGCATAATCAAGCTGCATAATATCCGAGTTGTTGAAAATGCCTCCGACAACAGATTGAAGGCTTGTGATCCGGACAGGCTTGCCCACATT
>DCVM01000109.1:27148-37128 GCA_002327985.1 Syntrophaceae bacterium UBA2188 | reverse complement strand
CACGGGAAAGAGTTGATAGACCTTGCCCAGGTTAAGCCGAATTTCCTCCTTGTCCCTTAGCAGATAAGACCCTGCCATGAGATTATCGAGAACGGTCATCTCCCTGAACGGCCTTCGTCTTTCCGGACAAAGGGTCAGACCGCGTTTGACAATTTCATGGGCCGGGACTTCATCGATTCGCTCTCCATCAAAGCTGACCGTTCCCTCGAGAATAATATCACCATGGGTTGACCTCCGCGTAATCTCCCTTTCCCAGGCTACCAATCCGGTGATGGCTCTTAGCAGGGTCGATTTGCCAGCCCCATTGGGACCTACGAGGCTGACCAGCTCGCCTGTCTCCACACCCATGCTCAAATTGTTAATGAGCATGGCCTTGTCATACCACACCGATAAATTGGCGATTTCAAGCAACACGCCTAAGCGTCTCCCTGGCCGAGATAGGCCTCAATCACCCGGGGGTTTTTGATAATTTCATCAGGCGTTCCATCAGCGATGATGGTTCCAAAATTTAGGACAATGATTCGATCCACGATCTTCATCAACCATTGAAGTTTATGCTCAACAATAATCATGGCCGGTCCTTCGCTGTGCAATCGACCGAAACGGCCGCCCTTGTGCAGACGTCTGATGGATATGGCCATGAGATCCGTCTCGGCAGGACTCAGCCCCCCGAAAGGTTCATCCAGGAGAAGCAATTCCGGCTCCGTGGCCACAGCCCGAGCCACCTCCAGTCGTTTGAGGTCGCCCTGTGAAAGCGTGGAGGCTTTTTCCCGCGCCATGTCTGAAATACCCGCGAATTCCAGGGCATCCATAGCCTTTGCCTCCAAACGCTTGACCCACTCTCCCCTCTTCATGGCTCGCGGGGAAAGACAGGAGACCATCACGTTGGCGATGATCGGGAGGCGCCGGAAAGGTCTCATGTTCTGGAAGGTACAGGCAATGCCCATATTGACGATATCCCAGGTTTTGCGGCCCACGATCTCTTTTCCCATGAAACGGACATTTCCGGCATCCGGCTTTAGAATACCGGTAATCAGACGCAACAGGGTCGTCTTGCCAGCCCCGTTCGGACCGATCAGGCCGAGGACCTGATTTCTTTCCATGGAAAAGCCGATATTGTTGACAGCCCGAAGACCGCCGAAGTTTTTGGTGAGCCCCTTGATTTCAAGGAAAGATTGGGTCATCTCAACTCTCTTCCAATTCTTCTCTCAACTCCCTGCGTGAAACCTTTCCCACATCCGTCTTCGGGAGCTCTCCCCTGAATTCGATAATCTTTGGAACTTTGTAGTGGGCGAGATTCTCTTTACAGAAGTTAATAATTTCCTCTTCAGAAATTTTACCCCGGGCTTCGCTTTCCAGGACCACATAGGCTTTGATGAGTTGGCCCACCTTTGGGTCGGGCACGCCTACGACGCCGGCCGCCTTGATTTGGGGATGCTTGTAAAGGACCTCTTCGACATGTCTGGCGAAGACCGAATATCCCTTATACTTAATAAGATCCCGCTTGCGGTCAAAGAAGTGGAAGTAACCTTCCTCATCCATGCTCACCAGATCTCCGGTTCTGAGCCACTTCTCCCCGTCAATGTCGATCAATGACTCTTTGGTTTCCTCTTCTCTTTTCCAATACCCTTGCATGATGTTCGGCCCGTTCAGGATTAATTCTCCAACCTCACCGACCGACAAGAAATTCGTGCCTTCGTGTTCGATAATGGCAGCCTTCATGCCGGGCAGGGGCACTCCGAAGGATCCCTTTTTAGGTCTCTGAATAGGGCTGCCGTGGCTGATGGCAGTGGTTTCGGTCATCCCATACCCCTCGAAGATCTTTGACCCGGTTCTCCTCTCCCATGCTTCAATAGTCGATTCATGCAGAGTATCCGCACCGCAGGCAATCAGCTTGAGCCGCTTCCAGTTGACCCTGTCTGTTTTTTCGTATTCCTTAAGATATTCAAACATGGTGGGCACACCATAAAATGCGGATGCCTGGTATCTCTCCATAGCGGATAGGATATCGTCTATATCAGGAGCGGTGAAGAGGACCATGGTGAAGCCTTGACTGAGACTCGCAAGCATCACGACAACCTGACCATAGATGTGGAAAAAGGGCAAGAAGGCCATGACCAATTCGTTGCCCTCTTCGAAAAAAGGCCAGAATGCCATCACTTGCGCTTGCAGGGCCACCATATTGCCGTGGGTGAGGATTGCTGCCTTAGGAAGGCCTGTGGTGCCCCCCGTGTAAGGAAGAGCTGCAATATCCTTTGCCGGGTCGATCGTAACTTTGGGAGGCTGGGGCGGGTATTTCTTGATGATGTCCTGAAATTGAAGGAGGCCGGCCTCCTTCATAAACTTAGGCGTTGGCACGTGCATTTCGCCGAAGACTTTTCCCAGGGCGCTTTTCCCCAAAAGCTTTTTGAACGTGGGAAGGTAATCGGCAATGCTGGTAAGAATGACATTCTTCATGACCACGCCGGTCTTTTCCACATTATCATAGAGGATATCCTGACAGACCACGGTCGTCGCATCACTGTCCTCGAGCTGATGCTTTATTTCATGGCTGGTGTAAACGGGACTGATAGGGGTAACCTTGGCGCCGATTTTCAATGCCGCGAAGTAGGTGATGACGTACTGCGGGCAATTCAGGAGGTAGAGGGCGACGGTATCCCCCCTCTTTACTCCTAAATCGGCCAGGGCTGTAGCAAAACGGTCGATCAACTCTTTTAACTTTGCATAGCTGATCTTATTTCCGTAGAAGATCAAAGCAGTCTTATTGCCGTATTTCTCAACGACCCGGTCAAAGAGATCGGGGACGGATAGGATGGGTATGTTCACGGTGTCAATGATACCTTCGGGATAGTGCTTCAACCAGGGTTTCGCAGCGTAGGCTTCCTTTGGGTTCATTTTTTACCCTCACATGTTAATCTAATTGTGCCGTGCACACACGGCACGTATGGCGCATGGCGACATTTCTAATTTTACACCGGGGACACTCCTTTTCGATCTTGTCCCTCAGCCAGCGAAAAAGTCCATCAGGCATGTAGAGAAGAATCAACAGGACCACCACTGCGAACATCAACATTCGTAACTCTTGCCAGAAACGCAGGAACTCCAACAAGGGGAAAAGGATGAATACCGCCCCCACCGGGCCATAGATGGTCACAATCCCGCCAAAGATAGCCCAGATGACCACCTGAAAGGACATAGACACTTCAAGTGTTGAAGGGCCTGCGATCCTCATAAAATGAGCGTAGAGCCCTCCGGAGATGCCGGCGAAAAAACCGCTGAGACAAAAGGCCAAAAGTTTATAACGTGTGGTGTTGATGCCGGAGGCCCTGACAGCCAGTTCATCTTCCCGGATGGCATGAAAAATAATGCCGGTATTGGAGTCGGTGATTTTCCACATGATCGTGCACAAACCGAGCATCACCACCACTGTGATGTAGTAATCAGTGACACGAGACCCGGCCAACCGGGCGATCCCTGAAATTCCAAGTTCGCCGCCTGTAAGGTCAGGAAGGGCAAAGACGATGCCCATCAAAATGATGGGAAAGGCAAGGGTGGTTAAAGCAAGATAAGTCCCTCTAAGCCTGAGGCATGGAATCCCTATGATCAGGCCTGACAGAACTGCGCCCAGCGCGCCAAGGGGGATCGTGCCCCATGGAGGGATACCTGCATATTTGTTGAGCAGAGCTGCGCTATAGGCTCCCACCCCAAAGAAGAGGGCATGTCCGAAATTCATCTGGCCGGTGAAACCGGAAAGCAGATCCCAACTCGCAGCCAGTATGGCAAAGATACTGGTAAGGGTGAAGATACGCAGGAGGTATAGATCTTTGGTAAACACAGGCAAGAGGAGCAATAAAATAAAAAAGAGTACGACAACGATCCGGGATGGGAGAACAAACACCTCTTTTTTAATTATGGTAAACAGCTTTCTAAGGTAAAATAGAAAGAGGTCCATGTTTACCCCGTTAGTGTAGTGTTTTAGTAATGACTTTATAATGTTGTCATTCCGGACTTGATCCGGAATCCAGTCTTTTCAACCTGGCCAACATTTTTTGGAGCGAACCCCGTTAGAGTGATGAAAGTTTTCTAACGGGGCTTATCTTTCTTCCTCAAAGGACACCCCAAAGAGGCCTTCCGGGCGTATAAGCAATACCAGGATCATGATGGAAAGAGCTACCGAACCCTTAAGAAAAGCCCCCATAGGAGCAAGAAAAACAACCAAAGCTTCTGCAAAGCCAAGGATGTATGCCCCCAAGAAACTACCCTTGAGACTGCCGAGCCCGCCTAATACGACGACTGCCATCATCATGATCAACGGATGCAGCCACATGTGCGGTTCAAGTACGGTGAGGGGTACGACGACGGCCCCTGTTAAAGCAGCTAACCCAACGGAGATACCCATGGTTAACATAGCTACCCGGGCTTCGTTGATTCCCATCAGGTTGGCCACTTCCCTGTCTTGAGCAGTGGATCGAATTGCCAACCCTAATTTTGTTTTCATCAGAAGGATCCAGAGCCCTGCCATAACGAGCAAGACTACACAGAAGGTCAGGAGCTGTTGATAAAAAACCTTTACACCCAGGATCGCAAAATATCCCTTGACCAGAGAGGGCACACTCAAAAAAGTGCCCGTGAATTTAAGAACCATAATTTCCTGAAAGGCCATGGCGAGAGCGATGGTCGCTATGAGGACAGCACCTTCATGTTCCCGTATAGGGTTTATGAAGAGTTTGTAACAGATTATCCCTAACAGGGTGACCAGAACGATGGCTGCGACCATGCCCCATATGGGATGGGAACCCATCTTATGGGTAACGAAATAGATACAGTAAGCAGCCACCATGTAGAAGGCAGTATGGGCGATATTTACAATGCGGGCTACGCCAAAGATCAGGGAAAAACCAATGGCGAGCAAGGCGAATACACTCCCGCTGATGAGACCGCTAATGATGATGTTAAGAACGAGATCCATATTGCCTCATGACAGAGAAGATAAAAACTCCGTCTAACGGTAACGACAAAGTCGAAGGTTCGATGGACGAAGGACGATGAACAATGGACAATGAACAATGAACTGTTCATCGTTTATCGTTTAACGTTCATCGTCTCTGTAACGTCATTATTTCTTATACTTCTCGATCATCCAGGGTGGTATCTTCACGGGCATCACCCCCTTATAAGTAATCTCAGGCGCTTCCGGGGTCGCCTTCCACTTGTTGGGCCAGACTCCAACCAGCTTGCCATCCTGCCACTGAACCCCCACACTTGTCAGATATCCCGGGCCCCATTTTTGATCATGTGTATGTCGTCCTTCGGCATCCTTGAGGTACGCTACTGTGCCGGAAGGGCCTTTGCTCACGTCATTTTCTATAAAAGCCACCAATTTGTCAGCATCAAGAGACCCGACCTTCTCAATGGCTGGCGCAAGCCTGTGGACAATCACGGCATAAGTATCCGCAGTGTAGGCCGGCGTCTCGCCGAATCTTTTTATATAGGTGTCAACAAAGGGCTTTGTAAGCTCATTTTGCTCCACATTTCGAGCATAGGTATTCATGGTGAAAACATAATTGCCCATCTTCTGGGTGGCCTCCCAGAAGCCATCTTTCTGGGCCTCCACATTGATGCCCACCTGCATAGCAGGAATCTTGAGTTCGCCTGCCTGCCTGGCAAATGTAATCCCGACCGAGGCGGAAAAGATCGTGAAAATGATATGAGCCTCTGAACGCTGAATGGCAGAAAGTTCGGCGGTCACATCAGTCGCTTTGTCTGATGGCCGCCAGACACCTACTACCTCCATCCCCATCTTAGGAATGACGGCCTCTGCTGCCGGAATCATCGGATCTGCCCACATGGCCTTTTCCGCAACGATTGCGACTTTTATTTTGGGTAGGTTTAAGGATTGTTTCAATATGGCTCCAACAGTGCCCAAATGGACGAAGCTCGTTCGGACAAGGAACGTGGAATTGAAAGGGGAACCCCGGAACCAATATTTGTAGGTGTTGTAATTCTTGGCAACCCGCAAACAGAGTTCATCATGGGCAGCTCCAACGCCGAAAAAGATTTTCTTTGCCTCCATGGCAATGTCCTGCATGGGCATGACGGCTTCGGTTCGGAAACCGCCAACGATGAAGTCCACCTTGTCCCTTGTGATAAGCCGCTCCATGGCATTGGTGGCGTCCGTAGGGTTTATGAATTCATTGGAATCTGCCTTAATGAGCTGGATTTTCATCTTTTTATTGCCAACCTGAATGCCCCCCTTGGCGTTAATCTCCTCGGCAGCCATAGTTGCCCCGTTCCATTGGCCTATGCCCTGCACAAATTGCATCGGACCGATCACGCCGATCTTGATCGTATCCTGTCCGGAGGCGACGGTAAAAGTTGATACCGCAAATAAGAAAACCATTGCCAAAATAAAAATTCTTTTCTCCCACCTTTCCATTTTGAAATCCTCCTTTCTTGAGATTTCTGGTGAAATCTCTGATTGCACCGATTAGGGACCGATTACACGAATAAGAGAGCTTTTTAATCTCTCCCATAAAATGTGCGTCCTGATTCAGCCATCTCTTTAAGCAAAGAAGCTGGTTTAAACCGGACTCCGTACTCCTGTTCCAGTTTCAAAAGATACTCATAAACATTGCGTATCCCCCACGCATCCGCATAACGGAGAATACCTCCCCGGTAGGGGGGAAATCCAAGTCCATAGATAATGGCCAGGTCCATATCTTGAGGTCTGTCGCAGATTTCCTCCAGAATCATATAGGCAGCTTCATTAATGGCCCGTGCAAGCATTCGATCCACGATCTCCTTGGGAGAAAGTTTCTTGGGTTTGATTCCATTCTCTTTAAGATATTGTTTGATCTTTTCTTGCAATTTGCGGTTGGGAACAGGTTTGTCGCCGCTGTAATCATACCATCCCGCTCCCGTTTTACGACCATAACATCCGGTCTGGTAAATGATTTCGTATATGGGCGAAATTTCCCAGCGCTCTCCAAGAGATTTCTCAAAGTTCTTGATAACGTGATAGTTAATGTCGAGGCCGGTGAGGTCGCCGAGAGTTGCCGGTCCCATGGGCAATCCAAAATCGAGGACCGCTTCCTCAATCAGGGCCGGATCTACACCTTCACCCACCATGAATGTGGATTCGCCCATGAGGGCGCCCAGCTGTCTCGATACATAGAAACCAGGCCCGTCATTGACGACGATGGGGACCTTTCTAATAGTCCGGCCAAAGGCCACACCTGTTGTTAGGGTCTGGTCCGATGTCTCTTTTCCGCAGATGATCTCCAGCAACTGCATTCGCTCCGCAGGATTGAAGAAGTGAAGCCCGATCATCTTTGCCGGTTCTTTCAGAATAGAAGCCATTTCCGTAATCGGAAGCGCTGATGTATTGGTGGCAAAGGTGACCTCTGGCCGACAGATCTCTTGAAGTTTTTTCCATATTCCCTGTTTGATGTCCATATCCTCCAAAACGGCTTCGATGATTAGGTCAACGTCCTTCAGGTCATCCAGGGAAGTCGTGGTCGTCAAATGATCCTGGATCTTGCGGTCGAGTTGTTCCTGGGTCATCTTCCCTATTTTTATCGGGTAGGCGAAAGTCTTTCTAACAGCGGAAACAGCTTTCTGGATGGCTTCATCATTAATATCCCAGAGGATGGTCTCGAACCCATTGCTGAGGAGTAGGTTAATGATGCCAGATCCCATCGTTCCCCCTCCGAGCATGGCCACGGTCTTGATCTTTTGCGGCTCCACTCCCTTGATCCTAAGAAGCTTTCCCGCAGCCCTGGTATTGAGAAAAATTCCGATCAGGTTCTTGGCCACATCCGACACGGCGCAATCGCTGAAAAGTTCGGCCTCAATCTTCAGGTCGGCCTCGAAATCGTCAGAGAGACCTCGCTCCATGGCCTCAATGGCCTTGAAAGGTGCGATATATCCCTTGCCTTTTTTCTCTGCCTCTCCCCGGGCGTATGAGAGAATCATTTTTTTCGTGACGAAGTTTGGAAGTTTATCTTTCTTGAGGCGTGTCATCCGATCTCGGTGATTCAATTCTCCGGAGATAAAACGTTTTGCTACCTCCAAGGCTTTCTCAAGAAGCGACTCCGGAGGAACTACCTCATCCAGGCAACCTTTTGCCAATCCCTCCTCAGATGAAATGGGCTGGCCCGTTGCAATCATCTTCAGGGCGTCAGGTAGTCCCACCAGCCTTGGAAGTCTTTGTGTTCCACCGGCTCCCGGGATTAAACCGATCTGAACCTCTGGCTGTCCCACCTGTATTCCTTTTGCCGCAATTCGATAGTGGCAGGCCATGGCGATTTCCAGTCCACCTCCAAGGCAGTTTCCATTTAAAGCGGCAATGACAGGCTTGGGTCCCTGTTCAATGGAATTGAGTAGTCGGTTATTCTCCATCACCAGGGGGAAAATGGAATCTCTGTCTTTGACCTGCTGAATCTCTGTGATGTCTGCGCCTGCGATGAAATTCTTTTCCGTTCCGGTAAGGATTAAGGCTTGAACCTCATTATCTTCAAAAGCGGAACCCAGGGCGTCTTTGATTTCTCCTACAAATGGCTTGGAAAGCTGGTTTACGGGCGGATTGTTTAATTTTAGGGTAGCGACTCCTTGAATGATTTCAAGCTTTATTGTTCTGTAGTCTGTTTTCATAGATTTTAACTCCTAAGAATTTTTATATATTTATATTTCCCTCTCAATAATGGTAGCGACTCCCTGTCCGCCGCCGACGCAGGCGTTGGCGAGGCCATATCGTCCTTGCTTGACACTCAAAATTCGGGCCAAAGTGCCCACCAGGCGGATTCCCGTAGCTCCCAAAGGATGTCCGATGGCTGTTCCCCCTCCCATCACATTAACTCGATCCGGATCAATACCCAGTTCCTTGATGCAGTTCAGGACGACGATAGCGAAGGCCTCGTTGATCTCCCAGTAGTCGATGTCCTTAACCTGCAACCCCCCCTTCTCCAGGGCCATTCGGCTGGCAGGGACAGGACCTACTCCCATGATCGTAGGATCTACTCCTGCGAATCCAATGGAGCGGATGGTTGCCATGGGCTGGATTCCCTTTTTCTTGGCGGTCTCCTTGGACATCAGGATCATGGAGGATGCAGCGGCATTCAGAGGGGAGGAATTCCCGGGAGTGATGACCCCTTCAGGTTTAAAAGATGGTTTAAGATCTTTCATTCCCTCGAGAGTTGCGTCATCCCGAACAGCCTGGTCTCGATCCACGACTAAGATCTTTCCATCTGCCTGCTCGGCCTCAATGGGAAGGATTTCATCCTTGAAATAACCTTCCTGATAAGCCTTGGAAGCGAGTTGGTGGGAGCGAGTTCCCCAGCGATCCATCTCTTCCTTGGTAAATTTTCTCTGCGTAAAAAGCTTCTCTGCGGTAAGCCCCATGTTTATGGATGTCACCATGTCCCAGTGCTTGTAGGCAGGCTCTGTAAAAAGGTGCCTGTTCAGAGAGATATGTCCCTTTGGGGCCATTCCGCCCATGGGGACCCGTGTCATATGTTCCATTCCCCCCACCATCACGATATCCGTAAAACCCATGGCAATCTCCATGAAGCCGACATGAATGGCAGCCATGGATGAGCCACACTGCTGGTCGACGAACTTGGCGGCGAGCGTTTCCGGCAAGTTGGCTAACCAGATGGGAGTACGACCGCCATAGGCCCACTGCTCATTTACTCCGATGGACGATCCCACGATGAAATCATCGATCTCTTCAGCCTTAAGCCCTGTCCGCTTTATCACCTCGGGAAGGAGTTTGGCCAGAAGTTCATCCGCTCTTAGTTTGTGGAACCAGTCACGGGCCGGATCATTGGGCCGGGACCTGGATTGAGCAGTTCTCAGATACCCGGCAATCACAACATCTCTCATTCTTCTTTCTCCTTGCTCTAAAATGGATATTTTCCTGCCTTAATCACGGAATCTGCGATTTCCCGCCTCAAGGCGATCGTATTCACAGGGGTGAAACG
>DCVM01000109.1:0-27046 GCA_002327985.1 Syntrophaceae bacterium UBA2188 | reverse complement strand
CATCGCCAAACTTCTCCATGGTCTTCATGGCTCGAAGCAGCGCGCTTTCCATGGCGAAGACCTCAATCACTATATTACTGATCAGTCCCACGATGTCCTCTTCGGCTGGCTCCCCCAACTTCATCATATACTTCTGAACCGCAGCGCCGGCCACAAGAAGTCCAATCTTTTTTGACATCTCAACCATTTCCGTTTGTAAGGTCAGTTTCTCATCATCCATTTCTATTTTCGGCCGAAGTGTGAGGAGTTCGTTCGCCACCTTCTGAGCCGCTGCCAGCACAGGAAGGCGATTCTTCATGGCCCGTTTTGTCAGCATGTCCACGATCAGCAGGCGGTTGATCTCGTTCGTCCCTTCCCAGATTCGATTAATCCTCTCATCCCTGTAACCCCGCTCAACCGGATAATCATGAATGTATCCGTACCCCCCGTGAATCTGAACAGCCTCATCTACCACGTAGCCCGCTGTCTCTGAGCAATAGACCTTGTTGATCGAGTCTTCAATATTATACTCCTCAATCCCTTTTGCCATTTGAATCCCAACATCTTCAGCCTGGCGGTCAATGCGCCGCAGAATCAGATCAGTCAGGCCTCCTGTTCGATAAACCATGCTTTCGGAAACAAAGGTCCGGATTGCCATTTCCGATATCTTGTGTTTGATCAGACCGAACTCCGCGATGGGCCTGCCGAATTGAATCCTCTTTTTGGCATAAGTGACAGCCTCCTGCAACGCACTCTTTGATCCTCCCACACACCCTGCACCCAGGCTGAAACGAGCAATGTTCAGGACGTTCAAGGCCACGATATGGCCCTTTCCAACCTCTCCAAGAAGATTCTCCACAGGAACTTTGACATCGGAAAAGATAACGCCTCGAGTCGAGGAGCCTTTCACCCCCATCTTATTTTCTTCCTCATCGAGCGAGACCCCTTCGAGATTACGCTCGACAATGAAGGAGGTGAATTTATCTCCATCCACTTTGGCATAGGTGATGAATGTACCGGCCATTCCAGCATTGGTGATGAATTGCTTCTGACCATTCAGAATGTAATATTTTCCGTCAGGGCTGAGGATGGCCGTGGTCTTCGAGTTTAGGGCATCCGAGCCTGCTTCAGGTTCGGTCAATGCATAAGCGCCAATGATCTCCCCTGTGGCCATCTTGGGAAGATAACGTTTCTTCTGGTCTTTGGTTCCGAAGAAGACAATGGGAAGAGAGCCAATTCCAGTATGGGCTCCGAAAGCAGACATGTAAGAACCTCCTCCCTGGGCCATCTTCTCCCAGACAAGGAGGGAGCTGACTTTATCCAAATCCTGTCCCCCATATTCCTCCGGGATGTCTGCGCCAAGGAACCCTAACTCCCCTGCCTTCTTGAGGAGTCCTAACAGGAGACCCTCTTTTTTCTCTTCAATATCATCGGACGCAGGTTGAATTTCACCTGCCACAAATTCGCTCACTGCCTTTGCCACCAACCGTTGTTCTTCATTAAAGTCCTCCGGGGTAAAGACCCCATGAGGAGAAATCGATTCGATCAGAAACGCTCCCCCCTTAACGAACTGTTCCATAAAAACCTCCTATCAAAATAGGAATATTGGAATGTTGGAATAATGGAATGAGGTTAAAGCATTTTCTTTTTTCAGTACTCATTATTCCAGTTTTCCATTCTTCCATCATTCCAGTTTATAAAAATATGCCAGAATACCCCTCAGCTCTGCTGGGGGGATGAATGGCCTCCCTCTCCCCTGGGGGGAGAGGGTTAGGGTGAGGGGGAAATGATCTTATCATCACCCCCACCTTAATCCTCCCCCATCAAGGGGGAGGAAAGTTTTTTAGAGAATTTGATGCCCCGCAGCTTGCTGCGGGGTAGTTCACTTATCTTCCCAAGGCAGGCGTTTTCCTTCAGGAGAGTATTTATAAAAACCCTTTCCTGTTTTCCGGCCCAGACGCCCTTCACCCACCATCCGTTCAATCAGGTTCGAACTGGGGGCAAGATGTCCCGCTCCCAGGGCTTTCATGCTCTGCCCGACCCGGGCACAGGTATCCAAACCGGCATTATCAGCGATTTCAAAGGGGCCTGCATTCCAGCCATACCCAAGCCGCATCCCCACATCCACATCTTCGGAGCTGACAATTCCTTGATCAACCAAGTCCACAGCCTCTCGGAAGGCCGCAGAGAAGATTCGATTCATCACAAAGCCAGGGATATCGCGTTGCACTCGAACCGGGGTTTTCCCAAGGGATTGGACAAAGGCCACTCCACGCTCGAAGATCTCGAGAGAAGTCTTTTCTCCTTTGACGACTTCTACCAATTTCATCAGTGGTACAGGTCCGAAGAAGTGAAGTCCCAGCACCCTCTCCGGTCGCCTTGTATTTTCGGCAAGACGGGTGATAGGGATGGAAGAGGTATTCGTAGCGAGAGGGGTTTCAGGCCTGGAGATCCGGTCCAGATCTTGAAAAATCCTACGCTTTAACTCCTCTTCTTCAAGAGCTGCTTCGATGACCCAATCGACCTTGGATGCACTCAATAGATCTTTTTCTGGTGAAATCCGAGCAAGAACTTTCTCCGAAGGTTCCTTTAAAAAGCCCTTGGCTGACAGCCTTTCCACGGACCAGCGAATATCCTTGAGCGCCCTGTCCGTAATGGCAGCCTCAATATCCATCAGGTAAACCTGATAACCTGCTTGGGCTGAAACCTGAGCAATTCCTGATCCCATAAATCCTGCGCCCACCACTAAAATTTTCTGCATGACTTTATCTCGCAGTTGCATAAAATTACATAAAAAGGGAGGTGGGTGTGTTGGGCCGGCCAAAAATAAAACAGATAATTACATCGCCGGGCGATTTGTCGCCAAACCTTTACGGCGGCACCTTTAAACATTTGGCTACTCCGATTCCAAACAAAATCCAAAGGTTACCTCAGGGGATATCGCATGTTACCCATAACCTATAAAATGTTCCGCAATGGTAAAGGTTTGGAAGCACACTTACCTCCCTTTTACCAACGTTAAGATTTCTCTCTCGTCTTTGTCCGCTTTTTTTTCAGAAGCTCAGCAATTTTTTGGCCGGTCCTGAATCCCCGCCAGCCTTTTAATCATTTTCTTGCGGGATTCGATGTCGTATTGAGTCGTAATGGCAATGGCCTCCATGATGGGCGAGCCACCCCCATGATAGGATCCGATCAAATGAATTCCTCCGGTAGCGGAGCAGAGCAAGTCGCCAATATAACGCCAGAGCTGTGCAGCATCTTCAGGATGAATATCCGGATTCCGGGTGATGTACTTGTAGAGAAGATCCTTTGTCTCGGGGTTCATAAAATCTTCCTCATAGGGGAAGGTGGCTGGAATTCCGCCTGCGATGTCGCATAGGATCTCAGCTTCTCGGAAGACTGCCTCACCGGTAAGGTTGCGGCCGACATTGGCATAGATGGAATGCGGGATGTAACTTCCCGGTCCAAAAGGCATCGGGCCTATTCCAGGGACGTACAATTCGGGTTTTCCCAATTCGGAAGCTGTAAACCCGGCTGCGTAACCGAGCTCGGACACCCGGATGATCTCCGCTAATTTGTCTCTCACGTGGGGGGCTTTCGCAATGCCGTTATATTCTGCAGCTAAGGCTACTGTCCCAAGCATTAAATCCCCCAAAGCGGGTTTACAACCGGAGTAGCTATGGCGATGGAAAAGGGCAAATAAAAGGGCACAGGCCCCTCCATACAGCGTTTCCCCGCAAAGGAAGACACGTTCCCATGGAATGAAGCAGTTGTCGAAGATTGTATAAGAGTCGGTGTAACCAGGAGTAAATCCTCTCTTGAAGTGTTGCCGGTCACGCAGGTTATGCACGCTCACCACCTGCTTTACCCCTTCCCAGTCTGCTGGAACAGCAAAAGCTACAGCCCAGTCCTTCTCCGCTGGCAGGAGGGCACGAGTGGGAACGACCAGAATTTCGTCTGCTACAGAAGCCTCGGAAATATGAACCTTGGAACCCCGGACGACGATCCCATCGCTCTTTCTCTCCACCACATGAACATACATGTCCGGGTCTTTCTGCTCGCTGGGTCGCTTCATCCTGTCCCCTTTGACGTCGGTCTGGGCGCAACAACCGACCAGGTCCTCTTTTTGAAATCTCTCCAACCATTTCACAAAGTTCTTATGGTATTGAGTGGCTCCTTGGTTCTGTTTATCGGCCTCAAAAGAAACGTTATAGATGGCATTGGTCGCATCGATTCCCATACACCGTTGAATGCAACCTCCGGCCACCTGACAAACGGCTCGGGTCATATCCTGCTTTTTGTGCAAATCCTCCTTGCTGTGGTGAATATGACAGAATCGATTGATCTTCTCACCGGTCAAATGAGATTTGGCTGTACAAAGGTCTTCATATTTTGGGTCGGCGGCAAAATCGAAAGTCAACCCCATGGTGTTAATGGTCGGCATTTGTACCTCATCATCCCGAGCGATCTTTTCGCCGTTCACATAAATGTTTCGGCGCATCTTGCGCAACCCTTCAATGTATTGCTGTTTCGTTCTCATCTTTTTTCCTCCACTCTTTTTTAAGATGGGTTAGGTAGAGAGTAAGGGCTTCGCTTAAGGCAACGGTAACGATGCCCGTATCGTTAATAAGAGGTTACGTTTAGCGTCTCATCATTCTTTGGCCGTTACCTTAACCCATAACCGAAACGGGCTTCGTAGCCTTAGCCATAACCCGAACGCATGTAGTATTTTCATGGTTCGTGTGTGACCCCCGGCCATGGAAAATTACCTTAAAACCTCTTGTGAATGGCCCTTCAGACCATTTAAAGCGAATTGAGATATGAAATTCGCCAGCTCGCTCACCGATACGCCTTTTTTCGGATGAAACCAAATTCGAGTCCGTGTAATCATCGATGCAATCATAAAACCGGCTAACCTTACATCCACTTCGGGGAAATACCCGTTATCAATTCCTCTGCGAATCACTTTTCGAATAATTCGGTCATAGGTGTCACGAAAATCGATGATGGTTTTCCGTTTGACAGGCGAAAGGCCGTCCAATGCCACATCAAAAAGCAACCCGGAGGATCTCCTGTAGCTCAATGTGACTTTCAAATGACTTTCAATGACAAACCTCAACTGCTCAATGGGGCTGGACCCGTCATCCTCCTCAAGGTGCTTAATGGGACGAATGATCTGCTCCATTTCCTCGCGAAGGACCTCGAAGAGGATTTCTTCTTTGTCAGAAAAGAAATTGTAGATATTGGCTGCTCGACAACCGTAGGATAGGGCTATTTCGCGCATACTGGTAGCGTTGTAGCCTTTTTCCCAGAAAAGCCTTCGCGCCGTTTCCAGCATCTTCGCCTTTTGAAAACCAGGTTTTACCTTGGCGCTATTCATTTGGACAAAACCATTTCCGAGAGAGGTGTTCTATAACCACACCATGATTGAAACAAAAAGGGGATATTAAAGGATCCTCGACTTATTCCATTAATGAACGGCCATTAATCTACCGCATGGACCACGGGTTTGTCAAGTGAAAAATTGAAAGATTTTCTGAAAAATCAAGAAATCTCTGATTACACCAATTAGAGGCCAATTACACAGATGCTGACCACATCAAAAAATTTTTTTTTCCCTAATTTACTCAAAATATTGAGTAATAATACTCAGGACATTGAGTAAATCGTCTAATCTTTAGAGGAGGGGAGGATGTTTAAGAGAGCGGTATTTCATATGCTGTTTGGGTGCATCCAAGAACCTCGCCGATTCATCCAGGTCTTATCCGGGCCAAGGCAGGTAGGAAAAGCAACCATTGCCCATCAGCTTAGAGAAGCCGTTGATATTCCTGCACGCCAGGAATAGTATAGTCGCCATTGAGGTGAAGACAGGCCGCAAGAGAGAGGGGCTTCCCGGAATGGCAGCCTTTTGCAAAACCTTCAACATGAAGCGCCCACTGCTTGCGGGGACCGGTGGAATCCCAGTAGAGGAGTTTCTGACAACTCCCATCGAACACTGGATTGCTTAAATAAGAGGCTTAAAAGTTACCCCCACCCTCCCCCTCAAGAGAGTGTGTCATCGTGGTTTAAAAAATATCTTGAAGCTGCTCGCGTAATGTTTCTTGCTGATGACTATGGGTCTTTTTATCGGGCCCCCTCAGAGGTCATTGATTTACCCACCCATCCCTCTGCTCCATCTTCAAGCTGGACACGCAACCAACCTAACTTTTCTTCGAGAACGATTAGCTTGGCTCCTTTTTTCAATACCCTGACAATCTTGGCCTTTATACTTGGCTCCTTACGCAGATTCACAGAGGCCAGCACGATCTCTGTTGTCCGTTGAGCAGGGGGTTGGGTCACTTCAGGGGTTTTGGAAGGCGGAGGAGATGGTTGGGGTGGAGGAGACGGTTGAGGGGGAGAAGACGGTTTAGGGGAAGGGGATGCTGGGGGTGGAGGAGGCGGAGTCGCTTCCGGAGATTTCGCTATAGGTTCTGGGGCGGGTTTGGCTTGCTCGACCGTGCCTTCAGGTTGAGTCGTTTTACTTTTTGTTGCACACCCGAATAAAAGAACGACAGCCAACGTGAGCATCAAGACACCGATTAGATAATCTCTCGATGTATGTTTCATAGGACCTCCTTTTTTTCCATTAATAAAGTTGCTATGCCAAACTTTGAATTCTTATCAAGATAAAAAACTAATAGATCATAAAAAACTCCCTGTCAAGTCAAAAAATAGGCTTCGGATTGACGCTTATTCGAAGTCTATACCTTTGGGTAGAACCTTCATAAAATTGATTACAGAAGTAGTGGAGAAAGAGGTGTTATTCCTTTTACCCACAACTGAGTAGTTATTCTATAAGAGAAAGAGAATTGGGGTCAGGTAATTTTATTAGAGGTTATAAAACCAGAATCATTGACAATGTCCTTTTTGCCCGTTATGGTTTGGGCAAGGTTAAAGAAACATCTATGTTTTGAGCCATCAGCAGAAAAGGAGAAACCATGAACCTCTTGCCCTCCCTTTTTTCGCCTTTCAAGATAAAATCGTTGGAATTGCTCAATCGGGCGGTTATGCCTCCCATGGGGACCAATCTCGGGAATACGGACGGTACGGTGAGCGGAGCGAATCTCGCTTATATCAAACGCCGGGCGAGGGGCGGGGCTGGTCTGATCATCACTGAAATTACCTCTGTCCATCCGAGCGGTTCGGCCATCCCGAATGAATTAGGGGCGTTTCATGACCAGTTTATTCCTGGCTTGGGAAAAATTGCCGGCGCTGTGCATGCGGCCGGGGGCAAAGTGGCCCTGCAACTCCATCATGCTGGACGGGAAAGTATTTATCTTCTTCGAGAAAAGAAAGCCATTGCCCCCTCCGCCATCCGATCTCTGGTTTTCGGCCTGACTCCGCGGGAAATCACCCGCGAAGAGATTCAAGAAATCATCACCGCTTTTGGCACCGCTGCCCGCCGGGGAGTAGAAGCTGGCTTCGACGCGGTGGAGGTTCATGGAGCTCATGGATACTTGCTAACACAGTTTCTATCAACTCTTTCCAACAAACGCGAAGATGAGTATGGAGGCAGTCTCAGCAACCGCAGCCGGTTCATCATTGAAGTATTGCAGGAGGTTCGCAAAGCAGTGGGCCCGGATTTTCCCATCTCCCTCCGCCTTTCTGTCGAAGAGTGCATCGAAGGCGGCTATACCTTTGAGGATATCCGACCCATCCTTCCGAGTTTTGTTCAAGCCGGGGCCGATATCCTCCATGCCTCTCTTGGTACGCACGGAAGTCCGGGTGGGATTACGAGCGCCCCTTTTGAGTTTCAACCAGGGTTTAATGTCTGGCGGGCTAAAAAGTTAAAGGAGGAAGTGGGCCTTCCAGTGATTGCCGTTGGCCGATTCACAGAGCCTTCTTTGGCGAATGAAGTGATTGCTCGTGGGGAAGCAGACCTTGTAGCCTTTGGCCGCCAATTCTTAGCGGATCCGGATTTTTTAATCAAGGCTCGGGAGGGTCGTCCTGAAGATACCCTCAAATGTATTGCCTGCAATCAAGGATGCATCGAGCGCCTGATGTTAGGGGAAGGAAAAATACGTTGCGCTATCAATCCTGAGACCGGGCAGGAAATCATTTATCCCCAAGCACCAGCAGGTGTCCGCCGTCAGGTATGGGTCGTGGGATCTGGTCCAGGGGGCCTCACTGCAGCGTATGAAGCCGCCCGTTTGGGCCATCAGGTGACCCTCTTCGAGAAAGAAACAGAAATGGGGGGGCAGCTACGTCTTGCAAGCAAGGCGCCCTTTAAAGATCAATATGGAAATTGGGCCTCCTGGCTTATTGCTCAAGCTAAAAAGAAGGGGGTCATTCTACGAACAGACACTGAAGTGACGGGAGACATGATTTCCGAAGGGAAACCGGAGGTGGTGATTTTGGCCAGCGGAGGAGAGCAGATCAGACCTGACATTCCAGGGATTGACCTTCCTTTGGTCTGTGATGCTTGGCGGGTTCTGGGAGGTGAGGTTGCGCCCGGGAGACATGTGGTTGTGATTGGCGGCGGATTGGTTGGCATGGAAACAGCGGATTACATAGGTCAGAGAGGAGCTCAGGTCACCCTGGTCGAAGTCCTTAAACGGTCGCCGGTTCTCAAAATCACCTCACATGGCTACATGTTGCACAAACGGCTCAAAGAGGCTAAATGCCGACTTCTTTTTAACACCTCTGTAAAGAAGATCGATGATTCTTCTGTAACGCTTCTTATGGAAGGTGGAGAAGAGGACCTTTCCCCTGTGGACCAAGTCATCATTGCTGTTGGACTTAAACCCCGTAATGAACTCAAAGAAATCTTACAGGCAAAAAAGATCCGTCATTTTATCATCGGTGATTCCCTCGAGCCACGAAGAATTATCGAAGCGACAGAGGAAGGGGCTCGCGCTGCCTGGAATCTCTAAAAAGGAGGGATCAGCGTTTAGACATTGCCCCTCAGCATTGAGCATTTAACCAAAATGGAGAATCAATAGTAAACCCCGTTAGAAAGGGCAGGACTTTGATCCCGCCCCCAATAAAGGGCCGATGTTTTATATTTCCACCATTCCCAGCATAAATGCTGAGGTTTTCTAACGGGGTAAAGGAGAAATCTTATGGTCAGGCGAACGTTGCATACAAAGCTTTGCGACATGCTCGGAATCGAGTATCCCATTATATGTGCCGGAATGGGACCGACACTGATTGGCGAAACCACAGGGGCTCCTGTGGAGTTGGTGGTGGCTGTTTCCGAGGCCGGAGGCTTGGGAGTTCTGGGCGGGAGCGGTTTTACGGTAGAAAAGTTACAGGAGGCTATCCGGGAGATCAAAGCAAAAACAAAGAAGCCCTTCGGAGTGGATCTCCTCTTACCCCAGAAGCTTGACCTCGGAGGAGGATTAGGCCAGAAGGGGCTTAAAGAGCTGCCTTTAAGCATGATGCTGAAGTCTCTTCCCAAACCGCATCAGGACTGGATTAAGAAAGTGAAAGAAGAGCTTCAACTTCCGGATGTTGAGATCGTGGTGAAGATGGATACAACAACGATGCGTCCCCAAGAAGCAGTTCAAGTGTGCATCGAGGAAAGAGTTCCACTCTTTTGCGCTGGCCTGGGGAATCCTGGATTCATGGTAGCACAAGCTCATGCGGTAGGAATGAAAGTCCTTGGGATCACAGGGAACGCAAAAAATGCCCGCAGAATGGCCCAATCCGGAATCGACCTTTTAGTCGCTCAAGGGTATGAAGGGGGAGGGCACACAGGCCGGATTGGAACGATGGCTTTACTTCCCCAGGCTATCGATGCCGCCTACCCGGTCCCTGTCTTGGCAGCCGGTGGCATCGGAGACGGCCGGGGACTGGCTGCCGCCCTAGCCATGGGTTGCATCGGGGCGTGGGTGGGGACCCGCTTTTTGGCCACGAATGAAGCAGGGGCTCTCCCGGTCAACAAAAATCGGATCATCGATTCTACAGATGAAGATACTCGGGTGAGCAAGGCTTATACAGGAAAGACCCTCCGGGCAAGCTATAACAGATTCCATGATCTCTGGGATGGTTCGGGTTTGGAGCCGCTTCCTTTTCCCACCCAGGTTTTGGTCTCTTCGGCTCTCTTGCACAGTTTTATCAATGGAGAAAAAGACGATTACGTCGGTGGCCTTGCCGGTCAGGTCTCAGGGCTCATCAAAGGCATCAAACCTGCCCAACAGGTGCTTGAGGAGATGGTCGAGGAGGCAGTGGAAATCCTCACCCATAGGCTTCCAGAAAGCGTAATAGCTAAATAAAAATATCTTCTTATAGACCTCTGATTTTTATAAAAATATGCCAGAATACCCCTCAGCTCTGCTGGGGGGATGAATGGCCTCCCTCTCCCCTGGGGGGAGAGGGTTAGGGTGAGGGGGAAATGATCTTATCATCACCCCCACCTTAATCCTCCCCCATCAAGGGGGAGGAAAGTTTTTTAGAGAATTTGATGCCCCGCAGCTTGCTGCGGGGTAGTTCACTTGACACATTATACTTCATGGGATTTTAATTTCGTTACAATTCGTATCGACTTAAATGGATAGAAGGGTTGGGCATGGAAAAACGAATTGTTGCAATTGTGCGTTTCGAGAACCCTCTGGAATCGGTTCGCAAGGCAGTTGATTTATCTCATGGTCTGGACCATTTACCCAAAAAAGCAAAGGTTTCCATTAAACCCAACATTGTCTTTTGGACCCGTCACATCCCTTTCCCAAAATGGGGAGTGCTGACAACATCCCGTGTTGTCGAAGACATGGTGATCCTTCTCAAAGAGCGTGGGATTGATGAGATCACCATTTTGGAAGGGATTGCAACCTATGATCCAAGGGATCCGGAGACCCATGCTCATGCCTTCGAGAGCCTCGGTTACAATGTTTTAAAAAAGCGTTACGGTGTAAAAGTCCTCAATGTTTTTGAAAGACCTTTTAAGAAGATTGACCTGGGGGCTGGCGTCGTGCTCAACTTCAATGAAGATATCCTCCAGAGTGACTTCTTGGTCGACCTCCCTGTTCTCAAGACACACTCCCAAGCCGTTGTCAGCCTTGGGATAAAGAATCTCAAGGGTCTGATCGATGTCCCTTCACGAAAGAAATGTCACAGCCCGAATCCGAAAAAGGATTTAAATTATATGATCGCCAGGCTGGCGAACAGAATTCCTCCTTGTTTCACCCTTCTCGATGGGATCTACACCACGGAGAGGGGACCTTATTTTGAAGGAAAGCTCAGGAGGAGCAATATTCTGATCGCGTCCTCTGACATCTTCTCCGCCGATAAGGTGGGAGCAAAAGTCCTGGGATACGATCCACATGAGGTTCCCCATCTGGTCCATGCAGCCAAGGATTTTGGGAGGCCCATTGATTTATCGGATGTGGAGGTGGTGGGAGAAAGAATCGAGGCTGTCACTTCCCGCCACGAATATGCCTTTCCCTACACGGACGACGGAAACCTCCCCAAGCCCTTTGAAAAATTGGGAATTAAAGGCCTTTCCTATCGGAAGTATGATCATACGATATGCACCTATTGCTCAGGGTTCACGACAATACTTCTCAGGGCGATTGCCGATGCATGGAGAGAAAAACCCTGGGATGATGTGGAAATACTGACCGGAAAGATTATGAAACCCACCCCCGGAAAAAAGAAGACCATCCTGATCGGAAAGTGTATGGTTCAAGCCAACAAAAACAATGCCGATATCCAGGAGATGATTGCTGTAAAAGGGTGCCCTCCAGATTTGAAGGAAGCCATGAAAGCCCTTCAGCAGGCAGGCATTGATGTGAGCCCAACCTTCTTTGAGAATATGGACATGGATGCCAGATTTTTCATGAAGAGATTTGAAGGGAAGCCCGGGTTCGAAGAATCTTTTTATCAGATCATTTAGAAAGGTGAAGAAGAACCTGAGCTCTCACGAGAAAATCAATACTTGCCCTAAAGGCTCAAGGGTGATATCCTATAAAGGTTTCCATAGAAACGAGTTTTATATATCAGGAGAGAAAGCTATGAGTAACGAAACCCTTCTCACTTATTTTCAGAAACATGTCAAAGAGGAACCCAATCGAGTGGCCTTGCGACACAAAGATTATGGGATTTGGCACGATGTCACCTGGGCTCAGTATGGAGAAAAGGTGAGGCAGGTCGCCATGGGGCTCATCAGCCTTGGCCTCAAGAAAGGAGAGTGCGTTTCCATCATCAGTGAGAACCGACCGGAGTGGGTCTATTCTGATTTTGGAATTATGTCTGCCGGAGGAGTCACTGCAGGCGTTTATACAACGAATGCGGCGGAGCAATGTGGATATATTGTCCAGAACTCTGGATCGAGATTCTATATTGCAGAAAATGAAGAGCAATTCGATAAGACTCTTAAGTTCAGAAAAGACACTCCTACTCTGGAAAAGGTCATTGTCATCGAGATGGAGGGTTTGAAACGTTACAAAGACCCCCTATTGATGAGCTTTGATGACCTGTTAAAGCTTGGAAAAGAGTTTGATGCAAAAAATCCAGGGCTCTTTGAGCAACGCGTGTATGAAGTCAAGCTTGATGATTTAGCCGTCCTCATTTACACCTCCGGGACGACAGGCCCTCCCAAGGGGGCGATGCTTACTCATAGCAATCTTCTCTATATGAGTGAGGCCATGGTCAATGCCAATCCCATCAAAGATGGGGATGAGACCCTTTCTTACCTGCCTTTGTGTCATATCTTCGAACAACTCTTCACAGTGATGGTCAATGTCCGTTTCGGGACGGTCTGCAATTTCATCGAGAGTCCGGATACGGTGATGGATAATATGAAAGAAGTTTCTCCAACCGTCACCTGTGGCGTCCCTCGAATCTGGGAAAAATACGCTTCCGGCATTATGATTCGGATGTCGGATGCCACCTGGTTTAAGCGTCAAGTCTTTAAAGCATGTATGGGGATTGGAATGAAATATGCTGGGTTAAAATTGAATTTTAAGCCTATTCCTCCCTACTTAAAATTGGCTTACTCAGCCGCTTATTTGGCGGTTTTTCGGAAGCTCAAGGAGCGGCTGGGATTTGACCGTGTGCGGGTCGCCTATTCCGGAGCAGCTCCCATTTCACCCGATGTCCTGAAATTCTTCAATGCCTTAGGCCTTCCACTCATCGAGGGATATGGTCAGACAGAGGGTACGGGTGTCACCACGGTTAGCCGCAAGGGCCGACTTAAGATTGGTCGGGTTGGACAACCCCTGCCAGGGGTGGATGTGAAGATTGCTCCGGATGGTGAGATCCTGGTAAAAGGTCCTGGCGTGTTCAAAGGTTATTTTAAGAACCCTGAAGCCACGGCAGAGACGCTCAAAGACGGTTGGCTTTATTCAGGTGACGTGGGAGAACTGGACGAGGACGGATTCTTAAAGATCACCGATCGGAAGAAGGATTTGATCATTACGGCAGGTGGGAAAAACATTGCTCCTCAGAATATTGAGAATCAACTCAAGTTCAGCCCTTATATCAATGATGCCATCGTGATTGGGGATCGGAAGAAATTTCTTGCTGCCCTCATCGCCATCGACGAAGAAACGGTGATCAAATATGCTCAGGATAATAAAATCCAATTCGGAACTTATTCCAGCCTCACACAGGCTCCGGAAATTAAACAACTGATTCAAAAAGAAGTGGATCGGGTGAACAAGACGCTTGCCCAAGTGGAGCAGGTTAAAAAATTTACCATTATCCCAAAAAGACTTTATGAGGAAGATGGTGAGGTAACACCCACCATGAAGGTGAAGCGGAAGTTTATCAATGAGACCTATAAAGATATTATTGAGAAGATGTATAAGTCAGGAGGGTAATAAATCAAGCACCAAATAATAAACAAATATCCAAGAAAATAAGTCATTCGTTATACGGCCAGGGCTAAGATGCCCGTATCGTTAAATTGAAATTGACGTTTGTCGTTGTAGAGGCTCGTATCGAGGCTCGTATGTCGATGCTGGATACTCGAGCTTCAAGTTTCGAGATTCCTGCTTCGATACCAGCATCGTCACCGGAAACCCAGTTTTTGTAACCGTTACCAATAACTGAAACTGGCTTCGTAACCGTAGCCCAAACACAAGTAGTATTTTAATGGTTCGAAGGTGACGATTATTTGGTGATTTTGATCCAATCGGTGAGCCTCTCACAGCTCCCATCCGGGCGGACCTTCCCGTAAAAGACGTGTTTTCCTCCCTGCCTCTCCATGGGACCATAAGTGACAGGGACACCGATACCCTGCCAATCCTTCAAGGTCTCCATGGCCTTCACCCAAGAGTCGGGTGTTAAATTCCTTCCCGCTCTCCTCACCCCTTCAACAAAGGGTTCGGCAAAGCCAATCCCTGCATAGTAAAAGAGTCCCCATCTCTCCTGAGGGGCTAATTTCTTATGCGCTTCCCGGTATTTTACCATTAAGGGATGGTTCGAATCGGGTAATTCCGAAAAGAACGAATTGATCATCCCAACCCATAACCCCTTTGTAATTTGCATCATTAAGGCTGAATCGGAAAGAGTATTGCTGGTGGCCCATTGGGGCTTAAAACCAATCTTAGCTGTTTCGCTCAAAATCAAAGCCGCATGGGTAGGCATTGTCAGCATAATCACTGCTTGGGCGCCAGATTTCTTCAGCTTGAGAGCATGGGTGCCCAGATCCCGATCCGTGACTTCGGCCGAAACCTTGGCGACCAGATCGATCTCCTTATCTTTGAGATACCGCTCTACCCCTATTGTTCCCTGTTTGCCGTAATCATCGTTTTGATAGAACAGACCAATCTTCTTATAACCCAATTTTTCATAAAGGTATCCTGTCAGATTATAGGCTTCATCATCAAAGAGAGGATACAGGGCAAATAAATATTTTTGAAAAGGTTGAATCCAGTTATAAACTCCGGTGACCGGTCCGTACCAAGGCATCTTGTTTTCCATCAAGTAATCTCGAGCCGTCATCCCCGTGGCCACACCTACTCCTGCAACCACGGCAAAGACACCGATCTGCTCTACAAATTCTTTTGCAATGGCTTTTGTTTTAGCTGGCTGGTAGGAGTCGTCACGAAGATAATATTTAAATTTTCTTCCGTGAATGCCTCCCTCTTCATTAATGATTTTAAAGAACAGATCCGTTCCTCGGGCAACAGCACCCCAGGGTGCCGCGGGTCCAGTCTGGGGTCCCCATTGACCAACGAGTATTTCCGTGTCGGTCACACCGCGAACCTGTTGGGCTGAGACCGGGAGGGTGATGGAAAGTATGATAAGAACGAATGAACAAATGGGGACGAAGGTTCGTTGAATCATTTTTCGCTCTCCTTTCTTCAAGGTGAATGATTTATCGGGAGGGAGGAATCAAAGTTTTTGGTATGATATCAAAAAAATAAGAAGATTTGAATGAAATTGTGAGGGTTCCATGTTACCCCTCACTCAAACGGGGTGGGAGCGACTTCAGCCTCCCCTAACCAGAAGGATGACGTAGGGAACGCATATATGCGTTCCCTACATTTAACGCCAGCGTTTCTTCTTTTTCCACCTCTGGTATCCTTTCATCGATTCCTCTGATCGAATACCCAGGTAGAATTCTTTCACATCCTCATCTTCTAAAAGGACATCAGGGATATTGGCGGCGACAATTCTCCCATTTTCGAGCACAAAGGCGTAACTCGAGATCTTCAAAGCCATCTTTGCATTTTGCTCAACGAGAAGGATGGTTGTCCCTTCCGCATTGATCGTTTTGATGATTCTGAAGATTTCCTGAACCAGGATGGGAGACAATCCCAGTGAGGGCTCATCCATCATCAAAAGTTTTGGCCGGGTCATCAGCGCCCTGCCAATGGCGAGCATTTGCTGCTCTCCTCCGCTTAGCGTACCCGCCCACTGATTTTTCCTCTGACTGAGAATAGGAAAGTGGGTGATCACCCGCTCGAAATCTTCCTTCACCCCTTTTTTATCCTTCCGGGTATAGGCTCCCATCTTCAGATTTTCATCGACACTTAATTCTGGAAAGACTTCTCTCCCCTCCGGCACATAGGAAATTCCCAGGTGAACAATTTCCTCTGCGTCCTTTCCATCAATCCTTTTTTCGAGAAATTCAATAGTTCCTTTGTCAGGTTGATCCTCCAGAAGTCCCATAATGGTCTTCAGAATCGTGGTTTTCCCCGCGCCATTGGCTCCCAGGATGGCGGCGATCTGACCTTCCTGGACTTCCAAGGAAACTCCTCTAATCGCCATAATTAACCCATAGAGCGTCTCTATATTTTTAACTTTAAGCAACTTTTCACCTATGATCGACTAAAATATTAATGCATGTTTATGGGTTAAGGCTACGAAGCCCGTCTGGATAGATCGGCCAACGGTTATGGGTGACGATGCTCGTATCGAAGCAAGAGGCTGGTACAGAAAGAAGCTCGAATTTCCAGCATCAATAGACGAGCATCGATACGAGCTTCGACAACGACAAACGTTAGTCACGTTCTTTTTTCTAAGCAACCTTTTCCTCCTCACCCAGATAAGCCTTAAGAACCTCTGGGTGCTTTTGAATCTCTTCCGGTAAGCCTTCTGCGATTCTCTCTCCGAAATTCAAGGCTAGGATTCTGTCAGAAATGTCCATGATCAGGTTCATGTCATGTTCCACAAGGAGAACCGTGATGCCAAGATCGTCCCGAATATCCTGAATCGAGAACATTAAATCCCCTTTTTCTTCCATGTTCATTCCGGCCGAAGGTTCGTCAAGAAGGATGACTTCTGGCTCCAAAGCTAAGGCGCGACCGAGCTCCACCAGTTTTCGAGTTCCGTAGGGTAGATTGATTACAAACTGATTTCTTGCGGCCTGAAGCTCAAGAAAGTCGATGACTTCTTCCACCTTTTCTCTGTTCAAAATCTCTTCGTTAGCTGCCTTGGAGCCCTTGTAAAGGAATGTGGCTCCCCTCCAGACCCCTGTCTTCATGTGAAGGTGACGACCGAGCATGAGGTTATCCATGGTGGACATGTGAGAGAAGAGTTCAATGTTCTGAAATGTCCTGGCAATTCCTTTTTTTGCCACCTGGTAAGGTTTCAAATAGGTAATGTCCTCTCCTTTGAAGAAGAGCTTTCCAGAATTAGGTTGATAAATTCCGCTGATGCAATTGAAGATGGTGGTCTTCCCGGCCCCATTGGGTCCGATGATGGAATAGATGGCCCCTTTCTCCACTTCAAAGCTTACGTTGTTCAGCGCTTTGATGCCGCCAAAAGAGATCGTCAGGTTTTCTGTTTTGAGGATAGAGTCCATAAATAAGAATGATCAATTAGCATTGAAAAGTTAACAATGTAAAGTTAGCAGTCTAAAAGAACACACCTAAGTTGGTGGTCGGTGTTGGTGACTATTTTTTGATTCACCAACACCAATCACCTATTTAATTGATCATTGATCACTGCTAATTTTGCAATTTGCACTGATTATTATTTTGTGATTCTTATCCAGTCCGTGAGCCTTTCAATATTCCCATCTGGTTTGACCTTGCCATAGAATACGTGTTTGCCTCCCTGTCTATCCATGGGGTTGGTAAAGGTAATGGGTGAACTAATTCCCTTCCAATCTTTCAAAGTTTCCATGGCTTTCACCCAGTTATCCGCTGTTAAATCTCTTCCAGCTCTTCTTACTCCTTCAACAAATGGTTCGGCAAAGGCGATCCCTGCATAATAGAACGTACCCCATCTCTCCTGAGGCGCTAATTTTTTATGCCATTCTCTATACTTCACCATCAATGGAAGATTGGAGTCCGGTAATTCGAGAGCGAAAGAATTTATCATTCCAGCCCATAAACCCTTCGTGATTTGCATCATGAGGGCTGAATCAGAAAGGGTATTGCTGGTGGCCCATTGGGGTTTGAAGCCGATTTTAGCGCTTTCCGCTAAAATCAAAGCTGCATGAGTAGGCATTGTCCACATGATGACGGCTTCAGCACCGGAATTTTTAAGCTTCAGAGCATGAGTGCTCAAATCCCTATCTGTCATTTCGGCCGAAACCTTAGCAACGAGGCTGATCTTTTTTCTCAAAAGATACCGCTCTACCCCTTGAGCTCCCTGTTTTCCATAGTCATCGTTCTGATAGAACATGGCGATTTTTTTATATCCTAACTTTTCGTGAAGATAGCCTGTCAAGTTAAATGCCTCGTCATCATAGAGAGGATACTGGGCGAACAGGTATTTTTGAATGGGGGAAATCCACTCATAAACCCCTGTAATTGGAGCATACCAAGGAACTTTGTTTTCCATAAGATAATCTCTTGCGGTCATACCTGTGGCAACACCTATCCCTCCTACTACAGCAAATACGCCAATTTGTTCTACAAATTCTTTTGCAATGGCTTTTGTTTTAGCTGGCTGGTAAGAGTCGTCACGAAGATAATATTTAAATTTTCTTCCGTGAATTCCACCCTCTTCGTTAATGATCTTAAACAATAGGTCTGTTCCCCTGGCCACGGCGCCCCACGGAGCAGCCGGTCCCGTCTGTGGCCCCCATTGACCAACGAGAATCTCCGTATCGGTGACGCCACGAACCTTTTGAGCTGTGGCTGGCGCTGCAATTAAAAAAACCATTACCATCAACACTCCGATAAAAGTTAAATTTTTCTTCAACATTTTTTTCCTCCTTTTTTAGATTTCTAATGGGATAACTCTTCACTCATAACTCTAAACTTTCTTGACATAATGCTTTGCTAACAGTCCACTTGGTTTGATGCACAGCATTAATATAATGATGATAAAAGCCACGGCGGATTTAAAGGCTAAAGAAACATATCCTCCAAATAAATTTTCGATGATCCCTAACATTGCCCCACCGACCGCCGTGCCAGGCAAACTTGTCATTCCTCCTAAGACTGCGGAGGCAAATCCCTTTAGAAGAGGGTCCATCATCATGGGAGGATCAAGTATGCCCAGAGCTGCGATAAGCATTCCAGCCACTGCCCCAACAATGGAACTGATGGCCCAGGTGAAGGAAAGAATCCATTTGGTACGGATTCCCATGACCCGAGCGGCCAGTTGGTTCTGTTGAGTCGCCCTCATGGCAATCCCCAATTTGGTGTAGCGGAAAAACAGGAAGAGAATAAACATCAGAACGAGAGTGATTAAAATAGTCCAGAAGTTGATCTTGCTGATAATGAGACCATAAAAATTGTAGGCCTCTATATTTGAAATTGGAAAGGGGAATGACCTTTGATCCGGCCCCCATTTCCACCCGGCAAATCCCATCAGAACCATTTCGAAACCGAGGGTGATGATGATGAGTCCTATTACTGTTGGATCTTTGGCTTGCCTCAAAAAGACAATTTCAAAGAAAATGCCTAAAAGGATAGCAAATAAAAAGGTGAGGGCAGCCGCCCACGGAAAAGGAACATGGTAAGCGTCAAGAAGCATAAAGGCCACAAACGTACTGACCATGGCCATTTCTCCCTGAGCGAAGTTAAGAACCTCAGAGCTTTTGTAGATAATGACCATGGCGATAGCCAGCAGGGCATAACATGCTCCCACCGCCAAACCACTCACAATCAACTGACCAAACATATTTCTTCCCCTAAATACCTTAATTGGAATGCTGGAAGAATGGAATGATGGAATGTTGGGTTTAAATTCGCTTTTGTCGCAATGTTTTTTGTTTTTTCCATCGTTCCACTATTCCACTATTCCATTAGTTCTTAAAAGGGCCATGTCTTCCAGTAGCGCTTGTTTCGAATCCAGAATCCAAATATTCCTAAGGGCTCAAAGAGAACAATCAAAATCATAATTAATCCATAAACAATGACAGCAACATTAGAAATCCCAGCGATGCTCATATATTTCTCTGAAAAGATGACCAATGCAGGTCCGATCGCTGGGATGTCCTGAATGGCCTGAAGTTTAATGTCGAGAAAGGTCATGAGGGCGGCTCCAGCGATGGAGCCCATTATGGATCCAAGCCCTCCCACGACGACCATCGCCAGGAAGGTGATCGACATGATGAGATGAAAACTCTCAGGATTGATAAACCCGAGAATAAAGGCATAGAGTCCCCCTGCGACACCGGTGTAAAAAGCGCTTACTGCGAAAGCGAGGGTCTTATAATAGGTAAGGTTGACTCCCATCGCCTCTGCCGCAATATCGCTATCCCGGATGGCGATAAAGGCCCGTCCCACCCTTGTCTTGATCAACTTCACTGCACCAATGGTCATCAGAACGGCGATGATCATGATCACGTAATAATAATGAATATCTTTCATCGGAGTTCCAAAGAGATAAAGTTTTGGGGCTTGAAGTCCCATCCTTCCCCCAAAAAATTCCATATGCTTGATAATCGTGGTGATCGTCATTCCGAAACCAAGGGTAGCGATGGCGAGATAGGGGCCCTTTAGACGAAGAGCTGGAAGTCCCAAAATGAATCCAAAGGCGGATGAGACAAACCCTGCAATGGGAAGAGCAATCCAAAGAGGGAAGCTCCACCTTACAATGAGGATGACAGCTGTAAAGGCTCCGAGAGCAAAGAACCCGGCGTGACCCATCGATATCTGGCCTGTGTATCCGACAAGGATATTCAAACCGATAGCCACAATGGCATGGATGGTGATGAGGTTGACAATGTAGATGGATAATCCTAAGGGGCGATACGTTGTAATAAGCCAGGGCAAGAATGCTAAGAAGATGAGGAAAAGGATGGACCAAACGAGGATCGTGTTACTTTTAAAGAGTTCAATATCTTCGTAATAATTTCGCTTTATATCCATGAAGAATTATAAGCTTGAAATATTAATTAATCTAAATCCTTGTCGAATTTAAAATTCTTTGAAACTCAACACGATAGCGAGTAACTAATACCTTATTTAGGTATAGGTTGTCAACTCTTTTTGTGATATTTTTATGTTGACAAATATTTTTTTTTGTTCTTAACTAACCCTAAAAAGTGGGAAATCTAATATAATGGAGCGGGTAGGGAATAAAACGAAGGACAAAGATTTTTCAGGTGAAACAAATTATTGAAGAAACGATGAAAGGAGGAGAAAGATGGAAAAGTTAATGAAACGGAGAGAGGTAACCTACGTAGCGCTTATTATCTTCTTTGGGGCTTTTTTCTTAATCATGGGAGAGCCGGTGGAGGCGAAAGTTTTCAAGTGGAGATTTCAAACCCATTGGCCTGCCGCCAGCGCTTCCTATGCACCCTTCAAGAAATTCATGGAGGGGGAGGTCAGAGCGCTCACCGATGGTCAACTGTTCATTGAGGTTCATCCTGCGGGGACTTTTGTTCCCACAAAGGATTTATTCGATGCTTGGGCAAAGAATACCATCCAGGGAGGTACGGGGAGCACTTACTGGATAAGCCATGTACCGTTAACCGCTGTGGCAGGCCAATGTCCGTTAGGATTCAGGGAATTGTGGGAGGCTGAGTACTTCCACTTCCATATGGGTTTTGAGGACGCCTTGAGGAAAGAGCATCTTGAAAAAGGGATTGTGTATTGGACGGAGAAGATTTTTCCCACTGCAATGGTCTGCAAAAAACCGGTTAAAACACTGCCTGACCTGAAAGGATTGAAGGTAAGATCTTCTGGGAAGATCGCCGATATGCTTAAGATGGTAGGAGTATCTCCAGTCCTTGTTCCAGGGGAGGAGATATACACCGCCCTTTCAACAGGTGTGATCGATGCCGCCCACTGGGGGGCTGCTGCAGGTGCTCTCACCATGAAGTTGTGCGAGCCGGCTAAATACTATATACAGCCAAACCTTGCTTACTCTGCCACCGATCTCGTTATGGTCAGCAAAAAGGCCTGGGATGAACTGCCGGCAGACCTTCAGAAAATAGTTTATCTTGCTTTTAAAGAACGCTGTTGGCGGCGTAGCAATGAGTATATTCAAGAAGAGGTAAGAGCGCTTGAAACGATGAAGAAAAAATATGGAGTTCAGGTATCCTGGCTTGATAAAGAGGCTCAGAGAATGCTGCAACAGGCCGCCATTAAAATATGGGATGAGACAGGTACTCTGTCACCTTCGAACGCAGATTGGATAGGAAAAATGAAGGAGTTCCTTAAGGAGCTGGGATACATCGATTGATGCCTAAAGGAAGGAGGGAAAACCCCCTTCCTTTGTTTGTGAGCCGATTAGATAGAAAATAAGGGATTCGTATAAAGGCAACGGTAACGATGCCCGTTTCCTCCATCCGGCCAAACGGTTATAAAAAGGTTTGCGGTGACGATGCTCGTATCGAAGCAAGAAACCCGAAACTTGAAGCTCGAGTATCCAGCATCCAAATACGAGCTTCGATACAAGCCTCGACAACGGTAAACGTTAATCCCAATTTAACGATACGGGCCTCCTAACCCTTACCGTTACCTGTTGACCATTTTGATAGCTTGTAAGTGACCTAACACCCATGGGCAATTAGAATGAAAAACGTGCTCAAAGTGATAGATAGCATTAGTGATTGGACTGGGAAGATTACCAGTTTCCTCATTCTTATTATCACGGGGGTCATTCTTTTCGAAATTACTGCTCGGTATATATTTGCCAAACCTACCACCTGGGCTTTTGAAATATCCCTGGCTCTTTATGGAATATATGTTGCTCTGTTAGGAGCCTATACCCTGGTGACAGGGGGGCATGTGAACGTGGATATCCTCTACTCACGATTCTCATTTCGGACAAAAGCAGGGGTGAACTTGTTCAGTTGGTTGATTTTCTTTCTCTGGTGTGGCGCGCTCGTTTGGACAGGGTGGATACGGGGCTTGGATTCCTTAATGATACGAGAGAGCGAATCTACTGCTTTTGGTTGCCCGATCTATCCTATCAAATTGTCTTTGGCAGTAGGCGGTTCCCTCCTTTTTCTTCAGGGGTTAGCGGGATACATTCGAAATATCTATACCGTCATTACGGGGAAAAAAATTGATTGAGACGACCCTCCTGGTTACCCTGATCCTATTCGGTTGCCTTTTCCTCTATCTGGCATTAGGGCTTCCTCTTGCCTTTGTTCTGGGTGGAGTAGGGATGGTCGGTTGTCTGATTCTCTGGGGGCCCTCGGGATTTATGATTGCATCTTCTCAAGGTTATGCTGCTATGGGTAAGTTTACCCTCATCTCCATTCCTCTATTTGTCTTGATGGCAATGCTTCTGGAGAGGTCTGGAGTGGCTGAGGATTTGTATAAAATGATGCATAACTGGCTGGGGCCGTTGGGGGGAGGGCTTGCCATCGGAACAGTGATCATTTGTACCATCTTCGCTGCGATGTCAGGAATTAGTGGTGCCGCGACGGTTTCGATGGGTATTATTGCCTTGCCCCAGATGCTTAAGCGCAATTATGAGAAAAAAATGGCGATGGGTTCGGTTTCTGCCGGAGGAGCACTTGGCATTCTCATCCCCCCCAGCGTGATTTTCATCCTTTATGGCACTTTAACTGGAGTCTCAATAGGTGGGCTATTCATGGGAGGAATCCTTCCAGGTTTGGTTCTTTCCGGAATGTTCATTTTTTATATTGGGATCAGATGTTGGAGAAATCCCAGACTGGGTCCACCCCTTCCTGTTGAAGAAAGGGCAAACTGGCAGGAGAAAGTTTCATCTCTTAAAGCTGTCGCGCTTCCAATAGTCATCATCATTCTGGTTCTTGGTGGAATCTACATGGGAGTATGCACTCCCTCGGAGGCAGCGGCACTTGGTGTCTTAGGAGCGGTCATCTCCGCGGCTGTATACCGCAAGCTGAGTTGGGACTTGTTAAAAGAGTCTGTCCTCCGGACCGCCAAACTCAGTGGAATGATCATCTGGATATTGATCGGGGCATACTGTTTCACTGCGATTTATCAGGCCTCGGGAGCCGGAGACCTCCTCACCCGTCTGATGACAGCCATACCTGGCGGCCGTTATGCGACCCTGGTAACCATGCAGCTCACCTTCTTTGTCCTTGGCTGCATCCTCGACCCTGCAGGCATCATCATGATCTGCACACCTGCATTTCTTCCAATCGTCCAAATACTTGGTTTCGACCCGCTATGGTTCGGTGTCCTTTTCTGTATCAATATGGAGATGGCTTACCTCACACCGCCATTTGGTTTTAATTTATTTTATATGAAGGCCGTCGCTCCGGAAGGTACAACGATGAGCGAGATCTATCGTTCCATCGCGCCATTTGTAATACTCCAAGCTATTGGCTTACTCATCGTCATACTATTTCCTGATTTGGCTCTGTGGATTCCCAGTCGGATGATTAAATAACCCAGTTGGTACATAAAAGGTCGGACAAGTTGACCTCCAAACCTTTTCCAAAGTTTCTGTATTTTTGGGAAGAGGATCTTGAAGAGGAATGCCCTAATCCTCGAATCGGATGGAGCGCTTGAGGATCTTGCCAGTATGGCTCTTGGGTAGCTCCTTCACCAGATGGATTCTTCTTGGGTATTTATAGGGTGCAACCCGTTCTTTGACGAACTGTTTCAACTCCTCTGGTGTAGAACAGGCCCCTTTACGAAGCACGACCACTGCGACCACTTCTTCTCCCAAATCGAGATGCGGAACACCCACCACTGCCGCTTCCACCACGTCCGGATGGGTATAAAAGATCTCCTCAATCTCCCGTGGGTACACATTGTACCCTCCCCGGATGATCATTTCCTTTTTTCGATCCACAATGTAGATGTATCGATCCTCATCCATACGGGCTAAATCGCCTGTATGTAACCATCCCCCCCGAAGCGTTTCTGCAGTGGCTTCGGGTTGGTTGAAGTATCCTTTCATCACACCGGGTCCACGGATAATGAGCTCTCCCACGGCTCCAATGGAGACATCTTCATCCTGATCGTTCACAATACGTGTCTCAAACCCAGGGATGGGAAGGCCAATGGACCCAGGCCGGGTTTGACGACCGAATGGGTTCTCCACACAAACTGGTGAGCACTCGGTCAACCCATATCCTTCGTAGATGGTGGTATGGAAGCGATCCTCGAATCGGCGAAGCACTTCCACTGGGAGAGAGGCGCCCCCTGAGACACAGAACCGGAGCCCGGATCGTCTTGGCGGGCGAACATCGGCTATTTCCACCAAGCGGTTGAAAATGGTGGGTACCGCAATCAAGATTGAGCTCTCCTCCTCTTCAATAGCGGGAAACAACTCCTCAGCATTGAAGTGGGGCCAAAGCCGGATGGTCAACCCCAGATAGATGGAAGAGTTAAATGCGCTCGTCTGCCCATAGATGTGGAAAAGAGGGAGGACACCGAAGACGACATCATTCGGATCGGTTGAACGCATATTGGCTACGGTCATGGCATTGTTTGCAAGATTGTAATGGGTGAGCATGGCTCCTTTGGGGTGACCCGTGGTACCGCTGGTGTAGATGATGGCCCAGGTGTCCTCATCGCGAGTTGGAAAAGGATGATATGTTCCTTCATCAACAAAGAGTTCTTCGAGGGGGATGAATCCCTGGCCCGGCGTTACGCCTTGGGCGATGCGCAGATCCATCTTGGTGAGGTGCACCATGACTTGGCGGGGGTGTTCCAAGTAGTCTTTATGGCCGATGAAGGCCCGCGCGCCGGAGTCTTTGAAAATGTGTTCGAGCTCTCCCACTCTATAAAGGAAGTTCACGGGTAGGACCACAGCCCCCACTTTCGCCAATGCATAGTAAACGATGGCCCAGTCAATAGAGTTGGGCATCATCAGAACACAGACATCCTTAGGGCGTAGTCCCGTACGAACGAGTGCATGGGACAAGCGATCTACCTGTCTGTTCAGTTCTTCATAGGTGATGGTTCGTTCATGAAAACGAATGGCAGGATGCTTAGGCCTGCGCGCAGCGCTCTCAATAAGGAGGCTGGAAATATTCATAATCATACCTTATTCGTATTATATTAGCAGTGCCTAACTTGTCAATCTTTTTTCGAGGGAGAATCTGTCAAACCCTATAGCCTTTTGGAAAATAAACTGTTATAAAAAACTACCCAAACATATTAGAAATTTCCCCTCACCCCCTCCCTCTCCCCAGCGGGGAGAGGGGAAGGGTGAGGGGGCAAAATGTTAGAGATAAATTCTCAGATTTAAACATGGAAAAATCTAACATTCTAAACGTCATGTTCGGGTCCCCAGACTTCAAGCTTTTTATGAAGTGAAATCTGGATGAAAGATAAAAAATGTGGATGGTTTTTTTATCATCAAGCGGATTTGTTTATGAAATCAGAGTGATCGATAAAAACCATTGACAGGCCTTTTGACTCTGGTAAAATGAAACAGTGAAAAAATTGGGATGAGAGGGTGAGCAAGAATATTTTCAAAATTTTACAATTGCGGTCTTTTAGAAGGCAAAGGTTACAAGGCTTTTATAGATAATGAATATAATTAAAGTTTATCATTGTGGGCAATCAACGCTATAAGGTAACGCTGTAAAATTTTTTCAATATCCTTGCCCACCCTTTCTATTCGAAGGAATTTTTTCACTCCCCATTTATGATATTAAGGGGGGAGATTTAAGGGGAAATATTTTGGGAGTTATAGATTTTTTTAAAGGGGGCGGGCCAGGGGTGAGGGGGCAGCCTGAACCTCAGGTCAGCAAAGAGACCAGATCTTATGATGAACTCATTGATGAGATCATGGAATGGAATATCGGCCACACCGATATCTTAGACGTGTTGCACAGAGAGATCGAGGAAGAGAGGCTCGCGACCTGGACCCATGCCCTGGAGGTGGGCGTGAGAAAGGGACTCGCTTCTCCCTCCGGGAAGATCGAAGAAGGTCCTCTTTTTCCTGTTTTTGTTGATTTGTATCAATTTGTAAAAAATCTAAGGCCGAAGTTATTGACGAATCCAACGATGAGCAATGTGAAGAAGATGGAGAAATCGGATTCTCTTTGTGTTTGCATCCTCTGTGGCATCAGAGCTTTGCAAATGGAGAGCGGAGCCAAACGGCTGTTGAATACCTTGCACTGGATATTACTGGAGAGGTATTTATGTAATATGCCTTAGAGTGAAATCTATCTTTGTAATGTTTAGGTGACAACGTTCAGGACATCGTTCATACAAATAATGGTCACGACATCGTTCAGTAGAAATTCTGAAACTATTTGGTAGTATTATGATGTCGTGACCTGTGTCATCGTTATCGTATTTGATACTTGAATTCTTCGATCTGGATC